>PCVE01000136.1:5057-5766 GCA_002762705.1 Candidatus Woesearchaeota archaeon CG11_big_fil_rev_8_21_14_0_20_43_8 | reverse complement strand
GTCAAATTTTAACTTGAAGTTTTCCGATTGCTTCAACAGCGAATCCACCAAGGTGGTTTTACCGTGGTCTACGTGCGCGATTATGGCAATGTTTCTAATATTCATCCCGTTAGAGACAGGTCGTCTTTAGACGACCGTAACTCGACCGTTTTATCAGCAACTTACTTTTTATGGTTTTAAATGGATATGATGCAGAAATCATAGTTTAGTTGTCTCTAACGGGATTCATCCCGTTAGAGACAGGAAGCGCTTTACTCTATTCTTAAGATAGCGCTTACCCATGCCTGATTTGAGATATTTTTCTCTCGACCTTGCGTCTGTTTGGTTAAGACATCCCTCAAAATAGATAAGCTTAAAAGGACCTCGATTTTTCGTCCAAGTTGCTACGCCAGAATTATGCTCATTAAAGCGCTTCCGTAAATCATGCGTATAACCTGTATAGCAATGCTTATCTTTTTTACTTTGAATGACGTAGATGTAATAAAACATAGTTGTCTCTAACGGGATTCATAGTTTAAACAAAAACGGTTGGCCTCACCCAACCGCTTTCTTTTACTAATGTTATAGTAGCACTTAGTAAATGCGAATGTCAATTAAAAACTAACGCACAGCTTAACTGGAACTTTAATTAACTATTTACAGATTCCATTCGTTGGAGTCAAACCGTCCCACGTCAGTCCCTCGGCAACTACATTGGTAACCGTAGTTT
>PCVE01000136.1:0-4975 GCA_002762705.1 Candidatus Woesearchaeota archaeon CG11_big_fil_rev_8_21_14_0_20_43_8 | reverse complement strand
ATATCAGTCGCGATCTTTCCTAGCTCCCCCGGATTGTCGAGAAGAGTCTCAAGATCAGAGCTGAATGTCGTGATAGCAGACGTTTTTTTCGGCTGTGAAGTCATGGAATCTGAAAATTCCCTGACAAAATCCCTTGTTTTATAGATGTTCTCTTTCATGGCACAAAGAATATCATCCCATTCTTTTCCAAGCAGAAGTTCGCAGGCCTCTTTGTAATTCATGACTTCATAGACCTTGAACACCCCTTCTTGCACAGAAGAGACTAATTCATCGCGTAACATCAGATCGCTTGTGTTGCTTTTTGGTATGATGACTGCATAAAAACCATCTTCTGGCTTTTTCTCAAATCCATCACTCATGGCCTTGCATGTCTTATAGAACCCTTCGATCTTCATATTGGTCCCACCGATCGCCTGTGCGTCACCATACTGGTTCGCTGATCCAGTGATAGCATAGTTCTGCTTCACACCGATCCCGCTCAGAGCAGACACAAGTCCTACGACCTGCGCAAGTGTCGCGCTGTCTCCATCGACTCCCCCATATGATTGCTCGAATGCGACAGATGCAGTTATCGGAAATCCGACCTCAGCATCATCAAGCTCGCCTTTTATGATGCTCTCCATTATCTCGACACTCTTGAGATGATGATTCCCACTCAGGTTCGCTTTCTCTTCGATATTCCGGATAGTCCCTTTACCGGTGCATTTCCGGACTGTGAGTTTCGACGGCTTTCCAAATTCCCCCAGATATATCGAAAGGGCATTCACCTGGCCCACCAACCTGCCATCGATATCGACTTTTATTGTGCCATCCTCGATCAACTCACCTACCCTCTCTTCGATGGCCCCCCTGCGATATCGTTTTTTGGCCATGGCCTGCTTCACGTGCACACTGCTTACTTTTTTTGCGCCGTCCAATGATGCTTCACGCAAAGAACGCATGACCAGATCCTCATAGAAATCAGGGTCTGTGATGATCCTTCGTTGCTCGCCGGATTCTCTTAGACCTTCTTCCAGGATACATTCGACTGCGTCCATATGAGGTTCAACTCCATTATATGTCGCGAATGAATCGACAATGAGAGCTGCAAATTCATCTAAGTGCCTACCATCTTTTGTATCTACACCTGAAGTGAACTGGGCTTTCGCCTTGAACAGATTCCGAAAATTTGGAAAGAATCTATTCAACGCATAATATAAAGATTCATCACCGACCATGATAACACTAGTATGTGCATCAATCGGTGCCGATTTCAGCTGTGATCGGAGTATAGATGCAAGGCTACCAGACGATTCTATCACCGCTTCACTATCTTCGACGGCTTCCATGAATTTATTGAATGTCCCTTTCAACAAAAGTTCATAAGCATCAATGACAAGATAGCCTCCATTCGCTTTGATCAGATCGCCAGCCACGAGATCAGTGAACTTGGCGTCTTTTCTGAATATCTGTCCGCCCTGAGTGACTTCTGCTCCTCTAGCTGTCCCGATAAGATGATCATATCCGTGCTCAAGGGCATGTATGACCGGAACTGCTGTAAGCTCAGAATTATCCACAAGAAGATTCAGTTGGTACTTATCACGTGTCTTTAATCCATTTTCGCCACCTGGCATGCCCATGATGCCACCCATCATCCCTTGGTTCTGAACCTGCATCTCTCCTATTATCTGCGATATATCTTTAGGCAGATTTGTCATTATCTTATCAAAAAAACTAGCAAGCCCATAATCTGATAGAGCCACAGTCGTTCGGATATAATCTCGTTCGAGGAGTTTCTGTATCTGTTCTTTTGTTGTCTCTTTAAGGATAGCAGATGGATCCATTAGATCATACAAGCGCTTGTTGAATCGTTTCATCTCCTCTGCATAGCCAGTATCCAATTGTATCTTATTTGAATTAGCGATGAATTCTATCTGCTGTTTCTTATATCTCTTCAATTGCTCTTCATATTCCGTCTGTCCTTTTTGATCTATATCATCACCTTCAGGTGCGACAGGTTCTTCCAGAGCATCGATTGGGATGTAGTTAAGGTTCATCTGCCCACTCTGCAATACTGAATTGGCCAATGCAGAATATGTCTCTTTTGGAATTGTGACCCCTAATCTCTCCATGAATTTAGTATGTTCTGCAAGCACATCGTAGATTTTCTCTTTTAGTATCTCCATCTGTTCATTGCTTGACGCGGCTTTCTGTGATTCCAGGATAGCGTTATCTATCATGCTTTCGAAATCCTGGACGAACCGCGCGCCAGCACCGGCAGGCATCCTGAAGGCGTATGTCCCTTTTGCGTCATCTGGGTCGAAACCAGATGATAATAGTTGATCGTCTGGGATCAAGGTCTTTCTTGAAGTCTTTTCACATAACCATTCGACCAAAAGATCATCATTTCTTTTCAGTTCATGGCCAGTCACAAACACATTGTACTTGTTTGTATCAAAACCGACCATATCGACAAAGAATTCAAGTCCATCAAGACCCCTTTCCTGACCGATGAATGCTGTTGTCTTTACTTTTTCGATATCATCAAGAGAATCAAGTTCAATTTTCCGGCATAGCCTGCTTGCAGGAATCTCTAAGTCATTTTTCATGATTTTTCCCCCCTATAGTTATAAGATTCAATATTCATTAGGAATAAAAATCGCTTTATAAAGTTTTTGAGACAAATTCAGTGGCACTTGTCGCCATCCAGACATTTCGCGTATGCAAGCTTCTCTTCTTCAGCATATGTGGAATTACGTTTCAAGAGAAGATCCCAGTTGACTTCATGCGCGTCGAAATCCGGCCCGTCATAACATGCGAACTTCGTCTCGCCGGCCACTTCCACCCGGCAGACACCGCACATCCCGATGCCATCGATCATGATTGAATTTATACTTGCGATCGTCTTGATATTCTTCTCGCGAGTCAGGTCAGCGACAGCGCGCATCATCACAGGTGGTCCGATGGCAATTACTCTATCGACTTTTTCGTGCTCAAGAACTTTTGCTAGTGCGTCTGTCACAAAACCTTTCATGCCATAAGAACCATCGTTTGTCGCGACATACAGCTCATCAAGAACCGTTTTCATCTTCTCTTCCCAAAAGACCAGATCCTTGCTACGATATCCGATGATACCAGTGACTTTGTTTCCAAGAAGCTTGAGTTTTTTTGCGATTGGATATACCGGAGCCACACCTAGACCACCGCCTATAACTACGACATGGCCAAACTTCTCCATCTCTGAAGGTTTTCCAAGAGGCCCAGCAAGGTCAGCGATAGAATCGCCTTTGTTCAACAAGGAAAGATCGTGCGTGGTCCGTCCGACAACAAGAAATACGATAGTGACAGAATCCTCGTCGCTGTCAGCGATTGTGAGTGGTATACGTTCACCAGACTCATCGATCCTCAGTATGATGAACTGTCCCGGGTGCGCGGCTTTTGCAATGTCTGGCGCTTCGATACGCATCTCTATCACTTTCTCCGCAAGAACTCTCTTTTCGATTATCTTCGGCATGTCTAAACCAGAGATGCAATTTAATAAAAATCTTTTCAATAAAACAAGACACACACCTCACACCCCACACCTCACGACCCATACACTGTCCTCTCAAGAAGCAGCTGCGATTTATATGATGCTTGCTCGCTGCTATATGGCGTAAAAGCGACCTGACGCAAGGAATCCTGCTCAAGCATGCTTCTTATCTTCGATATCACGAGCGGATCATAGCTTGTCTTATAACTCTTCAGAAGATCAGGTGAACGTTCCTTGGCTGAAATGGAAAGAAGCCTTCGATATGTGCCTTTGCCGATTATCGGACTGTCTGATTCAGAGAGAACTTTTGAATATAAGGGTGATGATGGATCCCTAAAGCCCTCAAGCGACATCTCGACGATCTCATGATGGCCCGAGACAAAAGATAACAGAACCAGATTCTCTCGAACACCATTCACGAGACTGAATGTTATCATGTGTTTCTCATCGATATCAAAACCAGCTTTATTGTCCTGATCATAACCAGTATATATCGGGACAAAGCTCGCATTACCGATCCTTGATTTATCTTCATCTGCGACAACTGCGCCGGTTATAGACCCAAGACCGTTATCAATCTCGACTTCATATCTTGCAGTGAGGACTATATTTTTTCCATTCAATTCAGCTTTACCTGAACCTGAATCACCAAGGACATCAGGGTCAAGCCTCCCGCAATCAGTGCAGCTAGCTGAGCCAGTCGACTGCCCGATCCTGACCCAATAACTTTTCTTGGTATCGATATTCATAAGACCGAAATTGACGCCTTGTATCTCAGCATTCCCAGGCATGTCGATATTGTACGGCCTGCCATCTGTGAACTTGACATTGAACATCTCATCTCCTGTGTTAATCAATGATACATCATAGGTGCTCGGTTGGAAAATCCCTCCTGAAAAGCCAAGTGTCGCGGTAGAATAATCATACACGAACCTGGCGTCATCTTCTGTCGGTATAAATTTTCCCGGGATTGGCGGCCGGACATTTATGACCGGGAATTTCTCTGATAGGAAATTCGTGTCAAACCCTACATTCAGATCTCCAGAAGGATCAAGGATAGCCATCGCATCCTCGTTCATTGTGAGTGTGCCCGAGACATAATCATTACCCACATTCCCATCGAATGTCCCTTCGCCGCCGAATGCGACAGACGGCCCGCCGTCTTCTCCCACCTTGACTTCCTGTCCGCCTGAAGGATTCGATATCGCAATATCAGAACCTTGCTCACCGACAAATGGCGAGGGTTTTTCTGGTTTCATAGAAGGAGCATCAGGTATCATTAAATCGTCTGCGGAAGTATCGGGTTTTGTCATATCTCCTGCCGACCCTGCACCAACAGAACCATCAATATCTGTGCCATCCGGTTTTTTATCTTCAACATCATCAACATCGTCAGCTGGTGGTTCATCAAAAAAATCATCGTCAGGACCATCTAATTGATCATCTTGCCCATCAT
Source organism: Candidatus Woesearchaeota archaeon CG11_big_fil_rev_8_21_14_0_20_43_8 (assembly GCA_002762705.1). GTDB lineage: Archaea > Nanobdellota > Nanobdellia > Woesearchaeales > CG08-08-20-14 > CG08-08-20-14. Next base: position 8 of record PCVE01000136.1, on the reverse strand, counting down.
TGAAAGTA
>PCVE01000078.1 GCA_002762705.1 Candidatus Woesearchaeota archaeon CG11_big_fil_rev_8_21_14_0_20_43_8 | reverse complement strand
AGAAATTGAAAGCTTATTCATCGCCTGCAGGAGTGAAGATCAGATTCACAGGAACTCCTTCGATCATCGTGACCATCGTGACCATACTTGGCAGCGATGCCATCTTCACATTGATCCTCGCATCCATAATCATATTGATCCTTCTTTCAGTCATGCAGAGATCTGTGACAAAAGGCATCGTGATATTCATCCCGATCTTCCTTGGACTCATCTGGACGATGGGCACACTCGGTTGGCTCGATATCGCGATCTCTTTCGCCACTGCGGGGCTCGGAGCAATGATACTCGGTCTTGGAGTCGAATATGGAATATTCATGTTCACAAGATACAAAGAAGAAAAAGACAGAGGCTTAAACCAGGAAGAAGCTCTCTTGATCGCTGTGCCATCTATCGGTTCCGCTGTCCTTGGATCAGGAACGACGACTATCGTCGGTTTTCTTGCGCTCACACTCTCGATCATGCCGATGCTCCAGAATCTTGGCCTAAGTCTTGCTCTAGGCATATTCTATTGCATAATCTCTTCTCTGATAATCGGTCCGATCATAGTCATATTCGAAGAAGATTTCGAAGAATGGTATAATATGCACAGATTCGATAAGCTATCCAAGAAGATAAACAAAAAAAACGGTGAGCGACAATGAAACTTCTTGATAGGTACGCAAGATGGATATCGCATCACCCATATCTCGCTCTTCTTATGATACTTATTATCACTGCAGTCGCTGGAGTCCTTGCGTCCCGTGTCGGGACCACTTCTATGGATAATGAAGACACTTTGCCAGATGGAATAGATGTCATAGACGCATTCGACATCATCTCTGATAATTTTGGTGGGACTGATTCTATAATGATCGCGATAGAGATAGATTCAAAGAACCCAGGTTCCGATGAAGTCCGTGATATCCGTGATCCACGTGTCATCGAATATATGTATCATCTAGAAGAGCTATCTTCACATGTCGATGACGCGATCAGCGCGACGAGCGCCGCAAGCATCCTGAAGGCCGCGAACGGAGGGACTCTCCCAAAGTCCAAGACACGTGTCATCGAACTCACTGAAAATATTCCAGCGATATTATCATACCTGAGTCAGGACCATACAATGGGGATAATTTCTATCAGATTGACTGATGAATACACCGATTCAATCCTAGTACAAGACCTCCAGGCCATAATAGATGACACTCCAAGGCCAGCAGGGCTTCTCGTCAATGTGGCTGGTGATATAGCAGTAGGGCCGATCATCGAAAGCTTTATCGGAGAAGACATGGGAAAGACATCAAGCTTTTCTATGATCGGGATAATCATCGTGCTCTTCTTATTGTTCTTCTCAGTCCGATATGCATTGACTCCATTGACAGTGATATTGATCGGGATTATCTGGGCTTTTGGATACCTGGGACTTATCGGAACCAATCTGAATCCTGCGACATCAGGAGTGATCTCAATGATCATGGGTGTCGGAATAGATTTTGGCATCCAGACCATATCCCGTTTCCGCCAGGAGATGATAAAGCATAAACTAGATCCTGCCCAGGCGATGGAGATAACCTTGAAAAACGTGTTCTGGCCGATGGCGACGACAACACTTGCTGCGCTGCTAGGCTTCAAGGCGATGTCGATGGGTGACCTGACAATCATGCAGGAACTCGCGACAATAATGAGTTATGGGATATTGTTCTGCTTCTTTGCTGCGATAACTGTCGTACCAGTCGTATCAATCATCGGTGAATCATTTGATGTGAAGATGCGTAAGACTAAAAGACAACTGATCAAAAGGTTTTTTGTCAGGACGAAAACAAAGAACATATAAATCACTTATATCCTATCATAAAAAATGATAGGGAGACTCATCTGGAAAGTCATAAAACGCATGCTTGGTGTGCTTCTGTTCATAGTAGTCGTCTTTGCTGTGAACCTCATGGATCTATTTATAAACAGCGTGGCTTTCGATTCTGCAGTCAGATTTCTAAACGGCAACATAGGCATCATCATCGCCATGTCACTGATCTTCCTTGCTGGAGAAGTATTCGCATTGTTCAGGTTCCCATTCAATCTTCCAACACCCATATTCAAGGCAGTCGGAAGCATATATGTCATAACTTTTGTTCTTAACACCATAAATTTTCTGGATTTCATGATCAAAGGCACTGCATCCGATGTGTTGAAAGGGATCGGATTCATGGCATATCCAATTGTGTTCCTGGTTGTACTGATTGTCGGATACATAAATATATTTTCAAAAGGGCTTGCTAAAAAACCGCAGCAACATCAGCATCAAACAATCAGACACCATCGTGTGCAGGCAAGAAGAAAAAAGAAGCGCTGAAAATGTCAGAGATTATCCAGAAGCTGAAAGGCAAGGACAGAAGATCATTAGGCAGATCTGATGAAGTCGTGCATGATGTCCTAAACAATCCTTCTTTGTTCCCCGAAGTATTCGAAGGCATGCTACACGATGACCCGATCATCAGTATGCGATGCGCTGATGCGCTTGAGAAGATCACGAAAGATCATCATGAGATACTTCAGCCATATGCGCATAGATTGATAGAAGAAGCGTCTCAGATAAAGCAAAAAGAGGTCCAGTGGCATGTCGCGCAGATGTTCTCATATCTTATCCTGGATAAAGAAGATAAGACTGCTGTCAAAGATATCTTGTTTGGATGGATAGAGAAAAGCGGCAGCAATATCGTCAAGGTATTCTCCATACAGACATTGACTGAGATGGCGGCGCATGATTCAGAACTCAAAAAGAAAGTTGTCAGCAAACTGAACCAATTCTTAGAATCAAAGATACCTTCGCTCGAGAACAGGGCGAAGAAACTGATAAAGAAACTGAATGAGTGACTATCTAATTCTGATGAAGAAATCACCCATAGCGGTAATCGACTTCGACATCTACAGGAACTTTTGTGTCTCCATAATTGAAATATCCCTGGCCATTGTAAGTTATGCTCTTTCCGTCCTCAGACAGCTTTGCCGAGATCTGGTTGAGTGGGCCGCGGGGAGATACGCCTTTGCTTGTGAACGTGTCAGAAGAATATGATGGGGGAACAGGCGTGCTTATTCCCTCAAGACCACAGGGTTTTCTGACAGACACTTTCCTGCTGTCTGAACGTATGGAATTTAAGTCGCCGATTATATCGACATCGACATCATACTCCAAGGGATCATCATCAGACGCCCACATCCTTGTAGGTGAAGAGCTCCGGCTTGGGTCATCTTTATCCACACCCCATTTTTTCATGGAGCTTCCTTTGACCTGGTCGACGCTTGATTCGAACTGCAGCCCGCATTCCCTCTGATAAGAGAATGTCTGCGATTCATCATAAGAATAAGTCACATGCTGCTCTTTTATGACGAATTCATCATCGTCATCATCATATACCAATGTATCCCGCGATAGAAGGAACCCGCGTTCCCGATAGTTCGATTGCCCCGGATCGCCAGACAATGTGAGCAGTGAGAGGTCCTCGCTGTGCGTATAAGTCCAACTATATTTAACGACACCGCTCCATTCTGGATTGCACTCGCCTCTCGCATCGTATTTTATCTCGCCAAGCTGCAGATCAGTGTCAAGATCAGCATCCGATACGATGAATACAACCACATCCACCAGGTCATGCGCCCGCGTCCTGCAGAACTTCACCTTGTCTTCTTTTGACACATCCTGATAATACCATTTTCCACCGACAAGATAGATCATGTGGACACTGTTCTTCTCGAATATGTTCTGGTTCACTTTCGCAAGATCGAATTCAATCTTCTTTATGTCATTCTCTATGAAAAAGAACTGGTATTGTATCGATCCTGCGAGCATGTCGACAGCGACCGTCTCTTCTTTCTGATTATACGCTGTGTGCGTCTTTATGCTCGAACCAGACGGTATATTAGATGGAAGCCCGTCAGTGTCGACATAGTATTTGAACCAGTCCTGATTCCAGTTCCAAAGAGCATACTCTTTTAGCTCATCCGCATAATTTGGACGTCCGCTGATGGCTCCTTTCATGCCTTTTGTCTTGACATCAGTTATCATCTTCTTGACTTCCTGGCCGGTCTTGCCTTCTTTCTGATACAGATAGAACCACCAAAGATAGCTTGCGTAGTGCCTTAGGTCGCTCTTGTCGAAGAAAGCCTTGTCAAAAGACGAGAACATCTTCGTGTCACGTTCATGCTCTATGTTGAAATCAGGCCTGGCGAACTCCTGCGCCCATACAGCCGTCGATTCACGGAACCATTTCTCTTTTTGATTTATCTTGAGTCCCATGTTATATTGCATGCAATGGAACAATTCATGAGCAGCGGTCGAACGAAGGTGCTTCTCATCAGCATTCAGCCCGATAGTGATCCAGCAACGCCTCTTGCCTTCGATTTTTGCAAGCTCTGCAGAACCCCTGATAATCGTATTGCCTGATGAAGGTATGCTTGGGACAAGCTTCACAAAGAACCATTCCTGAAACTGTGGGTAGCCGGCATCGATATATTTTTGATAAGCTTTTGTCAACTCATCGCCGATCGCATCTATCTTTGCGCGGTATTGCTCTCCAGGATGCTCTATCAGATAACCTGCGACACCTCCTCTTTTATTGATGACTGCTGTCACAGAGGGGATGATCTCAAGCTTTTTCATATAATCGTCGAACTTATTGTCATCATTCCAGAAACTGTCTTTTTCCTGCGGAGGAAGGATGAGTGGCCTTAGTATCTTCTGCGCATCAGAAGAGAGATTTTCAATATTATCAGATATCAGGCCAAGCAACGTAGTCGGATCATATTCATCAGGCATCGGCCCGGTCAGTCCTTTTCCGCCTTTTCCCGTAAACCAAGCGTTCACGCTCAGAAGATAATACTGCTCTTCTGTAATAGTGCCGTTCTCATATGCTAAATCAAGGACATCGAACAGAGTAGGGACATACGTGTCTTTTGGTGGGTCATTATAGATGTCAAGAAGCCATTGTGGAAAATCGGATGTATCTACATCGCCAGCAGATACAACATCATCATTGTTATTATTATCTGCGCTGATGAAAAGATATCCAATCAGGACAACGATAAAAGCTATGAGAAGAAATAGCCATGTCTGCTTCTTTTTTTTATGCTCTTTTGCCATCAGAAACAATACTGGATCACAGATTTATAAAGCTTAAGGATACAATTGGATATATTGCACTGCTATCGATTCAGGCGTATTGAATTCAGCCATGCCAGTCGCCCCCTTAGATGGTCTGAGCGCGATACTTATCTCTTCGCCATTAGAGATCGGGACTGCGAGTATCAGATCGATACATACGACATCGCCAAAACCCATGAAATACTGCAGCCAATCAGGACCCTGGTCGATATATGTGATATTGAATCTGTCAGTGCTTGGACCTAAAGCTGAAAAAGCATACACATCTGTCCTATTCCGTCGTGATACAGTCACAGCCATCTTCCGTAGGTCGATCGGCGTATTGCCGCCGGTATTGGCGCGGACATAAAGAAAAAGATTCTCAAGATCACCATTTGTGCCATCTGTCCCAGATACTTTCATCACATGCGGTTTTGTGGTGATCTCAGTTGTTATCACCTGCGCTGTGACTTGGCTTTTGCCTTGGATGCCACTTGCGACAGAATAATATGTCGCTACTGCGACCAGAGCGACGAGCGTGAACGCTATTAAGAGGATTATTGTTCCTAATGTCGTGAAACCTTTTTTAGAACCATTGAAAACGCATGACTGTCGCACCATATATCTACTTTTAGGCCATATGCCTATATAATTGTTTTCATGATATCTGCCATCATGCATCCAGGCTTTGTAGAAAAGTTCAAAATATAGAGTCCTTAAGCCGTAAGGCTTAAGAACAATGTAAACTATCTTTAATTT
>PCVE01000093.1 GCA_002762705.1 Candidatus Woesearchaeota archaeon CG11_big_fil_rev_8_21_14_0_20_43_8 | reverse complement strand
AGGGTGTGTCTTCAAAGATCAACCAGAACGTGGCTTTTTTCCCTTCTTCCCAGTCCCAGCCAGAATCGATTGTCTTGAAATTGTTCAGTGAGAGCTGTGTCTTTATGTATTCGAACGATTTCATAAGCTTCGCTCCGATGATATCTTTCTTGCCTTCGACAGGATCAGCTTCTATGAAGATGCAGTCTTTTCTATGATATGTTTCAGATATCTTCTTGGTCGAAAATTCCTCTTTGACAAAGAAATCTGTCGATGGCTCCTGCAGGAAATCTTTCGCAGCAGAGATGAATCCCTCTATCTTCTCCTTTGTCAATGCGGCAGCAGCATTTCTATCTGGTTGTATGGGATCGATGACTATCAATGGCCCTATTTTCGATTTATTCAGTTTAGATACATCATTTTTCCATGCATCATTGATATCTATCAATTGGCCATCCTTCCAGCTTTTAGAAGCTCTAAGGAGCTTCATGAATCCGCCATAGTGGATTGTTATAATATCCAGGACATGTCCTGAGAATCCGCCTATATAGCTCTCAGCACCATAGACCCGATTCGCTTTGCAGAATGCTTTCGTAAGCCTGATCTCATCGCACATGCCATGTTTTTTCACCCATTCGACATGAAGAGGACTGACATCAGTCACATTCAATGCATCTTCTGGTCTTTCTATGGCAATCACTGGGATGATCTCGAATTTTATATTGTTCCTTTGGACCTGGAAATAGTCTCTTGATCCATGCACCCTATCTGAGCCAAATGGTTTTAGAGCTGTCTCAAGGAGATCTGAGATATCCTGGTCTTTGTAAGCACGATCAAACCTGATGAACATGTCGCAGTCGAAATCTCCACGGAGCCATGTGTCCTTTGCGATGGATCCTCCTACCTGCGGTGTCGCGGTGATATTATGCTTTTTCAGTTCATCTGCGATCTCTTCTTTGAACTGATTGACCGGTCTCCATATGTCATCTACTGGTTTTATGTTGTTTAACACAGCAGATAGCATTGGTAGCTCGATTATTGAAAGTGATGTCATATCAATAGATGAGAGATGCTTCGGTATTCATAAAAATTGTGGTTATTGCGGGCTTTATTGGATTTCTTTTGTTTTTTTGGGAACTTCACAATAATTTTTGTTGCTTGGCACCATGGTTAAGAGCCAGCGTGCGCTTATTTCCTTCACGCTGATCCACTATCAAAGTGAGATATCTATATATTGATGGAATCATTGGCTGGCAATTGTTCGGACCGGCATCGGTCGGAACTCTGCAAGAAGGAAGAATATTTTCGCAAAAATAAAGGGGTGCGATTTGTTGTTTATATAGTCATTACAAAAGAAGTATATATCAATTCGTCTGGATCATGTGAAATCCTTGCTCTCGATTGTCGTTAGTTTTGATTGGCAGACCACTTCACGCTTTGTGTCTGATTTGACAGTGATTATCGGATAGATATCGACTTTGCTAACATTGAAAGCATTCGCCGCACTGAAAGGGTTATTGTCTTCCACATCTTTTGTCGCTGGAGCGAAGCTGTATGAATTTCTAATGTATCCTCCAAGCATAGAAGTCTGGTCCTTGTATTTGAATGCATAGAGAACTTCTTTGTCTGTTATGAATTTGAATATGAATCCATCAATCAATGCATCCTTCTTGTTCTCAATCAATATTGTCGCAGAGCCGCCAGTGATTCCATCAGGTCCAGTCACATTTATGCTCGCGACCTTGTAATCGCGTATGAAGCATTCCTGATCTCCTTTGTTGTCGCTTGCAGATTCTATTATGTTGTCTTCTGTGTATGTCGCTGTCCATCGCATGATGAGCCCGCCAAGGGTGAGTCCTGCAGCCACAAGAAGACAGACTATCAATAGTCCGGAGACAGCTTTCTTAGAATTTATCATTAAAAATCACCAAAAAATAAAAAATAAAGATCCAGCTTACTGCTGGTTGGCAAAGTTCTTCGCATCTACATACTTCATCTTGCCATCGCAGACAACTTCTTTTGTTGTATCCACGACGATGTCGATTATTGGATATGCTTCGACTTTTGTGACATTGTATGTAGCACTATTGGGACCATAATTGAATGAATCGTTCTTTGCAGTGTTAAGGCTTGTGCCATCCAATCTGTATGTGTTTCGCACATATCCACCAAGAGCTGCAATACTCGTCTTATTCTCGAATGCATAAAGCCCTTGATCGCTTCCGATAAATTTGAAAAGGAAACCTTTGATGACTTCGTCATTCTTGTTTTCAACGATGATTGTTGCCCATCCATCAGCTGTACCTTGTGGGCCTGTTGAATCAACACTCACAATCTTGAAATCTCTTTTGAAGCACTCATCTTGTTCGACTTGTTGAGCGCTTGAACTATCCATATTTTCACTGCTGTAATTTGATATCCAGCCCATGACCAGACCGCCTATAGTCAGCGATACAGCAAGCAGAAGAACTGCTACGATTAAACCCGATACTCCTTTTTTACCTCTCAAAAAGCAACACCTCTTTTTTTCAGTTTTTGGGGATTTGTATACGAAATACACTACTTAAGTCCTTTTTATGCCCCCAATATATATAAATGTTTCTATTGGCGTGCTATACGTCGTATAGTACTTATAATATATGATAAACATCGCAATCGCAAGAAAAATTAATAAACAGATAGCATTACCTGTTTTGGATACGAACCATTGCGGGTCCGTAGCTCAGCTTGGATACTTCGATTCAATCGAAGCCAAAAAGAGCGACAGCCTCCTAAGCTGTAGGTCGGGGGTTCGAAATGAGATGTGGGGCGTGAGGTTTGAGATGTGGATTTTTTCATATCTCATACCCGATACTCCATATCCCACGATTGTCCCCCCGGGCCCGCCTTTATTATTCTATATCTGATTTTATGGGTGCGCTTCTTTTCTGCCGCAGACCTACATTTTCGGCTGTAGCTTCCGAGGTACGGGATTACGCTAAGTTTGCTTTAGCAAACTTAAATCCGCAAAGTGGATTTAGCTAACCCCCACAAAAAGTTAAAGATGCGCTTCTTTTCTGCCACAGACGACACTTGCATATCTGCTGCCCATATGTCCGCATTCTTCCCATCTTTTTGTAAAGCTGGACCAAAACAGTGCTGTACAACCTATCGGTTGTACTGAACGAAACAAAATGGTCTTTTTGGGTCTTAAATTATAGGTGCGCTTCTTTTCTGCCGCAGACGACACTTGCATATCTGCTGCCCATATGTCCGCATTCTTCAAGACTTTTGCCTTTGATCATACCATAAAGAAATCCTGCAGAGTATGTGTCTCCTGCTCCATTTGTGTTGACGAGTTTCACTTTATAGATCGGGATCTTGTATCTCTGATCTCCTTTTGCGACTATCGAACCGTTTTTTCCGAATTTCATGATGACTATCGGACAGATCGATGTCAGCGCATCAAGTGATGCATCATAGTCAAGATTCGTCAGACTCTCAGCTTCATCGTCAGACGCGAATAAGACATCGACGTGCATAAGAAGCGTCTCAAGGTCCTTCTTTCTTGCCTCTACCGCAAAAGGGGCCGCAAGATCGTAGCTGACTTTTGCGCCGATGCTTCTTGCATATTCTATTGTCTCAATTGTCCGATTGGGATTAGAGAGAAGTTCATAACCTGTTGTGTGGAAGAATCTCGCATCAGAAAGTCCAGTAAGTCCGTATCCATAGATGCCGCTGACACCGCCTTTTGCGATGCATGATTTCTCATGGTCGGGTGTGACAAGAAGGTACACAAGTCCGCTTGGACCGTGCTGGATATCAAAGATCGGCTTCACTCCACTATTAGTCAGATCTGCAATATATTCCCTTCCATAATCATCATCGCCGACAGTGCAAAAAAGGCTGGTGTCCAGGCCGAGTTTTGAAGCGCTTTTTAGAGCATTAGCGGCTGATCCTCCGGGTATATTTATCTTTGGTCTGTTCTGGACTATATCAAAAAATTGTTCTTGATCGATTTCAGCTGAATCATTGAACACTCCTTTCCTGAGTCTGCAATCCTTCAGTTCATTTTCGGTCACTTCTATGATGACGTCTGTCATCGCGTTTGAAAGCCCTGCGATATCCATCATTTTTGATCTTCCTCCGTCCCTGATTTCGGATAATAGGATTGTCTGGGCTTATTTAAATCTGCCGTCTATTCAGGCTAATGTGAAACCCTCTAGACTAAAGAACTATATCTCCGACGAGATCATTCGTTTTATCGACGGCAGAGACTATTAAAAAAGGGCCAAGATCCAATAAATACGCTCTCCGGACCTTCGTCCTACGAGCTGCTTTGTGGCATCTGATCCTGTTGCTGCGCCGTAAGGCGCGTCTTGAATACCTAAGCACGGAGAAGCAATCTAGGGAGCCACGAAGGGTTTTGACCTGGCCTATAAAACGGCTGAAGCGTTAGTCCCTTCGGGACGGAGCGAAGCCGATAAACAGAATGTATATTGCATATCTGCCGAGATAATGCGTTTTCTCGTGTTAAATTGTACAAATAAGTGGAGAGGGTTTCACACTAGCCGTCTATTCAGGCATTGTAGAAAGTCGTGTCTTGAGGATTGATGCATAATTCTTTTCATATCACCTCTTGGCAGAGTCCAGACCGCTTAAGCGGTCCGGACACTGGTCTGCCCCGTAATTTTTGATCCATCGTGCTTAGAATGGCACAAGAAATCTGAGAAACCAGTTCTGGAAGAAGACATTCACGATGAATGCGATAAGGAAGCTTGGCACGAACGGTATCCCTTCACGCACTAGCACTTTTTTCACTTTGTGTTTCAGCAAAATCGCGATCTGCTTCTTCTCGATGCCAAGATCTTTTGGTCCGCAGATATATTTTTTCCCGATATAGACATCATCAGCGATCCAGTCGCCTTCAGTCAATCTCTTTGGCGGGTACCACTTGAACATTGACGCTTTCTCGACAGCTTTTATGAAGATCCATGCGTATAGCCCGATCGCGGCGAGCATCACAAAGACAAGCAGCATGATCTTGAACGCGATGTTCTTGATGAAGAATGATGCGGCGAATGATACCACAAGCACGATGGCAAGCACTATCTTGATCTTCTTTATCTTTTTCACAGCAGATAGTTTCCTGACTTCTTTTAGGAACATCTTCCGGTTCTTGACTGCGAGAACAAGGCTCCAACATAAACCATAGATCGCTCCGAAGAACATCAGATTGATTATGAATGAAAGCATGAATGGAAATTTGTCAAATGTGAACACGCTAAGCTCGATGCCGATCAGCGATCCAATCCCCATCAATAATTTTGAGTCGCCGCCGCCCCACTGGCCGGCATAGAACATGACATATGCAAGGCCGACAAAGACAGCGAGCCCGATCAATCCTTCCAGGAAAGGCACATAATCCCAATGGATGAGAGAATATATGCCTCTGACACTCACTCCAAGGAAGATAAGCCCATAATTCAACCAGTCCGGCACTTCGCGTTTCCTGATATCTGTGATGGTCGCGACAAGAAGCGCAGCGCCTATGATCGAATAGACTGCGATATGTAATTCATCCATATCTATTTACATTCTTAAGAAGCAATTATATACTTTTCGGGTGATGAATTTATATTCTATTTTCTTTGATGACAGAAAACAAGTAGAAAAAGAGAAAAAAAATCTTCAAAGAACAGAGCCGAAAGCCGGTCTGCCCAATGAAGATATTTTCTATACCTTCATTGTGTTTGGGGGTGATTAAAATAATGAAGGCAAAGAAGTCCAAAAAACATGAGTTTAATGGAGTGACTTTATACCAAGTTCATCATTCAAGACACGAGCCTGTTGATATGACTCTTTTAGGGATGATTTACCCAGTATCCAAGGGGATTTCACGCCAGTGATGATCGTCATCACAGTCACTTTTCCCTTCATGTCGTCAGTCACTCG
>PCVE01000111.1 GCA_002762705.1 Candidatus Woesearchaeota archaeon CG11_big_fil_rev_8_21_14_0_20_43_8 | reverse complement strand
CATATCGCGAACCAGAGTTTCAGATCTTTGTGAGGTTTCAATGCCATGATTATATCACCCGTCAGGACAGTATATAATTCTTTCGACAGGTTTAAATATGATGATGTAAAACCATGCAGATTCAAGCTAGGTGAATCACATGGAAAAGAATATGATCCGAAATGCACTCAATCTTTATGATATCATGAGACATCATATCAACAAAACTAATTCAAGAGATAATATGAAGGCGCAATATCAGATTGCTATCGATCAAGAATATAGTTTTCTTATGAAACCAAGGCAAATCACAGATTTCATGACCCGACTCTGCTCTGAGAGAACAAGCATCGAACAGATGGTGACTGGCATCTTTATCAGTAGTCTTGTGCAAAGATCATATGACGAAAGACTAGGCAACAGATTCTATCTTCCGACAAAAAACACAGTCATCCCCTTCTTATGCTATGGACTACATGGCAGAGATAAATGGGATAAGATATATCTCAAGCTTGACAGAGAAGCCAAAGAGGATCCATTCCTTCTTGAAAGCACACGAAACGTTGTCCTGATAGACTGATAGATTTTTATATTATATTTCCTATATTTCCTTGATGACGAAGAAAAAGAAGACAAAACAACCAAAACAATGGTTGCTGCCATTTATTGTCTTTGCACTTATAGTCATAACGATTGGGTATTTCTATGTCACAAAAGAAGATATCACTATTGTGAATGTTGGTGATCTAGACGATGTAAAAGTTGTCCGGAATCCATCTGCCGCAGGGACATTTTATCCTGCAACTGCTAATGGCATCGACAATATGTTTGGCAATTATTTCGCTGTAGCGCCAGAGATGAATATCAGTGGGATAAAAGCGCTTGTCGTACCGCATGCAGGTTATATCTATTCTGGACTTACTGCTGCAGCAGGATATAATCAACTGGGTAATGATTATAAGACAGTATTCATCCTTGCCGACAATCACAATCCCGCTGCGAGATTCGATGGGATATCTATCCTGCCAGTCACGCATTACAAAGTACCGACCGGAGAAGTCAAAGTCTCTTCCATCGCTAAGACAATCTTGAATGACACCCGACTGAGGGGGATAGCAAGAACAGTATACGACGCCCACAAGACACACGTGATCGAAGTCCAGCTGCCTTTTCTGGACAGGACACTTGACGATTTTGAGATTGTGCCGATAATATTTGGATCCATTTCTGATAAAGACCGAGAAGCTGTGCAGGAAGTGATCAAAGAACATCTTGGTCCTGATACATTGATTGTCGTCAGTACTGACTTATCGCATTATCATAAATATGATAATGCTGTCACAATGGATAATAGCTGCATAAAAGATATCGAAGCTGTTGATATCCAGAACGCCAAGAGATGCGAGCTCTGCGGGCCTTCGTCTATGATGACGCTGCTTAGCATAGCGAAAGATAAGGGATGGACGGGTAAGATCGCCGATTATCGCAATTCAGGCGACACTGCTGGTTCAAAGGATAGTGTGGTCGGTTATTCATCGATCGTGTTCAGCGAAGAGAGATCTGGATTATCGCCTGAAGAGAAGAAAATGCTACTTATGATCGCAAAGGATTCGGTCGAAGCTGCAGTGAATGATAATAAAAGATATGATCCGGATAAAGAAACATTATCAAAGTATCCTTCTTTGCTTGAGAAAAAAGCAGCGTTCGTCACATTGAAGATCGATGGGATGCTCAGAGGATGCATAGGTCATCTTGAGCCTGTTGAACCGCTTTATCTTTCTGTACGGAATAATGCTATCGCCGCCGCGATGAAAGACAGCAGATTCAAGCCAATCAGCAAGAGTGAACTTCAAAGCCTGGAATATTCAATCTCAGTCCTTGAGATCCCAAAACTGCAGGATGTCGCATCCGATGTGTTCTATAATGCTCTGCGAGAAGGGATCGATGGTGTGATACTCGAGAAAAGCGTGTCCCAGCGTTCCACTTATCTACCGGTGGTATGGGAACAGATCCCAGATAAAGATGATTTCCTGACGCAGTTATGCCGGAAAGGGAATATGGATGATGATTGCTGGAGAGATCCAGATGTCAAAAAATATATTTATGCTTCTGTTGAATGGAGTGAAGAGGTTCTAGAATGAAAAGATATAATACTCTGCCATTGATAATTGCCATGATGATTCTGGTAGTGATCGTCTCTACAATCGAAGGATTACTTGATCATCCGATGATGTATGGAATAAGTTTCTTCAGCGGACTACTGATTATCATCTTTGGTCTTGCGATCAGATGGATATCTAAACATCAACTTGGAAAATATTTCTCTTATGAAGTATCTGTCAGAGAAGATCATAAAGTGATCGACACTGGAATGTTCAGATATATCCGCCACCCGATGTATACTGGAACTGGTCTACTGTTTATGGGATATGCCGTCCTGATGGATTCTTTTGCCGGGATTGGTTGCTGTTTTATCTTCTTTGCAGTCGGCATGCACAGGATCAAGGTCGAAGAAGAGGCGATGATGAAAAAGCTTGGAAAAAAATATAGGAATTATTGTTCTAAGACAAAGAAACTGATACCATTTATCTGGTGACTATTGCTCAAGCTCTTTCTTTGTGTATCCAAGCCCGATCAATCGTTCATAAAGTGGCTTGACCATCTGTTCGCGCATGGTGAGATAGACTTTCTCTTCTGCAGCGATCTCTTCAAGACGAGGATCATCTCTGCCCTTTTTGTAGATAGCTATAGTTATCCCACGAGATGAGACTTCTCGATAATTATCTTGGATCTCTGTGAATCTCTTGAGATCAAAACCGGTCTCTTCTATTATCCTATCGATATCTTTCCTAAGCTGTATGGCACGTCCATCGTATCTGACGCCGATCATGCCTTCCTGGCGATACATTTGGCCAGGTAACCAACAGTAGAAATTATTATGATCATCCATTTTGTCAGTTGTCTTCTCCAATCATTTATATTTTATTGTCCAGCGCTTCTCTTTATAGCTGTGACATCATTTAGCAAAAGTTTCCTGCCATACATGCTCATTGCGTATTTTTCAGGATCTCGGTTGAATCTCAACGAATCAAAAAAAGACACGACCACTCCTATATGTCAGATACAGGCCAGCGATCATAAGTGCTGATTCAGGACCAATCATTGCTGCGATTGCTGGATAAAGTATCAGAGTGCCACCAAACAGCCCCTTCACAGTCTGATCAGTCTCGATTTCTTCTCTTGTTATCTCCAATCTGACGACTTCGCCGCAGAAGTCATCCAGGCAGTCTTTTGGCTGTCCCATAGGTATTTTAGGGGATGAGAAGTATTTAAATATTTTGTTTTTTAACTACTTTATTGTGACAACAAATCAAAAGATATATAAACCTCTAAAAAACCCAATTACACATCTTAGGTGGATATAAAGGTGGAAAACTTAAAACCGGTGAAATCACGGACATCAGTTCTCTTAGAGATAACTAATCGCTGCTACACCGGATGCGGGCATTGTTTCCAGCGAGGCAAGACCAATGCAAAAGGAGCGCATGTTCCGCTTGAGACAGTCAAAAAAAGGATGGATTGGATCATCGACAATGTGGATCAAAAGAAGATCTTATTGATGGGAGGAGAACCATTGGCGCATCCGGATCTTGAGAAAATAATATTGCATGGATTAAAGCAGGATAAAACGATCGCAATAATAACGTCAGGAAATGTGAGAGATGACACAAGACACAACCTTGATGTTGTAGAAAGATATTTCTCACTTGGTTGGCTGGATATAGATCTTAGCTATCAGCCAGGAGGAAACGAGATACAATTCAAAGAATTCTTGCAGATGATCGATAGAGCATCAAAAAAACGCAAACGAGTCATAAGAAAATGGCAGAAAGCAATCAATTATATCGAGAGCACCATAATGCTGACCCCACCCACAGAAAGGACAGAAATCGAGAATGATTATATCAAGAATATCTGCGTCGAAGAAATCGTTGACGCATTAACACTCAAAAAACCAAGAATCTCGACAACAGTGACCCTTGATGCGTCATTCGCAAAATCATTCCAGAAATTCGCGCAGGCATATATTTTCATAAGTGCATGCATGGGAGAGAACCTCTCAAATCAGACAATAACAACAGATG
Organism: Candidatus Woesearchaeota archaeon CG11_big_fil_rev_8_21_14_0_20_43_8; assembly: GCA_002762705.1. Lineage (GTDB taxonomy): Archaea > Nanobdellota > Nanobdellia > Woesearchaeales > CG08-08-20-14 > CG08-08-20-14. The sequence goes on along the minus strand of PCVE01000111.1, from coordinate 1,824 downwards.
GCCAGAAGATGAGATACACCGAGCATATCAAGAGACATTATCTACAATTCATGAGACATTTTCTCAAAGGGCAGAATGCACAATTCTATAACACATTAGAGACGTTCTCAGACTCCGACCAGGTAGAATTTGATCTTAGTCTAAGAGTCTGGGGAGCTGGTGGCAAAAGTCCGCATCACGACGATGGACGATTGACAATGCATAGGAAAGGGGCAGGTGTGTGCTCAGCAGTCTCAAACTCGATCGATTATTTCGAAGAGACCATCCAGCTCAGCAGCATGACTGTGAACACAGATGGAAATATCACACATTCATCACCGACTTGCCTGATGACAGGAAACCAATATGGGAATGTCGATGAGATGGACACAAGACTCAAAACATATCTGACAATAAAAAGGAATATCGAACTCAACAAACGGATCATCCAAGTCACAAAATCTATGCGCGCGAAATCACTTGCGGAATACTGCAAGACTGATCTAATGTATGAAGGAAAAGGTTCTTGCGATTCATGCGAGTTCGATCTGGCATGCAATGTATGCGCGAATATAGATAGAGATAAAGCATATCTTCCGACAGTCAGAGACTTAGAGATAAGACGGATCGCAGAAAGATTCGATGTGTCTTCTTAATCAATCATCTCATTCAACAATTGATCAGCACCTTTTCTTTGCTGGATCGCGCCGTCTCTGCCACAATAAGGGCAACGAGAAAGGGAACCTCTGAAGCCCTCTTTTCGTGCGAACGCATATCTACATGCGCCACACCGGTATTTCACCATCTTTGTCATTTTTTGGACCTCTTTGCTTTTATGGAACGGGGTGGTGGGGCTACTCGGAACATCGCCATTGAAACGGAATGAACCGTTCTTCTTGAAATACGGATGATCGAACATATGCCATCACCATTGTTTAAGGCCTTCCAAAGCCCCCTTTTCGTTGCCTAAGGTAGTACTATGAACCATATTGGTATACTCTATTGTATACTAATGTACGAGGTTATTAATAAATGTTCCGGATTTATCACAAGCAGATGTTGATTAGAACAGAAGAAAAAATGATTGAAAACAAAACCAAAAATCTATTTTAACCGGATCGTTTCAAGGTTCCGAGGAGCGACAGTCTCCACTCTGAACTGCTTGTGAATCGAGCTCGCAAGATCAAGGCATCTTGAATTCTCGCCGTGGTTTATGATGACTTTCTTCGGCTTTGGATTGCATCGCTGGACAAAGCGCATCAATTCACGTCGATCAGAATGGTTTGTTATCTCAAGCTTCAACACATCCATCTTGATATGCAAAGGCTCTGGTTTTCCACCGTCAGAGAACATAAATTCTTTCTCACCACGTTGAATACGGTTGCCAAGCGATCCTTCTGCCTGATAACATGAGAAGATCAACGTGTTCCTGTCGCTGTCAGCGAGATTCTTGAGATATTCGACAGATGGTCCACCGACAAGCATGCCGGATGTAGCGATTATCACGCATGAGCCTTCATCTTCTATCAGCTCCTTTCTCTCTTTTGCGCTGCCTACTCGCCTGAAACATTCAGACAAGAATGGATTCTGGTCTTTATGGAAGATCATCTTCCGGACTCCGACACTCAGGAACTCTGGATAAGCAGTATGGATCGCAGTGATATCCCAAACAAGACCATCAATGTAAACAGGCGTCTTAGGGATCTCGCCTTCGCGGATCATAGTCTCGACAAGCATCATTATCTCCTGTGCCCTTCCAGATCCAAGAGTTGGCATGAGGATCTTGCCCTTCCTTGCAATAGTATCTTTTATCGCTTTTCGCAAAGTAGCCTCGGCTTCAAGCCG
>PCVE01000034.1 GCA_002762705.1 Candidatus Woesearchaeota archaeon CG11_big_fil_rev_8_21_14_0_20_43_8 | reverse complement strand
TAAACCTCTTTTTTTGTTCAAATTAAAGATAGTTTACATTGTTCTTAAGCCTTACGGCTTAAGGACTCTATATTTTGAACTTTTCTACAAAGCCGTGCGACCATTGTCGAATACGCAAAATCACAGGAGATCAATAAACACATCAGACCACATTGAACAGCTTTGTATAAAGTCGTGTTTTGATGATTTGTACATATTTTTTCAGATCCCCACTTGGCAGAGTCCCGGGCCGTCACAAACGGTCCGGACACAGGTCAGCCCTGCCATTCTTAATCCATCATACATCTATGGCCTATCAGAAGGGGCCAGGAAGCGCACGCTGACCAGAGAGTAGGGTCAGAGTGCCTAGCTAAAAGATGAGACCGATCTCCAGAGAAGACGATTTTCTACGAACCACATTAATCGCAACGCTTAAAAAGCGACACTATATCTCACGGATGAAATGGCAGAAATAAGTGATTTCCCGGATGACATATATCAGTCAAGCCTTGCGCTCTTTGAGAATTTTCCCTGCAAGACCAGTGATGCAGCACAGTCATATGCCATAGCACACGGCCTTTCGCAATTTTATACGGCACCGGATACGCGTAGTCTGCCAACTATTGAAGACTATGCACGGCAAATTTCTTTCGCTGCGCGCGACAAGCGAGAAGCAGCGATGACCGCACTTGTGAAAAGAGAAGTTAACACCCTAGCAGGAACGAATGCGAACGATGGGGGGAAAAATAAGACTACTGCTCTTGTACCATATCAGTGGGATAAGGACGTAGGAAGTCAGTTCCATATTTTTGGAACTGTGGTCCAGCATGCACAAAGTGTAGGTCAGGATCAATGGCAGTTTTTTGGTGCTGCGATCCAGCATGCACAAAGTGTGGGCATGGATCAAATACAGGGTTTTGGTGCTGCGATCCAGCATGCAAACAGAATCAAAGGTGATCAAGTCCAATATGTCGGCCTTGCATTCAGGTACGTGGGATATATCAAAGGCGATCAATCCAATATCATAGGCCCGAGTGTCAACATAGCGAGGAAGATAGAAGGACAGCAGGTCGGACTTGTCAATATCGTGACAGAAGAATGTGATAGAAGACAGATCGGAATAGTCAATTACTCAAACGATGACTGGCATCCGCAATACGGTCTCATCAATCTCCGCAAAGGAAAACGTTGGAAATGGAACATTGAGATAAACTTCTTCTGGTCACGAGGAAAGAAGAAAAAATGACCGCAAGGTTTAAATCCTAAAGCTCAATCTCAGGTATAAGATGGTAGACAACCATATCGGCATGATATTCATACGGACTCTTGAAAAAAAGGAGAATGGCGACTCAGACAGAGTCATATCACTGCTCGACATGCTCGGCGGTGTATGCCAGAACAATGGATATGAACTTGTAAAAAACAGCACAAATATGACACTTGGAGATGACTTCAGCAATTATACTGGCGCAGAAGAACGGTATCAAAATGGAAATTGTGTTGTCTTAAACAAGATAGATATTCATGCAGGCCACATGATCACAGAGATATCGTATAGATGCGAAGCAGATATCGAAAGCATCACAAACAAATTGTCTGCCCTTTATGGCACAAAACCAGAAACATTCTTCAGAAGCTAGTGACGTCTGCCGCAGATATGATGAGATAACATTCGTTGCACATCATTCAGATAGTGAACTGTGACAGACCCAAGCAATTTCGCATTCTCAGCAAGATCAACAATGCGTAATTTTAGATACTCCTTATCTTTGATGTCTGATTGATCATACGCAGTCATAGATCTTTTTGTATATGTATCGATGCTGCCCAGACTAATACCCGCAGAAGCAAGATCAGAAGATAGTCTCTCAAGCCCAGCATAGCCAGATTTATAGCAAAGTGTACCTACAATAGACTCGCGTCTATAACCTTTCAATCGTTCTATTAATTCACCCTTTCTTTCAGCAGAAACATAGAGAAGCTCAGAAAGTGCATGGCAACCATACGCCGTATCCTCGACATTCTTTTCAGAAGAACACCTTTTATGCGCAGTCTCAAGTCGGACATCGATATCATCTGGCACTGGTTCAGCAGCATCCATGGCTATCTTCAGAGTCTCACCAAGCACCTCATCATACACATTGAATGGACCACGCCTCCCACCATACACCTCAATAGTTTGATTCTTTTTCTGTTCCATTGGAGGGAGAGTGTCTTTTGGTTCTGGCATCTTCCCAGCGCAACCAGATGCAGCGATGACAGCAGCGATCAATAATCCTTTAATACCCATTGTGGAAGAGGTATACTTTTCAAGTATATAAATCTAAAGAAAAGATTTCAGAAAGATATTTAAGAGAAAAGTCCAAAAATAACTAATATGGGTGGATATTTGCAGAAAGTGAATGTGTTGCTCATCGGCTCAGGTGGAAGAGAGCATGCTATAGCTCATGCATTGTCAAAAAGCAAGTCTCTTGGTGGACTGCACTGCGCAAGAGGCAATGGTGGGATCTCAGAACTCGCAAAGTGCCATGATGTGTCTGAGACTGATTTTGATGGATTGCTGAAGATCTGCGAAGAGAATTCAATCTCGCTTGTCGTAGTCGGACCAGAGACGCCTTTGGTAGAAGGGATAGTCGATTTTTTCAGATCAAATGACATCAGATGCTTCGGGCCAAAAAAAGATGCCGCCATTCTTGAAGGATCGAAAGATTTCGCGAAACGATTCATGAAGAAGCACAATATCCCGACGGCGAGATCTGAATCATTCAAAGAGCTGAAACTCGCGATCGAATTTGTGAGACTCAAATCATGGGCACGCGTGATCAAAGCATCGGGTCTTGCGGCAGGCAAGGGGGTCATAGTATGCGATACCAAGAAAGAAGCGATCGCGGCCCTTGAGAAGATTATGGATAGAAAGATATTCGGCGCTGCTGGAGATTGCGTCGTCATCGAAGAGAGACTCGAAGGGCAGGAAGCATCGATCCTCGCATTCACCGACGGGACTGCGATTGTTCCGATGATCCCTTCTCAGGACCATAAAAGAGCGTTTGACGATGACAAAGGACTAAATACTGGCGGCATGGGGGCGTACGCGCCGACACCATTCGTCGACAAAGTGACAGAAGATCTTATTCTCAACGATATCCTTCTGCCGACAATGATTGGACTCTCTGAAGATGGAATCGATTATGTCGGTGTGTTATATGCAGGGCTTATGTTAACAAAAGATGGCCCAAAAGTCATAGAATTCAACTGCAGATTCGGCGATCCAGAGACGCAGGCAGTCTTGCCTCTTCTGGAATCTGATCTTCTTGAGATAATGCTTGCATGCACAGAGAAAAGACTTGACCAGATAGATATAAGATGGAAACGCGGATTCGCGGCGACAGTCGTCGCAGCATCAGGCGGATACCCCGAGAAGTATGAAGTCGGAAAAAATATCTTGATTGAGCCTGCCCAGGGGACTATCGTCTTCCATTCTGGCACTGAAAAGAAAGATGAGACACTCCTCACATCCGGCGGCCGTGTGTTATCCGTCACAGCTCTTGGAGACACGTTGCATGAAAGCATAGACAAAGCATATAACGGCCTTTCAATGATATCATTTGAAGGCATGCACCACAGAAAGGATATCGGAAGAAAAGCGCTGTCTGAACTCAAAGAAAAGACTTCTGCATCGCCAGATGAGATACAGCACCTCTAACTATCCAGATGATCCGTGCATCCGATCAGCAACGGCTGGACACATCGTCCGTCCACTTCTACAATCGTGACACTAGTATTTCCTATGATCCGTGCAAAACTCTCAGCCCACTTCATCCCGAGCAGGATCATGAGCATCATGTGTATCGGACCACCATGTGTGACGAAAAGGACACTCTCGTTACTGTGCTTAGAACGGATATGATCGACAAAAACATTCACACGATCGTAAAGTTCCTGAAAAGATTCACCGCCGGGTATCCGCATGTCTTTTCTCTCTTCTTGGACTGCCACTTTCCAATCGATCCGGTGCTTCTGTCCTTCAAGCTCACCCATGTTGCGCTCTCGAAGCTCCTTCACAAACACGACTGGTGTATCAGGATGAAAACACCTGATCTCTTTCAGAGTGTCTTTTGTCCGGCCAAGATCACTGCAGTATATGATATCAAAAGATTCATCTTTAAGCCTGCTGGCAAGCTTTTTAGCCTGTTCTATACCTAGATCAGTCAGCAGTCCATCAAGCTGGCCCTGGCATATCCTATCGCGGTTCTCGATAGTCTCCCCATGCCGCGTTATAGTCAGTATCATTGTCTATCTGATGATATCCTTGAAAAGTATAAATAAGTTTGCCAGGCAGATCCTATCGATCTGGAAAAATGTCAAAAAACGGTCCTGGCAATACTCCACCCACAGACACAAAGGGTCTCTTAGTGAAAACATTTAATATAGACTTATAGTACCTCCTTTGAAAATGACAGGACGATGCCAATACTATGGAAAATGCGGAGGGTGTTCGTGCCAACACATCCCATACGAGATACAGATCGAGAACAAAAGAAAGCTAGTGGAGAATTCGATAAAGACTTCCGGCGTCGAGACCAGATGCGAAGTGAAGATATATTCAAAAGAACCATATGGTTACAGGAACAGGATGGATTTCGCGCTCACTGATTCTAGCCCGGCGCTCAGGGTAAAAGGTAGATGGGACCAACTTGTGCCAGTATGTGAATGTCCTATATCAAATAATAAGCTGAATGTACTCCTAAAAGAAGTCAAAGATCTATGCGACAAAGACAGACTTGATGTCTTTGACATGAAAAAGCACACAGGGACATTTAGGTATTCAGTCATCAGGGCCCCTGAATTCACCGATGATTCATCGATATCTTTCGTGTTGAACTCAGATTCACAGAAGATCGCAGACGCGACAGAGAAGATAAAAGAATTCGCAAAAAACACAAGCGCGGAGAATATCGTTGTCACGTTCGCGGCGAGCAACACAGACATAAGCGCATCTGATGATTTTTTTGTAGTCAAAGGAAAAGACAAGATAACTGAGAAGATACTTGGGAAGACATACTCTTTCTCTATCCAGGGATTCATGCAGAACAATTCAAGGATGGCAGAAGAGATGGTTGGATATGTGAAGACACTTCTTGCGAGCCATTACACTAAAGACTCATTCCTTCTCGATCTTTATGGTGGAGTCGGACTATTTGGCATCGGTCTATGTGAGATGTTCAAGGAGACATTGATCGTCGAGTCTCATGAAGGAAGCATAGAATCCGCAAAAGAGAACATAACCCAAAACAATATGATGAACATAGATGCGGTCGTCCTGGATGCAAAGACATTATATCGCCTTGAAATCGAGAAAAAGAAGAATCCAATTGTACTTACCGATCCCCCGCGCTCAGGCATGCATCCAAAGACGATCAAGTATCTTCTGGATCTTGCGCCGGAAAAGATAATCTATGTCTCTTGCAATCCGGATCAACTGAGAAAAGAATTGATCCAATTCAAGAAAAAATATATTGTTGTCTCAGCTGCGGCATTTGATCTCTTCCCTCAGACCAATCATATCGAGAGCATCGTAGAACTGAAGCTACTGTAGACAAAACCTTTATTAATCATGTCTCAATCCGGCTTAATGGTAAGACTGAGGGGATTCGATGGCTAAAAAAAGCGTTTCAGCATCAGAGATATATCTTGAAGAGAGACTCACTGCTTTCAAAGATATGCAAAAAAGTGTAGAATCCACTAAATTCTCAGGATCATCAAAGAGAGATCGAGATAACAATTTGTCAAACAGCAGGCCATTTCAAAACACATACGATCAGATGCATATTGCAGTAAAATTCGCGCATTACCTGAAACCGTATGTCAAGCTCGGCGTGCTTGAAGATGTGCTTTATGAGATGTATCTCAAGAAACTAGAGCCTGCAAAAGAAGGGATAGATTACCTGCATTATTCAACCATGACATATCAACAGCTAAAAAACCAAAAAGAAGAAGGG
>PCVE01000109.1 GCA_002762705.1 Candidatus Woesearchaeota archaeon CG11_big_fil_rev_8_21_14_0_20_43_8 | reverse complement strand
GTCCAACCAAGTGCATTATTATATCACAAAGCTGGAAAGACATACAAAGCCATCTTCAATTATGGTGATGAACAGATACAGGTCGCGACAATAGATATCCAAGATTTTAAAAATCAGGTGAATGGAAGGTATGGCCATGATGTCGGAGATACATACTTAAAAACCGTCGCATCGAAACTTGAAGAAAAAATATCAGCATGGGATTCAACAAAAGACGACCCAGTAAAATTTCTAAGCGACATGCTTACAGATAATACTTTCAAGCGGTCTATCATAACGGATGTCGAAACGAAGATGGGTTCGGATGTGCATATCACAGTAGACAAAGATTTCGCAGGCATGAAAGTAGATAATGTCAATGGCAAAGACACAGTAGAGATACAAAAAGGAAAAGATCAGGATTTAATCATAATTGTCAACGGAAACAAGAATTTTGTATCTGTGTCCGCTGCGGACCAAACACAGACATTCGATGGGATTGAGATGGATCTGAAGACTGATACAGAAGGGAATGTCGTTGTTGAATTCGCTCGTGGTCTATTAACAGATGAACTCAATTTCTATGCTGGGGTCTCAAAGAAAGGTGATATAACAGATATTGATGGAAAAGGCATTGAAAAAGCACAGGCCCTGAATGATCAATCAGCAACAGCGGGGAAATATGGACAATTATATCAGATCGGTGGGCTTGATCCATATGATATAGATGGAAATCATATAACTTATACAGAGCAAGATATAGCACTTGCGAAGGCAACAAAAGGAACATCTGTCGTTTCTTATAAAGTCAATGAACCAATTATCCTGTCGCTTCTTGATGATCTGCATGATCTTTCTGATGAAGTATTGAATGAATTTGGATTCTTTGGGGAGAAGATAGAATACGCACCGATAAGCTCATACATGACAGATAGATCGATTGCACTCAAAAGCATAAAATCTGGAATCAGCACATTCGAAGACCTCTACAATTATAATGATCAGATCTACAGCGTTTTTGTCCAGAACAATGAGTTCGGAAATCATCTAGACGGCAACAATTATTTCAAGCTTGCCACGAACAAACTTCTTGATTCCAGCGGCAAGATCGATTTCAGGCGTGTTTTCATAGTCGGTGGTGATGAACTAGGTTTTGTCATCAGCGGCAACGATGAAGTGCGCTTCGCACGCATCGATATAAACAACTTCGGAAAGACAAATCAGAAATATACATCTGAAGTCGCTGATAAACTAAAGACAAAGATGCTAGATATTGTACAAGGTGTTTTAGATTCTAAAGATGTCCATAAACTATCGAATGATGACATCGCGAAAAGAATGAATCGTGCTGTGATAGATTATGTGACTAAAAACATCGATTCTTCGATCGATGATAATCTTATGCCTCTATTGAGCATAGGTATAGTGACTGTTGATAAAGATCATTCAAAAGTCGACGCTGGCAGATTGAACAAGATCTCTGACATAGCGAGCGAGGCAGCCAAGGCCGATATAAAAGCAAAGATACTATCTGGTGGTTTCACCGCATTAGAAGCAGTCAATGCAGGGTTTTCAGTAAAGACTGCAACAGTCGATATCTGGGAACCATTGCTTGTAACAGACAAGAAAGGGGCTGCTTTGACAGATGAGATATGGTCATGGATGAAGAAGTACGATACAGATCAGAGGGAATCAGTCCAAAGCAAGACACCACCTGCAATCCCTGTCGACGCGAAAACATCAGATGCTACAACAGTGGTCAGCGCTGAGGAACTTGCAAGACAGGCTGCGCAGTCAGTTGATACAACCGGACAAGACCCGACAAAAGTCGTCAATATCAATGACCTTGCCAAGCAGACCGCTGCGACACCACCAGCAATACCTACAGACGCATTGACAACCGCTCAAAAGACACCATCAGTCACTGAATTGACAACTGTCTCACCTCCACCGATACCTTCAGATGCGAAAGCCACAGACACAATCGAGACCCTCACTGAAGATGACCTGATCGAAGTAGAGACACCGCCCGCTCTACTAGTAGATGATACGCTAGATATCACAGACTATGAAGAAATATCTGAAGAAAAGGCCGCTAAGATGAAACTTGCTGTCCAGAATGGTTTTTCTGAGGCCGAATTTTTGCTATTGGACAATATTCCTGAGAAATCAAAATATGATCAGATAATTGATTTGATAACACCAGAAGACAAAGCCAAGCTTGATCCGACAAAAGCGACACAGGTCGCAAGCTGGTTAAGCAAAATAGATAAGGCGAAGGATGAAGTAGAGAAAAAACAATTAGTCTCGCAGTTCACCACTGATGTCTTATATTCTTATGGGACAAAATATGCGCCCGGATCGACATCTTCTGACCTCAATCCATCCATGCTCCCATATCTCGGTAATAAACAAATGGCTGATATCTGGGTATCTGATAAATCCGAACAGTTTGGTGATGTAACGGACGCCGCGATAACAACTCGCGACATGATAGTCTCATACATCGACAAAAATGGAAATCTTATCGCATCGTCTCAGTTTGAATTGAGCCAGAAAAAAGCGATCATAAAGTCTTTTGAATATGATGATGTCGATGTAGGCAAGTCATTTATCAATACTTTAGAGAATTTCATGCATCAGGAAGGTATGACTGAAGTCAAATATGTGGCTTGGGATGTAATGGACACAAGCGATCAAAAATTCCACAAATTCTGGTCCGAGCAGGGATATTCACTTGACAACAAGATCGCAGACACAGAATACAACAAAGATCTTTCATTGCAGAGTCTTCAGACAAAGCTCAATCAGCTTGAACATGCAAAGAGTATGATCAAAGAAGGCAGGCTTCTTCAGGCAGCAAGCGCACTTGAAAGGATTGATCCTGAGACTCCGATGATGTTCGGTCTTCCAAAAGGAAATCCTATTTCTAATCTTGATGCGACACAATTAAAGACAAGGATCGGTGCGGTTGTAGATAAGATCGAGAATAGGCTTCAGACACAATCAGGCGCATTAACAGCTTTTGGTGATGAATACGCTGATGCTATCGCTGAATCTCAGATAGACATAACTGATGATAATCTCAAACAGATGCTGGTCGAAGAGATCGATCTAGAACTCCCATTATCTCCTGCGGTATCAAAAGCTGAAGGTATTAAAGAGCTCGCAAAGACAGTCGGAAAAAAGACACCGCCATCATTGCCGGTATTTAGGCAAAAATCCAAACCTTACACTAATCAGATCATCGCTCAAAGAGAAGTTGATCTTGCAAGATTCAATGGTATAACCAACTTAAAAGACGTAAAATCATTGATTAATCAAGTCGATTCTTTATATTTCAATGCACAGATATTAAGCCGTAATCTTGAATATGGTAAAGATGTGTCAGATAGCAGACTTACAGAATTAATGACTGATCTCGCAAGACTCAAGACATCTATCACCGAATCAGAATCAAAAGCGACCAAACCTACGCTTGTGCAGCGTGTCGTCGATTTGTTTGTGCAGACTGGTAGGAATACAGCAGTGACAAGTGAGATATCGATGTTCAAGAAAGCGCAGAGCAATCTCGAGACAATTGTAAATAAACTATCATTGATGCAAGATAAGAGCATCGCCGCCGAACAATCATTGTCAGAATATGGATATAAAATACATACACCAACACAAGAGGAAGCAGATAATCTGGAATCTAGCATAGGAAAATCTGATTTTGATTCATTGATGACTCAAGTCAATGATAAAAATAAAGCCAACGATGCTATGGAAGAGATCCAGAAATCTCCAATCTACAGGTTCAGGACATTTGAACTTCTTGAAGATGACATGGGAAAGGTGTATTTCGCAAAGATAGATTTTGATAGCCTGAATGAAAATATACTGAAGAAAGTGAACTTAGGGCAGTCTTCTATCAGTTATTCAGCCGAAAGAGAATTGATCGGTTCTGAGATTGAAGCAAAGATCGCTGATTCCAGAGACGATAATATTGTTGAAGTTCCAAAGACACAAAAGATCGAATTTGAAGACGGCACCGCAATAATTGTAAGTGAATACAAGCCAGGCATGATAACTCTTTCAAAGAGCAATGAAGAACAGATAGATAATTCTTTGCGTTTCATCTCTGCAAAAGCAGCATTATTGGATCAAATATCAGAACTTACCGGGGATAGTCTCTCTAAAGCAAAAGCATTGCTCAAATCCAAGATACATACAAACCAAGATAGAACTAATTTTTTGAATGAATTAGATGGATTTAAATCAGATGGTATCATCTCAGAGTTTCAGAATAATTATGAGACTCTTACAAATACTGTATTAAAATTAGCTATAAGTTCACTGATTACTGGAAAGACAGATATTCAACTGGGTGTGAGACTAGATAAAAATGATAAGCCAAAGATAGTCATATTTGACAATGAATTTATATTCCATGGGACTTCTGGATTAATAGATGATTATACTGGTATCGCCGCGAGCAAAGGTTACATCCCCACTAATTATGAGATATCCCTGCCGCTTCTTAAACTCGGGTTCTTTAAGGATAAAAAAAGATATAAATTTACAGATGCAAAAGGAAACCCTACAGAAGAAGGCATCAATTTCTTTTTAGATGAGATAAATCTAAATGAAAATTTCTATCTTGGGTTAGATAGCACGGGTGGTGTTGAATTTAGAACTATTATCAAAAAACATCTACCTGATATGTCTGATGATATAATAACTGAGACTTTATCAAAAGCGAAAGATATAAACAATATAATTCGTGATTTTATCAGGTCTGATGGCTATCTGGTGCCGTATCTTGATCCAATCCACGGTATGACTTATCTTACAAACAAGCAGCTTTTTGATCTTTATGGTCCGGATCTCGAAGGCCCACCTTTTATTACAAAAGATGAAATCTCTGAAGAACAAGATTCAAAATCAATTATGAGTGAATTAAAATATCTTCAGACAACGCTTGCAGGCACATATCTTTCAGATGGCATCAGGCAGGACCTGTTAAAATTGATAAATTCACAGATCAAATCCGGAGATAAGCAGAACATCCTCACTGATAATAAAATAAAGCTGATCTCTTCTGCATTGGATAGCCAGACTTTGACAGATGATTTCATCATCAAAGATATCTTTGGAATCACAGAAGATTATGCATTTGATTATTATAATAAACTTAAAGAGAACAATATCCCAGCAGAAAAAGAACTTTTAGATATCCTTTCTGGCAAATCTAAGACTACTGTATCTACAATAATCAAAGATAAATATATCTACCTATCCAGAGATGAAAACGGAAAATTAAGTTCAAGATTCGGTGACATAGACACACAGATTGAATATGAAGTTAGCAATGATATCTCAAATATAAAATATAAAATGCTGCTTATAGATGATGAACTTCATTTTGGAACTGCTCCTTCTATTGATTTCAATAAGAATACAATAACATTGTTTAAATCTGAGCTTTCGGATGCGGCAAGAGGGATAGATCTTTCAAAACACGTTCCAGGATCAGCATCATGGGAATTATATGATGCTTTCAAAGGAGATGTCGCGCAGGCGAATGTCATAAATACGATGCTTGAGATATTGAAAAGAGCATCATTACCTGGTCTATTCAACACAGAAACAGAATCCACATTGTCTGTGGGTGAGAAACAGACTATGCTTTATGTCTTGCAGAAGAATTATCCACGTATTGCTCTTATGAATATTATACGATCGCTTGAGAATCAAGATGAAAATGCTAAAACAGACGCCGCAAGCGATATTGTCCAAGTCTATCTTGATAATCTATTTGAAAAAGATGAATATAAATTGACAAAAGACAATGCAAGATCGATATTGTCAATCCCGAAAATAGCATCTGCATTTGGGATGATGACTGATGAATATATTCGAAATACAGCAAAATTATATCAGAAAACATCTCTTGGATTAGATACACCTACGATTTCGCAAGATGAGATGAATATCATCTTAAAAATAAATGATGAATTCTCTAAG
>PCVE01000018.1 GCA_002762705.1 Candidatus Woesearchaeota archaeon CG11_big_fil_rev_8_21_14_0_20_43_8 | reverse complement strand
GTAGGATGGATGCATGGAATGATCTGACTAAGATCACCTATGTCAGATGAACCGGCACCCATCAATGGGGTGTCTTGATCGAATCTGATGCCAAGTGATGTCAGGTTATCAGAGAACACTTTCTCAAATGCCATGTTCCTTTTCATGGCTTTGTAGCCCATCTTGTGTTCTATGTCGATCTTAGCTTCGAAAGCAGAAGCCGCAGATTCAGCGCACCTGCGGAATTTCCCGATCAAGGCAGGCATCGCTTTTTGGTCAGCGCAGCGCACCAGGAATTCTGCGGATGCATGGTCTGGCACTATGTTTGGTTTCAAGCCACCATCCATTATGACCCCATGTATCCTCACGTCCGGCGTCAAGTGCTGACGCAGTGCATTTAGGTTGTTGAAAGTCTGTATGCAGGCATCAAGCGCGTTTATGCCTTCTTCTGGTGCGGCTGCCGCATGCGAGCTCTTTCCTTTGAAGATCAGCTTGAATTCATCCACTGCGAGAAATTCTTTTCCAGGCAATGTCTTGTTCGACGGATGGATCATCATGGCAGCATCTACTTTTGAGAAGATACCTTTTTCTATCATCTTTATCTTCCCGCCGCCCCCTTCTTCTCCAGGTGTTCCTATCAAAAGAACCTGGCCTTTGAGATCCATGTCTTTCAAAGCAAGAAAAGCGCCGACAGACATCATTGATATTAGATTATGGCCGCAGGCATGACCAATGCCTGGAAGAGCGTCATATTCGCATAGAAGTGCTATGGTTGGCTTGCCTCTGCCAATCTGTGACATGAAAGCAGTCTTAAGTCCTGCGATACCCTTCTTGAATGGCAGGCCATGGGATTTTATAAGCTTCTCGATCTGCTCGACTGAACGATACTCTTCAAAAGCGATCTCTGGATTGTCGTAGATCTTCTTGCTTGTGGCAAATAACTCATCGGCTACTTTTTTGATCTTATCGGTTAAAACCATCAAATTTCATTTGTAGAAGGTAGTATATATTATTTCTTGCTTTTGACAGCGCGATAGTATACCCGGCGTTCGAATGGCATCTTCTTCATGAATTCTGAGAGACCTCTGTTGAATTGGGAGTTCCAGTTCTCTAGCAGAGTCTTCACTTCATCGACTGGTATCTTCAATTTAAGGGATATCTCTTCTGCGGTATGGAATTCATCAGCGTTCTCCTTCAGAAATTTCAGGACTGATTTCGATTTCTCTGTCTCTACCCATACACCTTGGTTCGCTGCCTTTATCAAAAATGATCGTAATCTTGGATTCTGCGTGACAAAAAAGACCTTCGGCCTTATTATCTTCTGCTTGTTGCCTTCGAATATCATCTTTGTCTCAATGAGACCGGCCTCTTCTAATTTCTTTATGTTCTCATGAAGTGTGGACATCGAATGACCGATTGTCTCCTTTATCCTCGGAGCGGTCATCATGTCATTCTCAGAGAGGGCTTTTAATATCCTTCTTGGAATATCCATCTGCCATTGATTTATGATCGCTGCCTTTGAATTGTCATCAAGGTCGACTGGCAAGAAATCTGTAATCCTTTCGCTCTTCTTGTCATAATAGACATATACAGGGCTATCCAATAGATTCATACAGATGAGATATCATTGTAAAATATATAAAACTTTCCATATATTCGGTTTTTCCGAAAAAACGAAAAGTTTAAATATGGGGGGATTCATTAATTTTGATATACCGAATAAGTGAATCACACACCACGGATGGAATACTTCCAAACCTCCATACATTTATGGAACTGGGGTGGGGCTTAATTTATTAAGCCCACACCTTTTTTTCAAGTATGGAGGCTTTTTTTTAGTAATTGCCTAATTCTCCGACACCTTTATAAGATAAGCCGAACTCCGGGACTAAATGAAAGGATTCGCTATCACAAATATCGGGCTTGAAGATGCTGCATTGCATGAGGTCAAGGATATCCTGAAATCAGAGGGGACTAAAAATGATGGGTTCATCCTATTTGACGCGAAGAAAACAGCAGATCTCGCAAGATTCTG
The DNA here is from genome assembly GCA_002762705.1 of Candidatus Woesearchaeota archaeon CG11_big_fil_rev_8_21_14_0_20_43_8. Taxonomy (GTDB): domain Archaea; phylum Nanobdellota; class Nanobdellia; order Woesearchaeales; family CG08-08-20-14; genus CG08-08-20-14. Next base: position 4,065 of record PCVE01000018.1, on the reverse strand, counting down.
CTACCTTGGACGGTCTATCATCAGGGCAGGATTGCATATCGAATGCGCAAAGAAGATAGAAGATTTTAAGTTAGAACTCGATAAATATCTCAAAGGCAGCTTCGCTGTAAGGACACATATCGATGATGATTCTATATTCAGCTCCGAGATCGAAGGTGATGTAGGCGCAATGATCAAAGAGAGATATCCAGATGCGAAAGTCAATCTTGGAGATCCTGATGTGTTGTTTCTGGTCGTCAGATCAGGAGATGAATGGCATCTTTGTCTGGATTTCGCTGGGTTTGATCTATCAAAAAGGGATTATAAGCTCTTTGGTCACAGAGGAGCACTCAATGGAACTGTAGCTTATGCATTGCTTGATTTTACGGATAGAAAGGATTATACGTTGCTTGATCCATTCTGTGGGGCTGGTATAATATGCATCGAAGCAGCCGCAAAAAGGCTCAATATTCCTTTATTCAAATACAAAAAAGAGAAATTTTTGTTCAGGAAATTCAAAGATATCGATTCAGACGAAGTCTTCTCTTCTGTTGAAAAGAATATCAAAGAAGATAAAGAAGCAGGGATATTCGGATATGACTGCCTTCTTGGTTCGGTCAAATCTGCCCAAAAGAATGCTAAAGTCGCAGGCATCTCAAAAGCTATATATTTTGGCAGGGCAGATATCGACTGGATGGACACAAAATTTGAAGAGTCGAGTGTCGATTGCATAATAAGCCAGCCGCCTTGCGATTCACATCGTATGGATATGAAAAAAACCATGAAGATCCTGAACGAGCTTTTCTATCAGGCAGAATATATATTGAAGGATGATGGTGCTCTTTTTCTCATATCAAGGAAAAAAGAAGGCCTATTGAAAACTGCTGAAGCAAAAGGATTCAGCCTTATCAAGGAAAAACAAGTCATGCAGGGACAGATGCCACTTTATCTCCTTGGTTTTGCCAAGCGAATACTTTAAATATGGGGCTGAATTTTAGTATTCTCGATTAGTGGAGGTGGGTATTTTGGTAAAAAGGATCAGGAATCCTACTTTATTTGAGAAAGTTATCTTAGTCATAGGTCTTTTTGTTATGGTGATCGGTTTTGTGATGATACGTGAACTTGCAAGCAATGGTGGACTTGACAGTGGATTATTGACCATCATCTTTCTATGGCTGATATTGATCATGACCATAATACTTGTCGCCGTATCTGAAGATGTCAAAGAAGAATTGAGGATTATAGCTGAGCATCAGGTTGGTGAAGTCAAGATGATGAGTGAAGAGACAAAGCTTGTGAAAGAAGAGATCAAACTCCTACGAGCCGATCTTGGAAAGAAAACGAAAAGGTGAGACGAATTGGTCAGGAAAATAAAAAACAAAAGTAAAGGTCCACTTTATATTTCAATCTTTATCATATTGATAATGGTATCAAGCATAATTGGGCTTATGTGGGGAGATAGCGCTTCAGATGTCAAAAAATATGGAAAACACAAATTGAAACTCACACAAAATGGTTGGAAGATAAACATAAATGATAAAGATATTTTTTTCCAATTCTTGCCAGATTCATTGACAGATATCACAATCGATAAAAACGTGCTCGATAAGATTCTTGCGACAAAGATGATGTACGTGACATCAAGCATCAATGATACATTCGCTGAGGGTATCGCGATATCAGAATACACTTTGTCTGAATTCTATGGAAAGAACAGGAATGGATATTTGCAGGTTGCGTTCACGGATTATTCGACTCCAGCCATACCGACCATAAATTGCGATAATGCCACAACGAATGTACCAGTATTATATCTTTCACAGGGAGATGAGATCAGTGTGGACATGATCGGAAACTGCATTATATTCCAAGGGACTTATGGTGCTGATTTTTTGAGATTCTCAGAGAAGATAATGTATGAAAGCATAGGTATCGATACAACACAGGTAACAGATGGGTGATCCTTATGGCAGGAAGAGCAAAAGCAGGATTAGACAGGGTGCTTAATACTGCTAAGACTTCTGAGAATATGTCTCAGGATGTGCTTGAGGAAGTCAAGAAAGTGAAGCAGCATCAAGAAAGAGATAAGATGACAGCAAAAGAGACAGGAGCGAGCGGTAGGCAGGTCATCGCAGTGGTTTTTGTCGTGGTCATTCTTTTCGGACTGTTCATATTCATTGGATCATTGCAATCAAAATCACAATCATTGACCATTGATGATTACCACCAAAGAAATATCGAAGGAAAAGAGAGTGATATAAATTATATGTATAATGGTTATAGTTTTGTGAAAGCCATGGATCTTTGGCATACAGAGATCGCTGATAACAAAAAGAATAGATTATATGAATTGGCTGTGAGATATTCTCCAAAAGAGGTACTGGATATCAAAGTGGCTGGTCCTGGATTAGATAAAGATGTGATGAATATGAGCACCATATATATATCACATGATCCTGATTCTGCCAATATGAATTATGTCGCGCTCGCTGCAGCTGAGATTACACTTTCAGTGTCAGGTGTGATAGGTATGGATGTCAAAGCTGCCTGCATGAAAAATATCACAGGAGTATGCGAAACCATACCGATAAAGACATGCGCTGACAAGGATTCTTTTGTTCTTGAGATATATGATGGTGAACAGACAGCGGTTATCTTCGATGGCAATTGTATCAAGATACAAGGCAGACAAGAAGAGCTCATGCGTGCCGCAGACAGGCTTCTCTTTGAATGGCTTGGCATAATCAGGCCGCAAAAATAGTTTAAAAAGACCTTTTTTTTGCATTAAATCACTGAAAAGAGCGTTAAATAGGAGGTAAATACATAATATTTAAATAGAAACTTTGTTGTCCTGCTGTAAAATGAATATCGGACGTATCGGTGAAGACGGCGGAAAGCCAATCAAAATTGATGTGAAAGACAAAAAGATCCTGACATTCCTTGAGAATGATTCAAGAATGTCATTGACGCAGATCGCGAAGAAAGTCGCGTTGTCCAGAGACGCGATCAATTACCGCATAAAGCGCCTTGTCGACAAGAAAATCATATTGAGATTCTTTCCTGAGCTCGACTTTAGAAAACTTGGATTCCACCAATACCATGTATTCATGTTATTGAACGAGAAGAACCAGGAAAAGAAAAAGGAGATGCTTGAAGAACTTAAAAAACATCCAAACATCACAAGCATCATAGAATATAGTGATCGATGGGACATTCGGGTTGTATTCATCGCAAAGACAATCGAAGAATTCGACATGATGCTCTCAGATTTCTTATCTCGATATCCAGATACTATCCTTGATCGTGATACGATCTCTGTGATCAATGAATATTGCAACACATATCTTCCAAACAATTATAAAAATATCAAAGTCGATGAGAGACCAAACAGGATAGAAGAAGAATTCTCTCTTGATTCAAAAGATATGCAGATATTGTCTGCGCTCTCAAAAGACTCAAGAGTATCGACTTATGAGATGACAAAAGAGGTCGATCTCTCTGCAGATGCGATAGGATATAGGATAAAGAAAATGGTCGCGAGCGGAGTGATAAAGAAGTTCACAATCCTTGTGAATTTTTCGAAACTCCATTATAATTGGTATACATATGGCGTGCAGATGAGCATCTTTGACAGCAAGACAGAAGCAAAATTCAAGGAATTCTGCAACAAGCATCCTTATATCCTGAAAAGCATCAAGATTCTTGGAGATTGGGATATCTTATTGTTCATCGTGTCCGACTCATTTGAGAATTTCCATCAGACAATAAAAGAGCTCAAACTTCTGTTCTGTGAATCTATCCAGAATTATGAGACTTGGGTCGCACACAAGGAACATCATTTCGAGAATTTCCCTGACGCGATCAAAGAGATAGCGAGTCGTTGATGAAAAAGCGACTTTGTTGCAAGTTTGTGATAATATCTTGGATTAAGGTTTCTTTTCATTTTTCGTAGAGTTCCGGCCGCTTGATGCGGCCCGAACGATTGCCTGCCGGGCTCTGTCTTTTTGTAGATTCTCCGACGTGGTGATTGGATGGCAGATGTCAGAGCAAGTAACGCATGCTGGCTTAAAAGGATAGGATGCCCCG
>PCVE01000014.1:742-5991 GCA_002762705.1 Candidatus Woesearchaeota archaeon CG11_big_fil_rev_8_21_14_0_20_43_8 | reverse complement strand
AGAAACAACCATAACAATAGTCCACCTGAATTTCGCTAATAGAAATATTAGTTCAAAATCCAATAAATAGAGAGACTGCGTAGCAACAGTAAAAATTAAGCCCCTGACGAGAGTTGAACTCGTGACCTCGGGTTTACAAGACCCGCGCTCTACCACTGAGCTACAGAGGCAATGTTTTTGTTGTGTGGGTAAGCTTATGCGCACCCCGCACGCTTTTGGTCAAGGTTTTCGCAAAACCTTGTGCGGCAGAGGCAATGTTTTTGTTGTGTGGGTAAGCTTATGCGCACCCCGCACGCTTTTGGTCAAGGTTTTCGCAAAACCTTGTGCGGCAGAGGCATGATTCATTTGATAATAAGTAGAAAAAAAGGTGATATAGAGTATTTATAAAGATTACTAAAAAAGAAAAGAATCACTCAAGATCGGCACCATCATCTGGTTTGTCATCGCCGCCATCCTTGCCGCCATACATCTCTTTCACATGCTCTGTGACTGCTTGTACTGCTGGATAGCTTGCGACATATACAGATGCTAACACGCCTGCGAGCAGTGGTTTTTTCCGTGCGATGTATGCCAAAGCCCCGCCGCCGATCGCAGCGCCAAGACCGTGCTCAGCGAGCCCTTCACTAGTCTTCAGGCTTTTATAGTTTTCTATTATCCTCTCTTTAAGCGTTTTCATGATAATCCCTCCGATGAATGTGTTGAGACGTGTAATCCATGTGCAAATATAAATGTTACTAATGAAAATTTTGCAAAAATCCCCTTACAAGTCGTCCTGATGGATCGCATTTTGCCTTGCTTTGACCAGGCCATCAAGACGTGCTCAACTGCCTTGCTGGATTCTTAAAACCAGTTTAGACACCGTAAGCCAGCATGGCATCTGACAATGATGATTTTGAAAACCATCAATGCTTTATTTCAGACTATCGAAATCCTCGTCATTGTCAGTGTCAGCGGCGACTGATGGATGCACTTCTATCATATCCAAGAACAGATCATGCTTCTTGGCGATACGCGCTTTGACATCCTCGATACTCGTCCTGCCAAAAAGCGATGCGCCAACCCCAGACAGACGGATAGTGTTCCACCAACCAAACATGGTGGTCGCTGTCTTTATCGGGTGGTCCCGTCCCTTTCGGACAGAATATGCCAGATCGATAAGATGTGTCTTCTCAAGACAGCGAGTGGCGTTCGCATAAGCGATATTACCGAATCTAAAGGCCCCTTCCTTGAAACGCGGAGCAGGTCTCTCTTGTTCAGTCAGTCCATCGAACATAAGAAGTTCATCCTCAAGCCTGACAACTGATTGGATATAGTCCGGCTTTGGGTCGCTCTTCTGCACCAATGCATGGCATCTATACAGGAACAGATCAAGATCTGCGAATAATATCTTCGGTATGTCGCAGGCAGAAAACAGAACATAAGGATCATCATTATCCTTGAACTTCTTTTCAAGACCCCTTTTGGCTGAATCGATCAGACGTTTCCCTTCATTAAAACGCCCTGCCTTTATGTCCGTCTCCTGGACAACAGTCACCCTTCCTCGTTCAGTATACCATGAAAGAGCCGATTCAAGATCGTCTTTAGGCCCGACTACATAGATATGCCTGACACCATGCGCCCAGGTATGTGCCTGTACCACATGATCGATTATGGGTCTTCCTTTGTATTCGACCAATGCTTTGCAGTCCTTTCCCTTGACAGGCCGCAGAGGATTTGTCCCTGCCATGATTATTGTATCCACGCTATACATGATCATCACCAACCATCGTTAATACAACTGCAATTATCAAACTTATGATTAAGAAATATAGACTAGTTTATACTTTCTCGCAAGCGATACCATAATGCACTGGCCTGACATTTGAGAAACCTGCTTTTTTCAGGCGTTCTGCCACGTTGGTCGCCAGATTGATGCCGCGTTTCTTGCTTCCCGGACTGCCAGTATAATGATACAGCTTGCTTGGTGCTTTCATCACCCGGAACAATTGGTCATAGAATTTATATGAATATAGCAACCCAGCCAAAGAGAAACTTGGTGGATCATGGATGACTCGGTCGAATGAATAGTTCTTCATCTTCTTTATCAGATTGAACACATCGCCAGACAATCGTCTGATCCTTTTGTTGTCGAACAGCTGCGAAGACCAAGGGTTATGTTCCGCGACATGGATCGAGTTCTCGTCGATCTCGCACGTGACAACTTCCTCTGCTCCATGCTCAGCGCACATGATCGCGGTATAACCAAGACCAGTGCAGGTGTCAAGCACTTTCCCATAAATCGGTTCTATCTGCCCAATCTTGTTCTCAGTATCTTTCAACGGATCCATGAGCTTTGTCACATGCATCCGGATCCCTGATATCTCCATGGTCGGAGGGGTCTTTGCGCCAGTAGGGAGGAGCTTATAGAACTTACGGGTCTCGTCTGAGAAGAACTGCACTTTCATCGCGATGTCATCGATCAATGTGTAACAGACCTTGATATCATCACGTATCTTCTTGACATCTTTCATAGAGATCCGCGCCCCACCAGGGAGCATGAACACATCTCCATCAAGCGTGACATCTGACTCAGTCAGACCTAGATCCAAAGAGACACTTATCCTTTTCTTGCCAAGCAGGAACGCATCAAGCATATCTCTTGCCTGGTGATGTGAGATGACTATCATGACATCAAAAGAGAAGCAAAGGTGATTTAAATGTTTGCAAGATACTTCAAAGTCCGTTCCATTCTTTCATAGCGCGTTCATAGCGGTCAGGTGTGCCTGTATCGAACCATTGGCCGCTGAAAGGATAGCCCATGAGCTTCCCCATCGCGGCGAGCTTTGGAAATATCTCTTTCTCGATCGAGCATGGACCCGGGCCTGCCATCTGCATGACTTCGGGTTCTACTATATATAATCCGGCATTGATTAATTTTGATGGGGCAGCAGACCTATCAGGTTTCTCGATGAATTCAGTTATCCTGCTTCCTTGCATCTTCACAACACCATATGCAGAAGGATCTGCGACAGTAGTCAAAGCGATCGTGCATAATGCCTGGTTCTCCTGATGCACACGATACATGTCAGCAAGGTCTATGTTCTTAAGCTCATCAGCATTGCACATCACAAAAGGCCCATCGATATGCTCCATAGCAAGAGTCAGAGGGCCGCCGGTCCCAAGCGGCTGCTTCTCTTCGACATAGAAGAATTTCGCGCCGAACCTGCTTCCATCGCCGAACTTCTCTTTCACCATCTCGCCTTTATATCCGATAGAGATGACGATCGTCCGGATATCAAACTTCAGCAGGAGATCCACAGTATGTTCCATTATAGGTTTGCCCTGCAGAGGGATCATCGGTTTTGGCATCTCGTGCGTCAGCGGCCTAAGACGTTTCCCTTCGCCCCCAGCAAGGATCAATGCCTGTTTTGGGACATTTGCTCCTATCGCTTTTCTTAGGAGGAATTCAATCGCCCTTGATCTGTTCTTTACAATGTTGCCATCGACTGTCGAATCCACAATCTCTAGAAGTGAAGAATCAATAGTAAGCGCGACTCGCTCTTTCACGTCCTTTCCACCTTTTTCGCTGCGCAGTATTTACAGATGTCTATAGCAGTCAATATACCGATCAATTTCTTGTCATCACCGACGATTGGAAGCTCTCTCACACTGCTGGTTGTCATCTTATGCGCTGCATCGACCATCGAATCATTGACGCTCGCGATGACAAGATTAGAAGACATGACTTTATCTACCTTGATATCACCAGGGAAAATATTTTCAGCGACGACTATATTGATTATATCTTTTGTAGTGATTATCCCCATCGGGACATCGCCTTCATCTACAACGATAAGGCAACCGATGTGTAGATCACGCATAGCTCGTGCCACACTATAAATATCCTCGTCCCGAGTTGTCGAGATGACACCCGGATTCATCCAATATCGTACGAACTCTTTTTCATCCATTTCCTTTACCTAGCGCTGAACTGGTATTTATTGTTTATTAAATTTACGACATCAATCTTTAGGAAGTTTCGCTTTGATTTTATTGTTTATATCCGTCAGATACCCCTGGATTTGCTTCTTTCCGGGGTATTTCAGCTTTAAACCGGGTTCCGAAACAAGGTCCTGATATCTTATACCTTTTAATTCATCACTAAGTTCAGTAGTCAAAGGCAAAGCCTCAATCTTATCAAGAAGCCCGTATATAAATCCAGAATCCAATGAATCACCTTCTTTGAAACATCTCTTCTGAGCTTCGATAAAGATATTACGGATCCTGCCAACAAGACCATTTGTATCTGATTGCTTGATCAATTGTTCGATCTCACCTACATATCTGCCCAGAGTATGATTGTTCGCGGCCTGATATGTCACAAAATCGAAAAGACGCGTGTCACAGATATGATCGTTTATGTATTTGATCTTCAGATCGATCAATTCTTCGATCATCCTTTTTATTTGACAAGGAGCATTGATCTGCGGATCTTTAGCATTATTTTTATAATAATCGAGAATCTGCTTCGCTTTTGTTATATCGGATTTATCTGCCATTTTTCACGATATAAGAATAGATAATGAGAGATATAAATGTTTCTTCTCAAGTCGCTTTTGCGCTATTTCCCGGCTATATTGATTATAGGTCATCCCATCACGAATAGTTGATGTTAAAAGAATCAAAGGAGACATCAAAAGTAGATACACCGGTGACAAAAAGAATACAATTTATCTTTATCAGAAGCAGATCATGTTGCCATCCTTATAGGTATCAGGACAAGCCGGTCTCTTCTGAGTTCTAACCGAAAAACACAAGCTGTCCAGCCCATGCTTTCGATTATTGCTTTTGGAAGAGTGATGCGATAGCCTTCATATTTAGTTCCTTTCCGGATTATTTGCGGTTTTATGATCATGTGTGATACACAAAACTAAAGATATATAAATTGTTTATGAGTCACATATGAGTGTTATATGATACATAGAAGGGGGTGTTTTTATGGATCAAAACAAGATGGAGATCAATAAGGCTATAATAAGCATCGCCGAATCATTAAAAAAAATAGCAGAATGCGCAGATCATTCTGAACGTATCGGGATTCTGCATACAGTCATCAGGATCAAGGAAGAATACATAAGACAAAAAGATCTCGAGGAAGATTATGAATTCAAGTGGTTGCCAGAGCAGGAGAAAAAAAAGAAGTGGATAACATATTGGGAAAAGTGACCACCAGATTGCTTTCTCTTTTGAATGATCAAGTACAGTAAATA
>PCVE01000014.1:343-709 GCA_002762705.1 Candidatus Woesearchaeota archaeon CG11_big_fil_rev_8_21_14_0_20_43_8 | reverse complement strand
ATTATTTATTAAATGGAGTGCCAAAAAAGCCTTAGCGGTTCGGGTAATAAACCAGAAGCAAACACCGGAATTTTTAAAAAAAGCAGGTGTTCCAGCAGAAAAGATAAAATATATTCCAGCTTTTTATATTGATTTGGATATTTTTAAGCCGCAAGAATTAGGAAAACCCTGCACCAGAACAAGTTCGGTACAGGGCAAGAAATACGACATAGTTTTTTCGGGAAGATTGGTGAAAAATAAAGGAATAGTTTTACTGCTTGAAGCAGTAAAAAAGTTAAAATTAAAAATTAAAAATTTAAAATTAATTATTATTGGTGACGGCCCCCTAAAACCCGGGATAGAAAAATATATTAGACGAAATGATCT
>PCVE01000014.1:0-266 GCA_002762705.1 Candidatus Woesearchaeota archaeon CG11_big_fil_rev_8_21_14_0_20_43_8 | reverse complement strand
TGGTTATGCCGTCGTTTAATGAGGGTGGTCCCAGAGTGACTTTAGAGGCAATGGCTTGTAAGGTGCCGGTGATTACGAGTAGGGTTGGAGTGATGCTGGATATAATCAAGCACGGCGAAAACGGATTATTCATTGACTGGGACGCAAAAGATATCACAGAAAAAATTCTGGCGTCATTGAATGACGCAAATTTATATAAAAAAATAGCCGAAAATGGCCATAATACGGCGCAGCGATTTGAAAGAAAAAAAGCAATTAAAAACTAC
>PCVE01000024.1 GCA_002762705.1 Candidatus Woesearchaeota archaeon CG11_big_fil_rev_8_21_14_0_20_43_8 | reverse complement strand
CAACAGCGATTTCGAGGAAGGATCTTTCACACCTGGGTGGACCTGGAGATACAACAGGATCCAGTCAGGTCAGGCGTGTTCAAGTGATTACGAAGGCTGCGGCACAGGAGATCCATGTTATGGCGATGCTGTGCTGCTCACAGATAGCGACAATGGATTCCTGATCGAGAACGGCGGCCAATGGTCAAGCGGAAATCCGATCCCTGTCGGCGGCGGTGGAACACCTGAAGCCAATATACTAAATGAAGCGGCTGGCGGGTCGACAGATGACAAATATAACGGCATGCAGATCACTGATCCATTCTATCCTCCTACAGATACAGTGAACCTGACTTTCTTCATATACGGCCTCTATGTCAGCGCAGAGAACGGCTGCGCAGGAAACAGGTATGATGGAACCCTTAACTCTACCACAGCGAACACGCTCCAAGAAGGATTGTTCTGGGGGGTATGGCTCGACCATGACAATGATACAGTCACTTCGACTGACAGCAACATCGCAGACGATGAACTCATATGGGAGCTCTACACAACAAGCATCGCAATCACACCAGCATATACTGGTACATGCTTCAATGATGATATACTTGGAGACACGTCTGATGACCCAAGGTGCGACCCGCAGAACATATCTATCGATATAACGAAATACGTCGGACGCCGGATATACCTGACTGCGGAGATCACCGGCAACGGCGCGGCAGATTCAGGATTGATACAGCTTGATGATATCGGATTTGACAGGTCACTTGTCGCGTGCAGGATTTTCGATATAATACCACCAACAGTTGTCCAGGTGGATGCCACACCGGATACATCTGCCAGATTCACACCTGTGATGATAAGCGCTAATGTCACAGATGCGACAAATGTAAGCCGGGTGATCGCGATGGTCACACGGCCGGACAGCACGCAAGCCAACCTGACTCTTGTCAGTTTCGGGACAGGCGGGATCTATAACGCCTCTTTTACCGGCACATCGTCGATTGGTCAATATGACATCTTGATCTTCGCGAATGACACGCAAGGGAATATCAACCAGACCGAGACCGGCGCATTCACGATCTTCCGTGAAAATGTCACCTTGTACACTGATCGGTCGGATTACATCGTAAATGATACTGTATTCATATTCGGTGAAGGATATTCTGAATACAAGAACGTCACAGTGACTGTCTTCAATTCGACTGGCGACATCGTGAACATCACTGCGTTTCCGCGTAAAGTGGTCTCAAACGCCACTGGCGGAATGAATGATTCCTGGCATATCCCTGTTGATCAATCGCTTGGAGTGTACACTGTGAACGCGACAGACAACACAAATTCAAGCTATTCAAAAGAGACGACATTCGAGATCGTGAGCGCGATCATCGAGACGCAGCAGTATGCTGGATCAGGCGATGATGTATATATCCAAGGAAGCAGGATGTACATAATAGGCCGCTCATGGACTGCAAATGATAATGTGACTCTCAATATAACCGATCCATACGGCAGCATCATATATGGACAGGTCGTTCTTGTCGCGAATGAGACTGGAAATGTGAATGCCACATATTTCATCGATTACAATGGCACACTAGGCAACTGCACGATCAGCGCTTTCGATGTCGAGACCCCTGGAAAACAGGATGACTTTGTGTTTATCGTGATGGCGCGACCAGTGGCTGTGACCACAGATTACTCTTGGTATAAAAACGGTGATGATATCTTTGTTGTCGGGACTGGTTTTTCTATCAACAATTCTGTCAATGGTGTGAACCTGACGATCTATGACAATGACACAGGCATACCGCTTGGCGGCTATCCGATCAATATGGGTTCGAATGCGAGCGGTGCTGTGAATCACACACATACCGTCACCGGGCTTTTGCCAGGGAATTATTCAGTCAATGTGACTGACCAGGATTATCCATCACTCTCTAACGTGACCACATTCCAGATAGTAAATGTCAGTGCCGCGATCGATTCATCGTCTTATAGCACAGGAGACACGATACACATCACAGGCACGTATTGGGATCGGTCGACTCTTGTGAACATCACAGTGCGCAACTCTACAGGCCATGTGGTATCGACAGATTCGACAAACTCTAATCCGGGCGGCATTCTGTCTTATGATATCCAAGCGCCATTCCCTGGCGGGACAGTCGAGCAATTTGAGATGCAGATATTCAAGGACGGAGATTCTTATGATGAGATAAATCTGACTTTCACTGTGTCTTTGAAGGCGACATTGCAGACGGAGCATAAGTATTATAGCAATGATATGTTAGTGAATATAAACGGGAGTTATTATACTGCCTTTGGTGATGTCACACTGAACCTCACAAGCCAGCAACAGCAGAAGAACGCGCTTGGATATCCAAAGACCATATCTGCTGATGGCTCTGGAAATATCCTGGATGATATATTCAACACGACAGATTATTGCAATGGCACATACATGATCGATACATCTGACCAGACACTTCCTGGGCTTCTATTCTCCAATGTCTCATTTGAGATAATGCCGTGGTGGAACAAGAGCTATCCATACAGGCAGGGGTTCTATGTATATGAGAACAGCGGTGACGACCTCTATGAATATGTCGTGAATATCACTATCGACACTGCCGCATTGATCGCATCAGGCCACATGGAACCAGACTGCCGTGACATGCGTTTCATTGATTCTGATCTGGATGCGCTTTCGTATTTCATAGAGAACAGCACAGGGAAGGGCTGCGACCAGACAGATACAATGATTTGGGTCCAGATTGAATCTATGCCTGCAGATTCCGAAGAATATGTCCTGATGTATTATGGCAACGACACTGTTCCCGCGATGAGCGAGGAGACACTCACTTTCACATATTCAGAGCCGCGCACAGTCGGCTATGTGGTAACAGACCTCATGGCATCGACCGCGCTCAGCGTAATCAGCCTTGCGAACGACAATACGATCACTGATGGTTCGATTTCAAGAGATCTGGCATTCCAGGGGATATCGACATTGTCTTCTGTGTCGCTTGGCACAGCCATCTCAGCAAAAGCGCTGTTCCAGGCTGACACCGCTGTCGATGCGACCGACACTATCTCGCCGGCATCATGGGCGAGCCGGGAGTTCTATTACCAGTCCAACAGAGATACGAATTTCTTCGCGCTCCTGTCTCCATTCGGGACAGCCAATGTTACAGTCTATGATGGCGGAATATCGCCGACAAATATCCTTGTCGATGACACCGGCACGATCCTCGCAAAAGATATAACAAATGCGAATGCTGTGCGGGTCTCAAGCGACATCCCGATCTATGTGCAAGGGTATTCGCAGAGCGCGGGCACGCCGAACGGGGATTCGTTCCTGTTCTATCATCCGACGACAGAATATCTTTATGGCGTGCCTTCAGCCGCGATGACATATGGTAATGGTCCATCTGGCGGTAATGTGCATTGGATAAACAACACTGGTCATAGCGGAAGTGATCTTACTCTCGGCAGCAATGACGCTGGATCCAGGACAAATCTCGGGAGTGATGGCGCAGGCGGCGCCTATAGGATATACGGCGACGGACCGATAGGCGTCACTCAGCTTGCAGACAGCGACGGCCGCGAATCGACAACATTCCTTCCGCAAGTGGAGCTTGGACGTCTGTTCGGTTCATCCATCGCGACACAATACGTAGTTGTCGCGGCGCCGTTTCCAGATACCACTTGTGACATCTATGATAATGGTGGGTCGCTTGACAACTCTCTCACAGGAGGATCGAGAAGCGATGTGAACCGCATAGGGTTCGACACCGGAAACGACAACGCTTATCTCTCAGGAGGATGGTACATGGAGTGCGACAAGCCAGTCTATGCATATACAGAGAAATCATTCACAGACAACGACGAGACACAGCTATGGACCTGGAAACAGATGCGGCAGTATGTGTATCCTGAGCCGACTCTGGAATATGTCGGTGAAGAAGTGTACTTTGAATGTATGGAATTTGACAACACGCCTCCGTCTGTGCTTGATCTGATGCCGCTAGACGGCACTAGCTTCAATCTTTCTGCTATCATCAACATATCAATCAATGTCTCTGATGATGTCAGTGTCGGTGATGTGTATGCTGAAGTGACATACAATAACGGGACACGTCTCAACCTGACGATGACTGATACAGATGCAGATGGAATATTCAATGCCACATTCTATGATACATCAAGTCTGCTTGGCAGGTTCGATTTCACTATCTATGCAAATGATACCTGGGGAAACATAAATGACACTGAATCCGGTTACTTCAACATCAATGATACAATCGCGCCGAACTGGACAGCCAACAGTTCTGCGCCACCAAGTCCGTTGATATATGTCCCTGGCACAGTGTCGTATTTCAACATGACATGGTCAGACAATTTCCTGCTGGACACTGTCTGGATCGAACATGATTTCTCTGGCGCATGGGCGAATCATACAATCAATTCCAGCACTGATGTATATGAATATAATTACACTGGCATTGTGCCAGGCACTTACTTCTGGCGCATGCATGCGAATGATTCAAGCGGCAACAAAAATCAGACTGATCTTTATGTGTATGAGGTGGTGGGTGGTTCTACTATCGTGAACCTGACATTCAACGGGACTGATGACAATATCACTGTCGAAGTATGGGGCTGGGTCAACATGACTGGTATGGTAATCACGCCTGCCAGCGGATATATAAAGCTGTTCATGGATGGTGTGATGATCGACAATGGCACTGGTTCTATCGAGAACCTGGCGCAGATGGATGTTGTTGGCATATTTAACATCACGTTGAACTTTCCAGATGATGGCAATTATTCCGGTGTGAATGAATCACATCTTATCGAAGTTGTCGATAACAGGACGCCAGGCGTGTCGGAGATATTCCCATCTGGTGGCTCGAAGCATGCTACCGGAAAACCGATAAATGTCAGCGCCATCGTTACAGATAATTACCAGATAGATAAAGTTCTTGTAAATGTCAGTTGGGAGGGAAACACAAGAATCATCACACTTAAGAACAGGACTAAAGTGATATTCAATGGCTCATTCACAAACGTAAGCGACCCAGGCAGATACAATCTGACTATCCTTGCAAATGACACCTCCGGAAACATTAATTCGACAGAGCATGCGCAGTTCATACTGCTTGACCAGCCGTATGTGTTTGTCGACAAGGAGAACTATGTCGAAGGTGAGACTGTGTATGGGAATGGTACTGGGTTCGATCTCGAAGTGAACGTGAGTGCATGGATATTCAATTCCACTGACGGGATCGTCACTGGATTCCCTGCTAATTACACTTCGGACCATTTCGGAAGGATAAACTTCACCTGGCTTGTGCAGCCTGGCCAGGCACTTGGCACATATACTCTCAACATGACTGACACGACTGACTTTTCGCGTTCCAATATCACGACATTCGAGATCGTGAATTCAGTCATCGAAGCCGACAAGGAAGTCGTCGTGCAGGGGGACTGGATAAATATATCTGGTTATAACTGGGATGCTCCAGGAAATGTGAGCTATAACATCACCGGGCCTGGCGGAAGCTTATTATTTGTCCCGATAAACCTCACTGTCAACACGACCGGGCATATCAATACATCTTACCAGATAAATTATGGGGCAGCGCTTGGGACATACATCATCTCTGGTGAGCAGCTTGAGAACCCAAGCAAGATCGATACCTTCACATTCACAGTCGTGAAAAGGAATGTGAGCGTCTCTGTCCAGTATCCATGGTACAAAGATGGCGAGGATATATCTGTGAATATCACTGGATATGGTGTGAGCGATGACAACAGCGGGAACGTGACAATTGTTGTCTACAATAACGATACCGGTGTTCCTGTCGCAGGCTATCAAAAGAACATAAGCTCGAATGCCACAGGCTGGTTCAATGACAGCTTCATCGTCTCTGGCCTGTCTGATGGGAATTACACGATCAACATATCTGACAATCTTTACCCTAACCTGAATGCTTCAGCGGCATTTGAGATCGTCTCCGCTTATATCATGACCGACAGCGATGAATATGTCAATGGTGACATGGTCTATATCACAGGCCGATATTGGGATCGGTTCCAGAATGTCACTATCGATGTGATCAATATCACG
>PCVE01000026.1 GCA_002762705.1 Candidatus Woesearchaeota archaeon CG11_big_fil_rev_8_21_14_0_20_43_8 | reverse complement strand
AGCAAAAACCGTTCTACGGAGCCTGGTCGCACAAAACTTATATAAACTCAGATATAAATCCCGAAGAGAAATCGGCTTATCGACCGATCAAGATCGAAAGAGGATGGAAAAATGTCAATGATCATTATATCGGGGTCTTTGAAAGAGACAATACATAATCTTAAACCAGAAAGCATAAGGCACGCAGATGAGATCACAGAAGAGCGTATCAGAGATGAAAGCTTGAGATATGATTGGTTCTGGACAGCGGATTGCGCACTTTATCGCATGGAATCAGACGAGGCTGTGCTGTATCTGACGAGAAGCAGCGTAAGTCCGATAATGGCTGATGTAGGCGAGGCAAGCAAGCAGTTTGACACATTGCATGATTATTATCCTAAGAAAGATCTGGTGCAAAGGGCAGTCGCTAAAGAATCTACATTGAAAGTCAGGTTATCTGATCTTGACCTTATATGCAAGCGAAGAGGTGAATATCCTTTTTTCAGCATATTCACAGAAGATCTCGGGTCGCTTAGCGGTATGCAGCGCATGGTCGCAGAGAGGATCTATGGTTCTGATCTGGATAAGAGCATGGCGATGCTGCGCAGAGAAGATGTGTATGAGACCAGAATCTCATTTATGCATCCTGACATTGTGGAGAGCAGCCTTGTCATGTATGAGGATCACGTGGCAATCGCCCGTCCTTGCACGCTTTTTCCTATGCGATTGATGGGCTTAAGATCACAGTTCATAGCAGGCTGGCCAAGCGAAGCTGTGAAGATGAATGGAAATATGCTCGGCGAGCTGAAGTGATCCAAGAAGGGATGCCTTCCACTCCGTGCCTGAGTGTAGTCTTTAGATGTAGGGGTTAGCTAAATCCGCTTTGCGGATTTAAGTTTGCTTAAGCAAACTTAGTGTGGCCCGTACCTCGGAAGCTACTCTCGTAAGCAAAGCTTACGGAGCATTGTGGCTTCTCCACAATACAGCCGAAAATGTGGTATATCCGTTTATCCTCTTCAATTCCATAATGCGCTTGAGTCCGAAGGACGAAACGCACCTCGGAAGCTACAGCCGAAAATGTAGAATGGATGCCTCCTCACACCCCGTGCCGGCCGGTGAAGAGAAGGGTCCGCAAAAAGAAGATGATGTTTCTCTAAGCCTCCTGGTGCGCGAATCGGTGTGAGGGGATCCTGTCCTTTTGTTTTGAAGCTAGGAATCCTTTTGATACATGCACCCCAGATTCAGTATTAAATATTATGCATAAATGTATATACTTATGATAAAACCAAAGAAACAATATATCAAAAAATCATTCTCCTTTTCTGATCTCTCTTATCCAGAGGAGTCCGATGTTCAGCATTGCTTTGTTGAACTTATCAGACACAGAATATACTTTTTTATAGAGGTCATAGTCGATCATGCCCATGGCTTTCATCGGTGTCAGGATCCTGTCATAGAATTGTCTTTTGTTATAAGAGATCTCGACATTCTTTTTCACTGGGACAGGAAGATCCTTCTCGACTTCAATCAATGTGCCTTCATGCAGACGTGTCGCAAAAAGACTCATCTCTGTCTTGCCGATAGTGCCACCGCTTTTCTGCATATATCCAAGAAGCATCTTACCGACGATGGCTTGTTGTTCAGTCGCGAAAACAACCTCAAATATGTTTTCAGGAAGATTAAATCTATCAAATAACACTACCATAATCAATTACCCCCAACTTCTTCTGTTTAGTGCGTACAGATATATAAAAGTTCCTGTTCCGTATACTGGTGACTCCATCGGTCGCACTGGGGGCTTAATAAGTAGAAGACGATAGGATTATTAAGAGCGTTATAGGGAATATGGTCCTGATTTGGTTCTTTGCTAGACTACTTCCCTGACTTACCTAAAATGTATAGGAGTTGATTCATCTCTCTATAAGTGGCCAGATATCTTTTGTCTAATCTTGCTGCGTCAAGATACAGCCGGCTTGCGTAGAATTTGCGCATCTTGTCTGCATCAATGTCATCTTTACCCACCTTAAGCTTGCCTGCCTGATTGCCGAGGAAGAAAAGATACTTCGCTATGTCTTGTGTGAGTCCTTTTTTACTTGATCTATACAGTTCTGGGTATGTTCGACTAAGTGAAGTGATTTTCTTTGATTCCTGTCTGTATGCTATAAGTGCCCATGCTCTTTCATCTAGTATCTCTTCAAGACTATCAGCATGTTTATCATTTTTCATCTTATCTTCAATCTCGTTTGATGATCGGCTCCCATCAAGAAGATAACGGAGATCTTTTGCAGTTATGGTTATCGCATATTCTTCTTCAAGGTTTTTGGTTTCAGATGTTTCAATACGTTCCTTGGCAATATCGATCAGATCCAGGAATAAGCTATGATCCGCATGTTTTGCTATCATCTCTAACTGTTCTATAGCTGCTTTTGTATCTGTGGTCTTATTTAAGGCGGTCTTTGCAAGCTTGAACATCTCTGGCAATGTCTTTGGATATATGTTATTTGCAGTTATATATTGAAGTATATTCAAGATAGATCCATCATCTTCGGAAGGAAAAGCGATGTTCAATTTGCATCGTTCAATGAGATAATCATGTCTGTTCTTCAGATGCAGAGCTGGTGTGGATGTTATGCCAAGTTCCTTTAGATCACTTTCTATCTGTTCCGGTCCAAGCGGATTGATTTTCTGTCCTATATCTTTGCATGATATCGTGTCTGAACGCTTCTCAAGGGACAAAAGTGTTTTGTTCATCTCACCCATCTTTTTGATGGTGTGATCTGCAAATTGGTTATACATAATGACAAATGAAAAATGATGTCTGCGATCAAGAAAAGTTCTGTTTACTTGTGCCTCTATCTTTTTTACAGTTTTGTAGGACAGAATAGCGTTTCGCAAATTAGAATCATCATCCGAATGATTGACTGATTCACTATATGACTTGAATATTGATGAGTAATGCTTGCCTAATTTCGTTTGTTCTTTCTCTTGGAATTTTTCTTGGTCTTCTTTGCATCCGCCACCAAAAGCAATCCCTGCTGTGAGCGCGATTGTTGTCAAGAATCTCTTAATCATATTCTCAATGCCTCAGGTGCCAAAGGAGCCTTGACTGCTCGTAGTATTCTTTTCTGTATCTCGAGTTGTATCCAGATGCTTCTTTATAGATGGATTGCGCAAAGAATGTCATGATCTTCTTGTCGTTGAGGGATTCATTTGTGTATGCAGTCGTCACTGCCTGGTTTGCGATATTCACAAGTGAATCTGCCATAGTATTCTTGAGATTATGTAATTCGCCTCTATATCTCCTCCATGATATCCTGCGGATAGGTTGGAGGGCGCGTAACGCGTCCCAGTAATTATTGCGCATCTCTATCCTTCCTTCGGTTATCTTCTGCATCAGGTCAGTCCCATCAGATTCTGATGTTTCTCTGATTGTATCGATGTATGTCTCTATATTGCTGCTGAGTATGGATAACTTGCATTGTGTGAGTCTTTTTTTAAGTTTTCCGAGCTTTTTGTAGCTTGGCTGTGATTTTCTGCATGCATTGTACGTTGCGAGAGCCTCTGTATAAAGGTCACCCAGATCAACATCTTCTTTTTCATTCTCTATCTTTTTTTCAAGGACATCCATCTTATCTTCTGCGAGCAGGCAGTTGAGTTTTCGTCTCAGTGTATCGTACCTATGTCTTAATCGGTCTAATTCATTTCCAGCAAGTCCATGTCTCTGTGCTTCATCTATATTCGTTTTGGCAGATGAAAGATCCCCACTGAGATCTGAATGACCACGAGGTATAATCGTCTCTGCGAGATACCACTTCGCAAGATGTTGATATTCAAAATAATCTAGCTTACGAAAGTCTGCATTGAGTTGATCTATCTTTTTGTCTTTGCCGAATCTATTCTTTGCAAGAACCAGTTGGGCACGTGCTTTTGTTTTTATAGCCCGTATGTCATGGGCAAAATTCCATGTGAATTGTGTGTCATAAAGAACCTGCAATGCTTCTTTTGGTCTTTTTGTGATGAGGGATCCGATGAATGCGAGATGTATCGGATAATAATCTTTATTGGTCGTAGCGATATCATCATTGATCTTAGTCATATCTTGGCCGGATAGTTTGTAGGATTTAAGATACATATTTAGTGAATCAAAGCGTCGATTGATATCATTGATAGTCTCTTCTTTTGGATCCTTCTTATCTATATCTGTGAGCGCATAGTCTATCCATCTTATCTCAGAAAGTATGGCACTTAACATCATGCGAGACTCATCTGTCTGTTGCGAATCTTTCATGAATGCCTGTTGTGATAAATTGAATCCCCCTATCTTTGCGATTTTTTCTAGATTCGATCTGATACTGCCTTTTATCTTAACTGTCTTGAAATATTCGTCCTTGAGGTCTGATCTTTTTTTGATCGATTCGGTCTCATTGGTTGATTGTTTTGCGATAGAAAGTATAAGATCTGTCGTCACTTGAAAATATCGCACGAATTCATGGTCCAGCCACCTTGCCATGCTGTCGAATTCTTCTTGATTTTTTGGCCCGCTTTCGCTGTATATCATGGCCAGTGTCATCGATTCTAGATTCTCGATCTTTTTGAACTGCGGTTTTTTGATCGCGGTGAAACATGCCCATGATGTGAGAAAATTGTACCTTCTGATAGCTATTGTCTGTTCTTTTGGGATATTATATGTGTTGAATTTGACTGAATTATCGTTTTCGTCTTTATATGGGTCCCAAAGATCCAATACAATTGCATTTTTCATATCTTCAGAAGGGGATTGGTTCTTAAAAGATAAATTTGTCATAAGCTGATCTCGTATCTTATGCATGTCATCACAGTTGGTATCACTATAAACGGTCTTTGTTTGTATCTCATCACTGATCTTTTTGAGATTATCTTTCCATATATTCATTAGTCTGTTTTCAAGGGTTTCACGTTGAGCAGAGATACTCTGTTTTCCAAATGGGATCTTATCGATCAACCCTTCTTCATCCTTTATCTTCTGAAGATAATGATTTGCGCTGCTGAGATCTTTTTCCTTGAGATCCATCTCAATCTCCTGTCTCTTCTCTTGAAAGTGTCTCTGAGAACAGTTTCCGATGCCATAGATGATCCCTCCGCCAAGGGTCAATGTCGCGCCACCGATGACTAAGCATTGTTTAAGATAATTTTTCCACTTCCCCTGGCTTGATATCAATTTCATTCCCAAATCTGTCTCCCCCTATATCTGCTATGAAAGCAAGATGATGGCCCTGTTTTTATTTTTTTGCTGGTCATATAGCAAAACATATATAAATAGGTGGCTGTTCATACGTCACTATCATACTCCCATGGGGGTCTTTTAATCATGAAAAAACCAAAGACAATAAAGAGATTATGTCCATATTGCAAGACACATACAGAGCATAAAATCACATCGGCGAAGCGAAAGACTGGTAGCGCCCTTAAACGAGGTTCGAAATACAGAGCACGAAAAAGAGGGCTTGCGCGAGGACTTGGAAATCAAGGCAGGTATTCAAAGCCAGCAGTCACCAAGTTCAAGATGACCGGCAAGAAGAGCACGAAGAAGACCGATTTCAGATACACATGTGCGAAATGCAAGAAAGCTCATACGCAGAGCAAGGGCATCCGTGCAAAAAAGATCGAATTTGTTTGATTTCTTATTTCCTTTTTTCTTATGGGCTTGTGGTCTAGCGGCTATGACCCCTCCCTTACACGGAGGTGATCGCCGGTTCGATTCCGGCCGGGCCCATTCATTACCACTTTTTGCACGGACTTCTAATTGTTTGTTCTGATTCATTTTTTATCGGTTTGTCTTGATCTATTTGACTACAAAACCTGGACTAAAAGTAAGGAGTCTGTCTCATCTGGGTGTGAGCTATGGTCTATGGGCAATGTGGTGTGGATTTTGTATTGTGTTGAGTGCTTGAGTCGTGGGCTTGAGTCCGAAGGACGAAACCCACCTCCGAAGCTACTCTCGTAAGCAAAGCTTACGGAGCATTGTGACTTCGTCACAATACAGCCGAAAATGTAGGCATAAGTTATTTATATCTCGATATCCCCGATTCTCATATGGAAACAGTCCAGACATTGAATGGTCCTGCAGCCTGGCCGATCGAGATAAAATCAAAT
>PCVE01000033.1:2610-6153 GCA_002762705.1 Candidatus Woesearchaeota archaeon CG11_big_fil_rev_8_21_14_0_20_43_8 | reverse complement strand
GAGATGCTTATATTTTTTATTGTATTCTAGAAGAGGGTTTCACATTAGCCTGTTGAAGAAGAAACAATTAGTCTGATACTGCATCCAAAAGCTCGATCAGTGTCCCAGCGCTCCATTCCTGCGCAAGGCAGCCATTCGGATCAAGATGCGAAGCAGAGCTCAGCTCTGCTGGAAATCCGCATATCCCTTGATAAAGCAATTCTTTTATAGAACTTGTTATGATCCCCTCAATCTTATGCTGGAATCTTTGTTTATCAAGTGAAAGCATTGAAACAGCAATGATATTATTCATGAAGAACCAAGAATCTCCTCTATGATAACTGATATTATCCATACCGCTATATATTGGCTGGAAGAGAAACGATTTGGTATCGATTGTCGCGAATCCGCCGCCATTGATCCAATCGCACCAGATATTATCCTGCATATTCTCAAAACAAGTGATCCATGTCTCTTTTCTGAAAAGTGACGGATAGATATAATGAGCCATGAATGCGTTAGGCCGGACAGTCAGATCTATATTATCTCCATCTGATCCATCTGCTATCACATCATCATGGAGGAACATAACTTGGACTGCGGTGAGCACTTTTTCTTTGAGTGTCTCATATTTTGCTATGCGTTTCACGTCATCTGTCAACCTGCAAAGCTTGATCATAATATCGATCATCGAAAGCAATAAGGCCTGTATCTCTATCCTTGATCCTTTCCTGTCGTCTCCGCTTGCTGAAGTGTCCATCCATGTCTCAAGCCCTCTGTTCCTGATGAGGCCATTGACGAGGTAGCTCTTCTGTAATCTGCTTATTGATAGCCAAAGCTTCTGCTTTATGTGATTCATGTCAACTAGCGAGATGCGATCCTGAAATGCATCGACAAATTGTCCTAGCCTGTGGAAAGTCCATCCGACACCATCAGCGCTTCCAAGTTCAGAAGAAGGGAATCTGTTTGGTATCCTGCCATCAGGAAGTATAATCTCGATGTTCCTGAAAAGGATGCTTTTTGCCTGATCATACATACCTAATTTTATCAATGCGCCACAGGATATCGATTCATCACGTGACCAGAACTGGTAGAACCACCATAATCCTGCATATAATCCGATGAACTTCTCTTTTCCAAATACATCTTCGATGACTGCCAGATCATCAAACGCTTTATGGGCGAATACTTTTGCGAAGAGTAACTCATCTTTGGTTATCTTTGTCAGGGATATCTTTGTGGCTGTTGGATTTTCAAGATATCTCTTCGCGATATGATCCAGATAGAATCTCTGCTGTTCTGATTTGATGAGATCGATTTTGTCTTTTATCGCTGCTATCTCTTTTATCGCTTCATCCTGGCTTGTTCCCATACCAAGCAACAGCATCGAACCAGAAGAAAGCCTGATATCGAGCGCGTGATAGACATACCATTCTCCATCTCCATTCTTCCTGCTCCTGTCAAGCATGTAATCTGCACGCAGCCAATTATCAATTACCTTAAATTCACATCCTTTCGCGAGCACAGCGATTGTATGATTGTTCTTATACGTTATCAGAAGATATTCTCCTTTGTGTTCGATAGTATGGTTCCTCGACCATTTCTCATCATCATAGATCTGCCGCATGTCGAGTATGAGCTCAGCAGTCTTCCCTTCTGTGCCTTCTGTCTCATATATCAGGACATCGCGTCCTTTTGGCAGGAAGAATCGCTCGATCGTATCACCATGATGTCTCTCTGTGCACCACATCTTGTTGACGAGTTTGATATAATCCTCATCTGTTTTCTTGAGCCTGATGGTCTCTATGAACTTGAATGGTTTCGCTTCGATCTTATTCTTAAGATAATACCCATGATAGAGACTGCTGTTGCTTCCTTTGATCGGAAGCGAGAAAAAACTGCCTCTGTTGTTTGTCAGCATGAATCCTCTTTTGTTCATGAGATCATCATCTAATTCGATAGGTCCAAGTCTTTTTTCTCCTATATAATATTCAATCAGATCGCTCATCTCTTCCCTCGATAGTATTCAGCAGCCTTCTCTGGTGCCATTGTGTTTATTGTCGTACCTGTGCAATATTCAAATCCAGCGACATTCGCAAGTCTCGGTATGATCTCTATGTGGAGATGGAGATCTTTTCTATTGGATGCATAATGGATGAAGAAATTATATGGTGCTTCTATTCTGCGGAGTTTTGTGAGAATCTTTTTCAGGATTGAAGCAAGATCATCGAATTCTGTCTCTTTTAGGCTTCTTAGATCTTTCCTATGATTTTTTGGAAGTATCCAGCATTCCATTGGGTACCTGGAAGCAAAAGGGCATATGGCCATGAATGACTTGTTCTCAGCGGCAAGTCTCTCGCTTTTCCTCTCTTTTTTTATAATGTCACAGAAGACACAACGTCCTTTCTTTTTTCTATAGGCATCGGATGCAGACTGTTCCTGTCTGATATATCTTGGTATCTCATTATATGCTACTATCTGTGAATGTGAATGCGACAATGAAGCGCCCGCCTCTTTTCCTTCATTCTTGAAGACAGCGACATACTTGACGCCTTTTTCTTTTCCAAGGATCTGTATCCGGTCTCTGTATCTATGAAAGACTTCTGCAAGCTGCTTCACTGAAAGGTCTGAAAGCTGCTTTCCATGCTCAGGCATCTCGACAAGGATCTCATGTATCCCATTTGCGCTTTTGCATTCAAGAAGTCCGTCTGTGGATTGTGAATAGAAGTCCTGGTTTCCGACCGCAGCGAACTTGTTCTTGAACCAACGCATCTTCCAATGTTTTTTGGTTCCTGTCCTTCCTATCTCAGGTGGTGTGGTGTGTTCATTTCCAGGACAGAAAAAGCATAGTCTATCTTCTTTGGCTTCGGCTTTATCTCTTCTGAAATCGTTTGGCCTCTTGCCTCTTTCTGTTGCGATAATCACCCATCTGTCAAGCAGGTAATCTTTTCTCAATTCTGGTATCTACATCACCCCTTCAATAGATACAATCCAGATTGTTGCCCTATTTAAACTTAACTGAGCATATGTTCTTCCTATAATTACTGCCTTGATTCGGTCAAGCCCAAAAACATATAATAAGCTTGTCCTTTACTGGTTCCAACAATGGCAGATAGCGATAAAACGGGATATTATACCAGAGAAGATGTGAGACAAGCCATTGTCTCCCATGCGAAAGGCAAAGAGATAGCTATCCGTTTTGGCGATTATTTCGGAAAACGGCCAGATGTGCTCCAATATCCTAATGATGTGCTTGAAGCAGCCAAGAAAGGCGCGACATCTTTCCATAATTCTGAAGAGCATTGGTATAATCCGCTTGAACTCACGACATCAATGAGGAGGCGTGAGCAGGATGAGCTTCGCTCTGGTTGGGATCTGATAATCGATATCGACTGCAAGATCTGGGATTTCTCGAAAGTGATCACGGACCTTTTGATAAAAGCGCTCAGGAAGCATGGGATAAAGACCATAAGCGTGAAATTCTCAGGTAACAAAGGGTTCCACATAGGGGTCCCGTTCGAGGCATTTCCTTTAGTCTTCAACAGTGTCGAGACAAGGACGCTT
>PCVE01000033.1:0-2602 GCA_002762705.1 Candidatus Woesearchaeota archaeon CG11_big_fil_rev_8_21_14_0_20_43_8 | reverse complement strand
GGCACCAAAACGTATAGCACAGTATCTCATCGATTATATCAATGGTCCTGAGACAAATTACGAGCTCTCTCGTATAATGCAGGACATGAAATCGATAAACGAGATGGTGGAGCTGGCAGGAAAGACTAGACAGGATGTCACAAAGAAAATCTGCGTTCACTGTGGCTCAAGCGACATAGCGAAAAATGACGAGGACCTGATCGAGTTCATATGCCCTTCATGCCAAAGCAGAGAGACTGTCAATGAGAACAAGGATTTCATAAAATGCCCTAAATGCGACATCATGATGGAGAAGATGTTCATAAAAGAGAAGGGTTCATCATGCAAACGCTGTGGGTCTAAGGATTTTCTTGAGAAATTCGATCCACTGCCGATACTTGAAGTGGATACTCTTCTGATATCATCGCGTCACATGTACAGGATGCCTTATTCTCTGCATGAGAAGAGCGGGCTTGTCAGCCTTCCTTTCAATCCAGATAAAGTCATGCTCTTTGAGAGGCGCTTTGCTGAGATTGACACTATAAAGATGAAATATCATTTTCTGGATTTAACTGGCGTGGATTTTTCTGAAGCCTCTATGCTTCTCCAGAAATCATGGAGCTACGCTGAGATAAAAGAGCAGAGCAAGATGATAAATGAAGAGATCGGAAATAAGAAGAGTTTCTCAAAAGATATCGAGACTCTTGAGAACGCTGCACCACAGGAACTGTTCCCGCCATGCATAAGCTGCATCCTCGCAGGTCTTGACGATGGCCGTAAACGTGCCTTGTTCATCCTTGGGAATTTTCTTTCATGCGCTGGTTATGATTGGGGGAAGATCCGTGAGATAATGGATGACTGGAACAAGAAGAATACTGACCCTTTGCGTGAGACAAATATCAATGGTCATGTGAATTATCATTCAAAGAAGCCTGCGATGCTTCCTCCAAATTGCAGGAGCTTGTATCAGGACCTTGGTGTCTGCAAGCCGGATAATCTGTGCGGGATGATAAAGAATCCTGTGCAGTATGTGAAACGGAAAGTAAAGTTCCTGGAGAATAACAAGAAGAAAGAGAAGAAACCAAAAAGCAAGAAGAAAGAGGAAGCAGCGCAAGAGACAGTAGATATCAAAGATTGAATTCTAATCCATCATATGCTAATTCCATCCCATCAGGTAAAAATAGATCCCTGTGATCCACCATGTGTGTCATATGTGTGAAATATGTCTTCTTTGCCTTAAGTTCACGTGCAGCCTCAATCGCTTGTGCGAGATTGAAATGCGTCGGATGCTCTTTGTACCTGAGTCCGTCAAGCACAAGCACATCAAGCCCCTTCAACAGTTCTTTTGATTGCTCTGGTATAAAATTCGTGTCTGTCACGTAAGCGAAATCATCTATCCGATAACCATATACTTCCTGCTTTCCATGCAAGGCAGGTATCGGGATAATTTTCTTCTCGAACAGTTCGAACTCTGAATCCACAGGATTCAATCTTATTGATGGCAAGCCTCCGCCTTTCTGGGTCCTTGGATCGAACATATAATAGAATATCTGTTTTATCGCATCGAGTGTATCTTTTGGTCCATAGCAATCTATCGGTTCTGGTTCTTCTTTGATCCCTAAATTTCTGTGTTGTCTTCTTCTGTTGAAATTGAAGGCTCTTATATCATTTAGTCCCCCGATGTGATCGAAGTGGTGGTGTGTGAATAATACTGCATCTAAGAGATCGAACCTGTTTCGTCTAGCCTGCTCATAGAGATCTGGTGATGTGTCTATAAGAACATTCACCCCATTGTACTTGAGCAGGACCGAGCACCTTCTTCTCCTGTTTCTGCTGTTCTCATCTGCCGCATCCAGACAGACTCTGCAGTCGCAACCGATGGAAGGAATGCCTTCTGAAGTGCCTGTGCCAAGCATGGTGACTTTCATACTCTAAGGTGATATTTGCAGGGCTTTAAAGTTTTTCTATAAGATGTATTGGGTTTTGGTATCAGGCTATGGGCTGTGAGCTATGGAAAATTATTTATTATCTGTAGATGGATATCAATAATCAGAACTTTGCGAAAGAATCCGCGGCATAATCCGTATCTATCAACAGGAGAAATATGAACTTCCGTCCTTGGATGAACTCATGAAGGATGATAAGAAAGAAGAACCGCCGATTCTAGATGATGCACAAGTAAAAGCAGTATATGAACTTGCGGATAGATTGCTCGAAGAAATCATCAAACTAGGGGGGAAATAATCACTGGATCATCTCTTTTAATTTTTCTATCACTTCTTTAGGGTCAGCCTTGCCTCTGGTTTTCCGCATGACCTGTCCGACGACGAAGTTCAAAGCCCCTTCGTTTCCTGACTTGTAGTCATCAATCGCTTTCTGGTTCTCAACGATTGCTTCTTTACAGAAACCATCAAGTTCGGATAGGTCGCCTATTGCAAGAAGATCGTGCTTTTTCACATATGTTTCTGGATCAAAGGCCTCTTTCGCCGCGATCGCGTTTCCGAATTCATCCATCAATTGCTGTCCTGTCTTATCAGTGATCTTCTTCTCAGACAACATCTTCAAAATATTCTTAAAAGTCGATACTAAATCATCATTTAATTCTTCATCCGTGATATCAAGC
>PCVE01000012.1:926-7153 GCA_002762705.1 Candidatus Woesearchaeota archaeon CG11_big_fil_rev_8_21_14_0_20_43_8 | reverse complement strand
CAAGGCCATTTTTCTGTTTCATATTATGTGATCATGAGAAATAAAGTTTCAATGCAGTGTCCATACCCGCAAGCACAAGCGCATTGTGGTTGTCGATCCCAGATGGGAACATCGAAGATAATGTGCTTGTCTGTGCTTCATACACCCGCCAACCATCACCGTTCATCTTGCATCTGCTATAGAGTGTGCTGTCACAGGATGAATCCGTCGATGTGACTCCCATAGCATTTGCGAGAGAATCCACTGATTTTCCTTGCCAGACTCCAAACACATCAGTATTCTTCCTGTTCTCGAATCCAGATTTCATCGTACTGCCCATCACCGAAGAGCTGCTTGTGTCTATCATCCCGACGACTTTTAGGTACACTCCTTTTGAATTTATATTTCCATCTTGTGAATCCTTCGCTATCTTGAAGAGACCATAACCGATCTGTTGCCCAGCGCTGCTATGGCCAAATACACTCACACTTGTCTTGTCTATAGTCACACCAGCGTTGTTCGCAGCAAGTGTCTTTTCGACTTCATTGACAAAAGTCACTAAATCAAAATCACTAGATGGCCATAGTAAGCTTGCCCCTGCGTCTTTTGTCTGGCTGGGTGCTGCGATTATGACTGGTTTTATCTGGTTTGTGACGATAAGTCCTTTTGCCACGCTCGGTACATCATGGACTGAGGATATCATGAGATTCTTCACACCGGCTGTATTTGCGCCATGGAGCATCACGACCAATGGATATGATCCGCCTGACGTTCTTGCTTCAGATGGCACCCATATCCTTGAACTCTTGCTGCCTGATGAGAGGAGCAGATTGTCATTATATGAAAAATCTATCATGCAGTCTTGACCGCTGTTGCAGGACGGTGTATTCGATGTCTTATATCCGCTGTATCCCGCATATGTCCCGTCGAATTTAAGGCTGCTTGTCGAAGCAGTCGGAGTGGTGGTGGTCGTGACCGCCCCTATCGTCGATGGATCACCATAGAAATTGAAATGCATGCTGTCTCTTCCCCAGTCTTTTGCCGCTGCCTCAAGCATCGACCATTGCTTTGTTCCGCCCCAGAGGAAGCCATATTTCTGCATGGCGTCTATCCAGCATTGCGGGAGGTCTTTTATTATATTGTCTTCTGGCTTCGATGGTGATGTGGGACATTTTGAAGATCCGCTTGCCCCTTGATTTGTAGGTGTCGAATAACAGAATGGGTTTGTTGCGGGATTCAAGTCAATCGCGATCCCATATAAGTGTTTGCTTATCCCACCACCTGAATATGTATTGGTCTCCCTTGTGTCGCTGACGCTTGTCAACTGATAGTTTTTGTCTGCAGCAGAGCAGGTGTTATCTATCTCTTTGCTTATGCAGTCGAAGAGCGGTAGGACTTTCTTGTTCATTGTTATCGTCTTTCCGCGGAAAGTCGTCGTCCCGAGATTTGCGCTTGGCATGTTCATCGGATCCCCATACCAGGTCTTCATCTGTGCTGCGCTTATCGATGATAATATAGTGATCGGACTACAGCCTGTTGTTGTGGTCGCCCCGGATATTGAATTTCCATTGCAATCTTTTCCATCGCTTCTGCATCCTGTCGCGCAGCATATACTTCCTGCATTGCAGGATTCCATGACAAGACCTTTCGTGCACAGGCATTGCTGCTGGAGAACACTACCAATCCCGCATTTCAAAGTGGTGTTGTCCTGATAGCACTTGACCTTGACAGACAATTCCCCACTGTCCTGAGATTTCCCCTGATAATATTCGGGTGTCTGTGATATAGATCCATTATCTGTGCCTGAATGCAAAGTCACCTGTACAGTCCATGTCACTGGCGTCGTCGGGCACACATCGACATTCTGTTGCTGTACCGCTGCGCAGTCAAGCGCAGTTGCGGCACCAGTTTTTGGTACTTCGTTCTTGTTTTCGCTGAAGAACACATTTGAATATTGGTATTCCTGGCTTGATGATTGTTTCACGAGATCAGTGTAGATCTCTTTGCCGCCAGAGCATTGATATCCCAAAGTCGCGCCAGCCGTACTCACTTTTTTCTCAGCAGCGCATGCCTTGTATTTTCCGCCTTCGTATTTGATAATGACCATCTGCGGAGCGCTGCTCGTGGAATAGACAGTGGAAAGGCCAAGCGAAGTCGCGCCACTTACCTGATTCACAGTACAGCTCGCTTTTGATGAAGTATATTGGCCAAAATGACTTGTCATTATCTTGAATGACGCTTCTGGAATCAATCTTGTGTTATCCGATGTCATATCTGAGACTGGGAAATATGCCGGTCCATATACAATGCTGTTATGCTGATTCTTGACCGTCACTTTCGCGAATTTCTTGATTGAATTCTGCTTGCTTGGGTCAGACGGGGGAAGCGTCTGCACAGTGGACTTTAGCACTATCCTGTCACCAATCTTGTAATATCCTCCTTCAGCCGTATACGTGTTATCATAGACCACTTCTGGCCATTTAGTGTAATATGCGATCCCATCTGCGTCTGTCAGGAACGTGCATAAGAATCCAGATGGGAAATAGAACTTACACTGGTTAGGTGGCGATCCTCCGACCTGTGATATCGATTCTTCGACTGTCTTTGTGGTCTCGACACCACTGTTTGATTTATATTTGTAAGTTATCCTGACTTTGTCATAACGGACATTCGCATATTGTGTGTTGTCAGCCTTCACCTGGACATAAGGGGCGTTGTCTATGACTTCACCCTGATTTAGTTGGCCATTTCCAAATTGTCCAGTCACCCGCAATACTTTCTCGCTAGTGCCCATGCAGTCGCATCTTCCGCCGACAAAATCCTTGCAGTTGCCTGAGTTAGAGCACACAAGATCGACATCATATGTCAAGTCAGCGCCTGCAATCACGACCATGCCGATATTGTATATATGTGTGGTGTAGCCGTTGATTGGATTGAATGCCATGAATCTCCTGTTTGCCGGAGCGATGACGACAGTGGAATCGATAGGTATCTTCGTGGCTTCTTCGACAAGAGAATCCCAATTGATATCCCAGTCGCCTGTGAATGCGGCTGTGCAGAGACTATGGATCAATTTTTTCTGGACAAACATGACCTGATAGAGATTCGATGAACCATATCTGTCAGTCACTCCCTGCTTGATCTTCGCTGTGGCAGAGCTCATGGCAGTGAACACACCTTTGATGCCATCATATTTGACACCATAACCTTCGTCTGTTGGTTCCTGCACGCATTTGATGAGATAATAGATGAAATCACAGATATATGTGCTCAAGACTGCTTTGCATACGCCAGCAGAGCCATCTCCTGTGACGAGTATCGTGTTGAAGCATGCCCGGATCAGGCCGAGTATTGCCTGATATTTCGATAGATAATTTGATATCGCGGATAAGCATACTGCCTGTATGCTGCGAAGTATCCCTGATGTTGGATCGGCCACGTATTTCTTTATGGAATCCTGCGGACAGATCATACCTTGGATAGTCTGTGGCACCAGCATGTTCTTCGCTTTCTTGTCTTTTGTGCAATCACTTGAATCAAAAACCTGCGCACCAAGATTATCAACATAATTCTTCACAGTCACAAGCTCTTTTGTGGCCGGGTCGACTTTACCGACCTCTGATTTGTCACCAAGCCATACTTTTTTCTTGTCCAGATCAACAACAAAACTTTTCGATACAGTCTTCTTGCATGTATCATCTAAGCATACTGAACCTGTCACGAATTGCACTCCACTTCCTTCTCCATTCCCACAGAAACTGAAATCCGCCGCCCAATCGAATATCTGACCAAGTGAGCTGCACCCTTCTGCATTCGGGTTCTTGAGGCATTTTGATTTCTCGAATTCATCCATGAGGAGGATAGAACTATCCCATCTCTCCATATATTCTTCTTCACAGCATTCAGGATTCGGTTTTGTTATCGGTGGGACCATGCTCCCATCACAATTGTCCTTAGTAGATGCTTTTTCATAATCGATTGTATAATCTATACAATTCGATGTCTTTATCTTCGAGCTCTTTCCTTGCTTCTGTATATCTTCCACAAAACTATCAAATGTCGGAGCAGCAGGACAGAATATCCTGTCGCAGACATAATGCTGCAGCTTCGCGACAGACATGGATGTCTTTTTGGCTTGATAACATGCTGTGCATGCTTCTGTCGTGCAGCCGCTTTCGTCACATTCGCATTTGCTACCATCGCCAGTCCCTGCGCAGGACATATATTCTGAGATGTACTGAAGCCATGAAACGACAAAAAGTGAGAGGCATGCGATTAGAGTATACTTGGTCACTGGCCGGATTATTGTCAATGTCTTATTGATGACTTGCATGGCTGCGTCGATAGCCATGACAGACGCGTTCAAGAATGGTTTGATGTATGCTGAATCTGGATTGAGGAATGGGGGCTGTATAAAAACCTCTGTGTTCCAGCATTGCTTTTGCAGACCCGTGTCACCATATTCTATGGTCATCATCAATGGCAGCCGGATGCATCCTGCGCCTGGCATCAGGCATTCTTCATAATGATTCATGGATATGTTGTTCTCAAGCTGATATGTCGTCATAGAATCATTCTGTGCGCCGGTCCTTGGATCCATCCTCCTGAAAGGGACTTCGACATAGCCGATCACAGGATTGTTGCCCTTGATGAGATTGATCGGTTTCCTTACCCAGTCAGAATCATATTTATCTGTGTCATGGTCGCTTAAGGGATAAAAACCCATTGTTATATCTTTTATCGTCGGTGCGTCACCGATCCCTCTCCAGGTGAGATTGTATGTGAATCCTATCTGTCCGATCCCATCCAGGATGAATCTCGGTGTGATCTCATTTGGTGTTATCTCGCCGATGTTTATCTGCCAATCAGAACCTTGTCCGCAGTTCGCGCAGACAACGGTCGCTGTCTCACTTTCGTTGTTTCCGGCTTCGTCGATCGCGACTATCTTCACTTTGTTCTGCCATTTCTCTTCACCATACTGTAGTTTTGACTGGGTATTTGGTTGGTTTGTCGTGTTGAAATCGCTTGTGGTAATCTTCAGATCAAGGCTTTTTGAGAATTTTGCATTGATCGCGAACTTGTTTTCAGCATCTGTCTTAGTTTGATAAGAAGGTATTGTTGCGTCATTGAGATAGATATATACTGTTGACAGCTCATCAAGCTGGCCTCGCACAGTCTCTTGGCAGAGATAGGATGGCGTTATCGCATCGAGATTTGTATTTTTGAATGTCGGCGCATCATTATCAGATAACAGCATGTATGTCTCCGTTGCTTTGTTTCCTGCTGCATCGACCGCTGTGATCTTGATCGTATTGTTTCCAGTCTTCAGGCTCAGACGATAAGTGAATGCGCCATTTGCGGTCATCGATTTTGTTCCCATCACCTGGCAGCTTGAATTCTGCAGCACCGGTGTCTTTCGTGTGATATTCGTCCCAAGCGTGGTCGCGCTGACTGCATCAGATCTATATCCTTCGCTGCAGAGATTATCTTCGACAGATACCTGATAAGTGTATTTTGTTTTATCATTCACAGATTTATCTGTATAATATTCATCTGATGTCTGGTCGATCAATCCGATATCGCTTCTGTAGATCAAGTATCTGTTGATATTCTTCATATTCGGGCGATTCCAATCTAATTTGACAGTTCCATCTCCGCCTGTTGCATTGAATCCAGTTATCTTTGGAGGTGTATCTGCATAACTTGTGTCTGCGATGATAATTTGGAAATAGATCGTCACAGCTTCATTGACAGTGCCGTTTATGTAGAATGTGCTTTGTTTTGTCTTTGAATCGAATTTTTGGATCGTCAATATAGGCGGTTTTGTGTCGATCAATATGCTTTTCTCTTCTGTCGTGACAGTGCCGCT
This sequence comes from Candidatus Woesearchaeota archaeon CG11_big_fil_rev_8_21_14_0_20_43_8, assembly GCA_002762705.1. Classification (GTDB taxonomy): domain Archaea; phylum Nanobdellota; class Nanobdellia; order Woesearchaeales; family CG08-08-20-14; genus CG08-08-20-14. The sequence continues at coordinate 1,305 of PCVE01000012.1, read as the reverse complement.
TTTCTCTTTTGAAATCACTTTTATTGTGTTGTTCTGTTTGTTTGTGTCAAGGGCGACATTATCCAAAGTGAATTCTCCAGTGCTCTTCACAGTCGTAGTGCCTTTCAACTGTCCATTGACAAATATCTGGATTGTGGAATCTGATGCGGCTTTGCCGATGATGTCAAGAGAATTGAGATTTGTGATCGCTGGTATGGTGAAATCAAGAGTCCCTGACGATGGTGATGAAGTGCTTTTGGTCGCTGTCGTCGAAGTAGAATTGACAGAGACATTTATTGTCGAGAAGCTTCCATTCACAGCCATAGTGGTGTTGTTTCCATCAGTCGCATTGATCTCGTAGAAATATAACGTATCGGCGGTCAATCCTGCTATCTTCAGG
>PCVE01000012.1:0-872 GCA_002762705.1 Candidatus Woesearchaeota archaeon CG11_big_fil_rev_8_21_14_0_20_43_8 | reverse complement strand
AGATGGTTAGTCGTAAGCGCGCTGTCAGTCAATGATTTTCCATATTTCTGTGTCGGGCCATAACGGAGATAGATACTCGATGGTTTGTCTGTCGTGAATGCGATATTTGCGCTGTCAGAGCCTTTTGTCACACTGACACCTGTAATGCTCACGGCCCAAGCAGTGTGGACTGGCAGAAGGATGATGAATAATAGCATCAGGTTTGTGATTGCCCACTTCTGGATGTCTTTCATCATCATATCCTCATATTTCTCTTATTATATTTTTTAGCTTTCAAATGTCGGTTTCAAAGGTCCGCTGTAAATCTTCCAGTCATCGATAAGGTATTTTGCGATAGCCACGTTATCTTCCATGGTGAATGGTTTTGGAAGCGATTCAACTACATGCAATACGATGGTGTCAGCATTCAGCAGATCGTATCTTGCGATGCTCAGGTTCCCTTTGTATCCACCATATATAGTGTTATCAAGATTGTCATACATCATTATGTCAACTTTGTATTTTGTGTCTTCGAGTATGAGCTCGATCTCTGATTCAGTTCCTGGAGTGTAATCTACATAGGTTTCGTATTCACCGTCTACACTCTCGATATGCATAACAACACTGTCCCATGGATCGAGGGCTTTTGCATTGGAAAGGTCATTTTTCGGATGTTTGACAAATGTCAGATTGAACATCTTGACGCTTTTTAGATCTATCTCCTGATAAGGTCCGTTCTGCTGCACTCGTGTCTTCAGATATCCTGCTTTCTCTGCTATGAGGAATCCATTGTTGCATCCTGAAGGCAGATTTGTCCTTAACCTGAATATCCCCGCATCAGCCTGTGTCTGTCCAAGGACGCACTCATATTTGAAACAATCATATGATATGTT
>PCVE01000139.1:5763-11938 GCA_002762705.1 Candidatus Woesearchaeota archaeon CG11_big_fil_rev_8_21_14_0_20_43_8 | reverse complement strand
TGCATCCTGCTTCAGCATAAGCCTCTTTTGTCGAGACATGTATCCCTGGATTCGCGATGACTATGTCGAACTGGCTTGGTGATGCTACGGGTGCGATGATCTCGCCTTTTCCTGTGCAATGCGCAGTCCCGCCATATATGAAGAATGGGACATCCATCCCGATCTCTGATGCAAGTTTTGAGAGATCATCAAAAGTCATATTGATATTCCACATCTTGTTGAGGTGCATCAATGCGCAAGCGGCGTCTGCGCTTCCTCCGCCAAGACCGCCGCCAGCAGGAATGCGTTTTGTGATAATTATTGTCGCGCCAGCAGCAATATTCGCTTTTTTTCGGAGAATATCTGCTGCCTTGTATACGAGATTATCTTTCCCAGATGGAATCAATCTGTCATCACATCTGACGACAAGTCTTTTTTTAGAAACAATGAATTCCAGTTCATCACTTAGATCCACTGATTGCATCACAGTACTAATTGTATGATATCCATCTGGCAGTTCTTCGAGGATATTCAGTGAAAGATTGACTTTCGCATATGCTTTCATTTTTTTTTGAGCATCACCGAACAATGTACTTGTATGCCGTCTCCATTGCCGACTGATGTGAGACCCTCGCCGCTTGTCGCAGTGATTCCTATTTCTTTTGGATCGACATCAAGGAGTTCAGAGAGCTTTGTCTTCATTTCATCGACTTTCGGTTCTATCTGAGGTTCTTTCGCCTCTATCGAGATGCTGATGTTCAAGACACCATAACCTCTTTCAGAGACTGCTTCATTCACTTTTTTCAGATATTCTTTGCTGTCTATTATTCCTTGCTCTCGCATGGCATCTGCGTATCTGCTGATAGATGGTCCGCCGATCGCGCTGCTCATCGCGTTGCATAATGCATGTATGACTGCATCGCCATCTGATTTAGCCTCAAGTCCGAACCAATCGAACTCGATGCCGCCAAGCACCAGTTTCTTTTCTTTGTCTTTTGAGAATCTATGGCTATCTTGTCCTGTCCCTATTCTATACATTGCGATTCACCTTTTTTTTATTCAGTATGGTCTCTGCGATCAGCAGATCAAATGGTCTTGTTATCTTTATGTTCTCTTCAGATGCAGGTATTATCTTCACTTTATGGCCGAGTCTCTCTATCAGCGATGCATCGTCTGTTCCGATGTGTCTCTCTTCATTGGCTTTTTCGTGTGCGCTTCGAAGAAGCCAGAATCTCGCGCATTGTGGTGTCTGCATCGCATAGAGGTTCTGCCTGTCAGGTGTGCTGATCGAGAATTCATCTTCCACAAGCTTGATTGTGTCTTTCACAGGACTACCGACTGCAGAAGCGCCGAATCTAGTCACCGCTTCGATGCTTGCGTCGATCTCATGTTGTGTCACCAATGGATTGGCTCCATTATGTATCAGGACTATGCTGTCGTCAGAAGTATTTTTCCCGTCAAGGAATCTTATCGCATTGGACACAGAATCCTGTCGCTCATCACCACCGACGATGACTGATCTGAGCTTTGAGAAATGGTGTCTGGTCAGGACTTTTCGGATCATGTCTTTGTCTTCTTTTCGTAAGACAAGGATAATCTCATCTATGTTCAGATTGTTTTCAAATGCCTGCAATGTGTGCGCTATAATTGGTATATCAGATAGTTCCGTGAAAATCTTGTTGTTTTCAGCTCCGAATCTTTTGCCAGAACCGCCTCCAAGTATGACTGCTGTGTTCATTTATTATCACCTATCGAGGAAGAAATAAGAAAAGGAATATAAAAAGGTTTTTAGTCCGCCCATGCGAGGATACCAATCACGATGAAGTTCGCGAGCGGTATTATCGTGAGGATACCAAGCCAGCCTGGTTTCCCTCGTGCCTCTGCGATCTTCCACCACCAGAATGCACCGAGTGCTGTTGTGAGTAGCCAACCTATTGCTGGAATTAATGCAAGTAATAGTCCAAACATTGTCCACCAGGGAACTTTTCCGATTTTTGTCATCAGATATATGTTTGCTATCGGTATCCATGCAAGCCATGGGTTCTCTGTCTTTGTCTTCTTTGCTATCGCCATCAATGCAAGCGCGAAGAATATATATGTGGCAATCCCTATTAGCAGTATCACAAGTCCGAATATGATCATGAGGCCACCAATCACGCCTATTATTGCTGATATATCCATTGTATCACCTGTGGTCTATTAGAAACAGTTTTATTTATAATTTCATCGATTCAATGAGTCGAGCTTCACATCGAGATCATAATGCGCATAATCATCTAATCCATGCCATCTGCACATCTCATCCCAGTGTCCTGAATAACCAAGGATAAATGTGTCGCAGTCATGCTGGCGTATCTGCCTTGCGATATCTGGGCCGTATATGTCCGGGAGCATATAGTCGAGGATGATCAGATCAAAGCATCTGGATGTGGCGAGCATGATACCTTCAGTCCCGTTGAATGCCTGCTTCACAGTGTAACCTCTTTTGCTGAGATTTTCAAATAGCGAGGGTTGTTTGTGGTCGTTTATGATCAAAGCAGTGAGTCCCATAAAGCACCTAAATCATATATTATCGTACTCCATGTGATGTTATGTGTGTGGTCCTTTATATGTTTTCTGTCTATAGAATATTTCTAGAAATGCTCTACACCACGCAAAACTTATAAATCCTTTAAAGGTTAATTGATGGGTGGAGGTGGCTAAAGTTAAGATAACGTTTATCAATCCGAATATCGTGACCCAGAAAGGGGATTTTTTCGGCACAGGTATTCCTTATATGCCGATAGTCTTAGCGTATGCTGCCTCATTCCTACGCGAAAAAGGATTTGACATATCTGTAGTCGACGCTTTTGGTGAGCGGCCAACACAGAAAAGAGTCTGTGGAGATAATATTATACAAGGGTTGTTCCCAATGGAAGTCGCTGGGAGGGTGAGTGGAAATACTGATCTTATCTGTATCTGCGCAGGACATCTTATAGAACATGATGATATCCTAAAGATTGTCAAGGTCTTGAAGAAAAAGCGCAAAACGAAGATTTGCATCATCGAGAATTCACAGGCAGTCACATCATATCCACTCCTTAAGGCGACTGATGATTACTTCAACGCTGGTGCAGATTTTTTGATCTATGGGGAGCCTGAATTCACTCTTCTTGAGCTTTTGCAGAAGAAGATGAAGGATCTATCTTCTATCGATGGCCTGATCTATCTTGACAAGGGGAAGCAGAAGATAAACAAGAGACGTATGCCTGCAGGTTCACTTGATGTTTTTCCGTTTCCCGCATGGGATCTGTTCCCGATCAGGAATTATTGGAAGCTCGGTTATGCTCATGCGCCATACAGAGGGTCATATCTTCCATTGTTGACATCGCGCGGCTGTCCGTTCAGATGCGGCTTCTGCACAATCCCATTCATGACAGAGCAGAGGTGGCGCGCCAGATCTGCTGATAATGTGCTTGATGAAATCAAGTATTTCAACAAAGATCATGGTGTGAAATATTTCCATATAGAAGATCTTAATCCGACGATAGACAAGAAGAGGATGCTCGATCTTGCAAAAGGGATTATAGATTCCCGGCTTGATGTCCGTCTGAAATTCGCTTCGGGGACAAAGATAGAGACATTTGATGAAGAAGTCCTGACGCTTCTTGCGAAAGCTGGGTGTGATTATGTCTCTTTCTCTCCGGAATCTGGCTCTAAGAGGGTCCTTAGTCTGATGAAGAAACCGTTTGATCATGGACATGGGTTGAAGATGCTCAAAGTCATGAAGAGTCTTGGCATCACGACGCAGGCGTGCTTCATCCTTGGATATCCCGGTGAGAAAAAAGAGGATATCGTCCAGACACGAGACTATGTATATGAGCTTTTCAGAGCAGGGCTTGATGAGATGGCGATCCTTGTCATGGCTCCAGTGCCTGGATCTGCGCCGTATGAATTTTTCCAGCAGAAGGATCTCACAAGTCTCACATTCTCGCCGAAGTGGCGCAAGGATTATGATTATCTGAATAAGACAAGATTTAAAATATACATCCGTAGTTATCTCATAAAGATGTTCAGGCATCCGGTAAATTTTTTCAGCGCAATGGCGTTCGGTCTTTTCGGGCGTTTCAGGACTAAAAGCGAGATGACTTTATACCGCTTATTGAAAGTATATTCCTTGCCAAACAAAGGCAAATCGATGAGGTGTTGACTTATGAAGATAATGCTTATCATTCCTCCAGTCTCCCTTGAAGAGAGATATGGTAAATTGAAAGACGCAGGGACATTGTATCCACCACTTGGACTCGCATACATAGCGGCTGTCGCCGAGAAAGATGGGCACGAAGTCAGGATTGTCGATTCAGAAGCGAAAGGATATTCTTATGTTGATATAAAGAAGATGATAAAACAATTCAAGCCAGGGCTTGTCGGCATGCAGACCTATTGCACAAACATACAGCAATGCTGCAAAGTCGCGCAGATGGCAAAGAAGATAGATAAGGACACAAAAGTAGTGCTCGGCGGTGCCCAGGTCACACTTTTCCCAGCTGAATATCTGAAGAAGAAAGAGATTGATTTCGTTGTCGCAGGCGAAGGCGAGACTGCCTTTAGCGAACTGATCTCATGCCTTAAGGATGGAAAAGACCTATCTTTAGTAGGTGGCATTGTGTGGAAGAAAGGCAAGAAGACAATAACGAATAAGAAACAGGAATTGATACATGATCTTGATTCGATTCCTTTGCCTGCCAGACATCTCTTCCCTATGGATTCATATCATTCTTCAGCGCAGCTGCGCGGCAGAAAAACTTTGAATATCATGACCTCTCGTGGTTGTCCATATCGATGCGCGTATTGCTCAGGACATATCAACTTCGGAAGATCATTCCGATATTTCAGCACACAGCATGTGATCGATGAGATAAAACATATGATCAAAGATTTCGGCATCGACGGGATACAATTCTATGATGAGACATTCACAGTCAACAAGAAGCGTGTGTATGAGCTATGTGATGCGATGATCGCGAACAAGATCGATCTTCCATGGGCTTGTTTCACTCGGGTGAATCTGGTCGATGAGGATCTTCTTCGGAAGATGAAAGGGGCTGGGTGTTACCAGATCTTCTTCGGTATCGAGTCCGGCAACCAGCGGCTTCTTGACATGATCAAGAAAGATATCACGCTTGAGCAGGCGAGAACAGCGGTGAAGTTATGCCGTAAAGTCGGAATTGAATCATTCTGCTCTTTTATGCTGAACCTTCCGAGCGAGACTGTCGAGGAATCGAAGAAGACTGTCGATTTCGCGATGGAGCTGGATCCTGATTATGTCCAGTTCCCTATCACCACTCCGTTCCCTGGGACTGAGCTCTATGGTCTTGCGAAGGAACATGGTAGTTTCATAACAGAGGACTGGTCAAAGTTCATGAGCTGGGATGAAGTCGTGTTTGTCTCTAAGGATCGGTCTGTCGATGAGATAAAGTTGACTGTGAAGAAGGCCTATAAGAGATTCTATATGCGGCCGACTTATGCTGTGCGATTGATAAAGAGATTCAGCAGGCTTCCGCCATCGAAGATGCTCGGGTTGATAAAGGCCGGCATCAAGACCACTTTATTATGATTTGTCTTGTTTTTTTGTGTGGGATCAGTATTCCCAACACTAAGCTTTAAATACTATTGATATTCTACTCGGATGTGAAATACGGGCTCATAGCTTAGTGGTATAGCATTCGGCTCTTAATGGTCTTTGATGGCCAGCGAGCAACCGAAAGGTCGGGGGTTCGAACCCCCCTGAGCCCATAATTCCAGTTTCAAACGATTACAAAAGTCGTAGCGCGATTATCTTACTATTTCTCAGGGGTCCCGAACGAAAGAATCATTTAATCTAAAGGATCAATCTATCGGTGATGGACAGAAGATACTCTCCTTTCTTATCAAAACCATTTTTTTTCGCGAGTTTGATCAATGCCTTATCGAAATTAGAACCATACTGCGCGGCGAGCTTTTTCCGGTATGCGATGTCGTGGTCAAGCCCCAATTCCATCGCCGCCTCCCGAAGGATCGCTTTCTTGACATCGCCGACAATCTTGTACATGGGTGGTATGCTGAGCGCGAAAGCGATCAGCTTTGTGTCGAGGAATGGCAGACGAAGCTCAAGTCCGTGGTGCATCATGATGACATCGTCCCTGTACATGTCACGGGAGTGGATCTCTTTAAGTCC
>PCVE01000139.1:0-5737 GCA_002762705.1 Candidatus Woesearchaeota archaeon CG11_big_fil_rev_8_21_14_0_20_43_8 | reverse complement strand
AAGGCCTGACATTACCATGCGCATGCCGTCTTTTTTTGCCATCTCTGCGCACACGAAGAATGGCAGCGCGACACCAACTTTGACCGGGCTTGGGTCCTCTATCAAACGGATCACATCAGGGATGATCATTTCTGTCTCTTTAAGTGTCAGTATCTTTGTCTTCAATGGGAGATCAAGCACCTCTGCCACTTTCTTTGCCCAGATGATATCTTCTGGTTCTTTCACATTCCCTTCTTGGAATGCTGCTGAGTAAAGCGTGACATTGTAACCATTTTGCTTGCACATCATCGCGATCATAGTAGAGTCGATGCCACCTGAGAAAAGTATGCCGAATTTCCCGACCGCGCGTTTTTTCACAGCGTGCTCGAGCAGATAATTGATTGATGCGATAGCTTTGTCTTTGGATTGCTGGACCGGACACTCGAGCGAGAAGAAATTTCTTTGTTCTTTTGTCATTGATCCATCCTTCAGATTGAAAGTAAATACTGTCCGTGGTTCTACTTCTTTTGGGGCCATGCCAAGACTCTTGATCACTTTCGCTTCTGATGAGACAATCAAGGTCTTGCCTTCAGAATAGTACCAGAGGGGTTTGACCCCAATTATATCTCTTCCGAAGATGATATTATCTTCTTTCCAATGCACAAACGCATAGACTCCATCGAGCTCTTTCAACGCTTTTGTGCCTTCTGTCGACAGCAATCTGAAAAGACACTCTGCATCGTTCCTTGTCTTGAGATCATAGGCTGTCTGAAGTTCCTGCCAATTATATATCTCGCAGTTCGCCGCGAATATCTCGTTCTTCACTGAGAATGGTTGCATGACACGTCCGACCATCGAATGCAGGTTGTGGAAAAGGGCATTTTTCGACTTGAGTTGTGTGGCCGCTTTTTGGAATCTTTCGATAGATCCTTCTGTCAATGTGATGTCTCCTGTAGATACACCATATCCATCTTTGCCTCTGGCAGAGATCATCGTGGATGCATCCAGGACTTTCCTGATAGCATCATCCATTCCGAATATGCCGATTATGCCACACATAGCGATAGAGTAATAGATTTTGGTATTTAAGTCTATCCAGTCAGGGGCTCTGTTGTAAGTTATCTATGCAGATCTTGATGTTTGACGATTCCCTTATTTTGCAGAGCACCTTTGCTTCGCAAACGTGCGCTACTTGCTCCGATATGTGTCTTTTGGTTATCATAGGGAAAATCTATTGGGGGGAGCATCATGCAGTCGATCGTTCGGGTCGCATAACGCGGCCGGAACTCTGCAAAAAGTGAGCGATACATGAAACCCAAAATACGGACTTGCAAAAAAGTTCAGTCAAGAAATGGTCTTCTGTCCTAATCCCTGCAGAAGTTGCAATCAGTATCATATCTTTTTATCCTTATTCGCATATCTGGATATTCAGCAAGGCACACTTTCTTTAGGCCCCTGAGAAATTCAGAAGATGGGGGGTTTGTCTCTTTGAATCTTGGAGAGACCACTGAACTAGCATTGACAAAAGGCCGCAGCTCCCATACTGCATCGAGGTCTTTTATATCATATGCCATCTCGAGGAAATGCTCTTTTCTGTAGGTGAGCATGGGGACGACTGTTGTTCGGATTATGAGTCCTACATCATCTCTTCGTTTTTTCAGAAGCGCCATTGTCTCTTTTATCGATGCAAGTATGTCGTCGATAGTGAAGAAGAATGTCGATAATGGTCTTAATGTTTTTGTCATGTTGTCTGTGTTCAAAGGGCTTTTGAGATCGAGTATGATGTAGTCGACAAGATGTTTGTCGAGGAGTTCCCTTAGGACATTTGGCTTTGATCCATTAGTCTCGATCGCGACTTTCATGCCCTTCTCTTTCGCGAATGCCGCAAGATTGATCAATACTGGTTTTTGGAGTGTCGGCTCTCCCCCGCAGAAAAGCACTGCATCGACAAATGGGAAATTTCTCTCTATCTGCTGTTTGACGATGCGTATGTCTTTAGAAAAATCCTGTTTGAAATCAAGGATGTCAGAACTGAAACAGAATGGGCATCTGAAATTGCATCCGGCAAAAAAAACTGCTGTGCACACTAGGTCATCGATATCTGCTGTAGTTATCGGTACAACCCCTGCAACATGGCATAACATTGTCTGTCCCCCTTATTTGGGTGTTCTGGAAGAATGGCTTATATAGTTTTGCATTTAAAGCGACAGAATGTGTGGGTCTTTTTTGGGTCGTTTTTTAATTCGGTCTCTCTATCCCAAGCTCTTTTATCTTCCGGTGCAATGTCTCATATCTGAGGCCGATCTTCTCAGCGGTGTGTGTGATGTTCCATGCATTCTCTTCAAGCGCTTTTGTCAAGTATTTTCTCTCGAACTCATCCTCAGCTTTGTCAAGAGGTAGCTGCTCTTCGGGAAGTTCGATTAAAAGCTCTTTTGTGACTTCGCCGATGTTCTGATACATGGATTCTAATCTCTGTGGGTGGATCATCTGCTTGTAATTATCAAGCACATCCTCGATAAGTGTATTGACTGTCTGCTGTTTGATGTCATAGCGTTTTACCATCTCGTTTCGTATCTTCTCTATATCTATACCTACGTCTGCTATGATCCGATGTATTGAACGTCGATTGATGCCAGCCACACGCGCGACTTCGGACACATTGCCAAAATAGAGGAGAAGCAATCTGTGGAGATACATCTTCTTGAACATATGCTTTGCATCCTTGAATGGGACTTTTGTGTCGATCTCATAATTGATCCATGGTTTTCTCAATTTTGCGACCAGATCATCTCTTAGCTCGTTTATTGTGATGCCTAAGTACTTATGCATGGCATCATCCAGTATTGGCTCGATGCGTTCTAACAGGTCTTTCTTCTTCTTTTCTTCCATATCGTTACCGTTTAAAGGGTCTTGATTTAAAAAATTTTTTAAACGCTTAGGTAGTCTTATCTTTCAAGATGGAATTTATTGAAGAATACAAGCGACTACTTGAGGATGAAAGTTTCAAAGGATGGAAAGAAAGCAACAAACCATGCTACCTGTCTCATGGATTCATCATGCGTGGCACAGATGTGTGGCAGATTGGATTCTATGATCCTGACAACGATAACATGACTGCATTCAACATGGGCGCTACAATCGACAGGCTCCCTGCTGAAGAAGTATTCAAGAAAGATGGTTCTGTCAAGATGCTCGATCTTAAGAAGGTATCTCTGTCAAGCATCGACGCTGAGAAGATCGGTGATTCTATAATCTCAGAGAAATATCCTGGCGAGAAAGTCATCAAGAAGATCCTGATCGTCCAAAATCTGCCTGATTTTGAAGATGTCTGGAATATGACGTTTGTGCTTGCGTCCATGAAAGCGCTAAATATCAAGTTGGATGCTGCTTCTGGAAAAGTGCTGCATGATCATCTATCAAGTCTTTTTGAGTTCGGAAAGAAAGAGTAGTGTTTTTTGTAAAATTTTTTCTATGTCTAGTTATAATCTATATATTACAGACTCAATTAATTTAAATATCAGTAGTTTCCTAGGTAGTTAAACGCGCGTAACCCTACCAATTCGTTCTAAGTGGGGAATATTGGCATCTCAACAGAAATGGAAATAGTTTGAGCTATGTTGAAATGTCTATTTGAGCATGTTTTCCGAAATCTCGCAAAAACATCCACGTATGGGTGCTGCGCAGCAGCGCAGCCCCTTTTCTTTTGCGGATGATTAAATGGTCTTGTGGTATTTCTCTTTGGCTTGAGTCCCAGACAGTTCTTTGTTTGTCTTGAATTAGGGTGACTGCCTAGAACTGCTGTGGTAATACGTCTTTCTTGGCAGAAGCGGTCTGGAAAACATGAAGTGAAATGTGTTCCGCTTGGGCAATCATAAAGAAGTCTGCAAAACAAAAACGCAATATCATGAAAACCTTTATAAATCCCGGACATCCCCAATTATTAATTCGCGCCGATGGTTGAATGGTACAATGGGGCGTTGCCAACGCTTTGGTGCGGGTTCGATCCCCGCTCGGCGCATCAGACTGATTCTAAAAGATACATTGCGATAAATGTAGTTGCATCTTAGATACGAGCGGGTCCGGAACGCAGGCGAAGCCGAAGTGACAGCATCCGCTCGGCGCATAGGGTTCTTTGTTTCTAGCGCTAGCAGATAGTCGACGCTTTAAACTTGATGCCGTAAGCGCGTCTGGCGCATACGTATTCTAGTTTGTAGCGCTGACTTATGACTGACGCTGTAAACTTGGTGATGGTAGCGCGGTTGACGCGTCTCACTTAAGCATGACATCGAAATCTATTTCCATGTCATCATGACGTGTTTTCAACCATCTCTTTGATTCAGATATCGCCGAATTGTATATGTCGAGTCCTAGGTTCTCTAAGAAGAAATCCAAGATCTTCTCGGCAGCGATCATCCCGATCGTCTCATCCATCTCGTTTTTGAAATAGGTCATGATCTCCTCGATCATGATTTTCCGTTTTTCATCAGTCAAAATGTCCCATCTGCGTTTGACTTTTGTCATGGTTTCGTTTGTGCAATTGAGATATATAAATATTAACTATTCACGATCCTGAGTATCTCTTCTCCATACTTCATTATCGTTGTGGCGCCGATGCCGGATATGCTCTCAAGATCTCTTAGTGTCGAGGGCATCTGCTGTGATATCTCGATAAGGGCCTTGTCATGGAGGATCATGAACGCAGGTACGCCATAGTTCTCGCTGACCGCCCACCGCCAATCTTTGAGCCTGCCTACGACACCGCTTGGGCGCATGAAGCTTTTCTTGAATCCGCTTTTTGATCGGGAGAAATTATTCTTGTAAGGCGCCGCTTTCTTCCCGCCTTTGACCGCAGTCTCATCAATCAAAGAAAGCATTTCATCAGTGATAAAATGAGTCTGCTTTTTCCCTGTATATGACATATGCAGCATCCGTTTAGCGCGGCTCATCGCGACATAGAAAAGTCTTCTCTCTTCTTCCTCTTTGTCATACTCGTCGATCTTTATCATGTCGATCACAGGATGGTCGCTTCCTTTGCATGGGAAATTCAGGCCATGGCATCCGATCACAAAGACCATTTCTGCTTCCAGGCCTTTTATGGCATGGATCGTGGCAAGAGTCACATCGTTTTCACCAGCTGCAACCATTTTCTTAAAATCATCAGCGCGCACGACATGCTTTATGTCCATGCGTTTCATGTATTGCGAGAGGTCTGTCAGCTGACGGTTTGTGCGCGCGAGAACGAATATCTCGCCGCCCTTCAATCCCGAGGCCCGGATCTTCTGGACGACAGCCCCAAATTCCCTTAGTTCAGAATCAAATTTTGTCAATGTGATTTTTTTTGTCCCATCAAGCGTGCCTTCAAGGTCAGGTAGTGACATCTTCTTGATAGACAGATTTATCAGATCGACGATGTGCTTTGTCGATCTGTAATTCTTTTTCAAAGTGATGATCTCGCATTCTTTGTATCTCTCCTTGAAACCGAGTATATATTTGATATCTGAGCCGCGCCAACCATAGATCGATTGCCGTGGATCCCCTACGCAGAAGATATTTTTCGCAGAGAAGAGATCGATAAGTCTTATCTGTGTTGAATTGATGTCCTGGTATTCATCGATCAGGACATGGTCGAACTTCGGGATAAGATTAGGGTGCTTCTCAAACAAGGCGATCGTGTCCATCAATTGATCAGCGAAATCACGAAGACCGTTCTTCTTCATGTGTGCTTCGATATAATTGCAGATGCTGTAGATCATCTTGG
>PCVE01000098.1 GCA_002762705.1 Candidatus Woesearchaeota archaeon CG11_big_fil_rev_8_21_14_0_20_43_8 | reverse complement strand
AGCTCAGGGAAGAGCTGGAGAAAAAAGGGCATCGATTCATGAGCGAAACAGATACAGAAGTCATAGTCCATGCATATGAACAGTATGGGTCTTCATGTGTGAATCATTTTCGAGGGATATTTGCATTTGCGATCTATGATCGAAATAAGAAACAGTTATTTTTAGCGAGAGATCACATAGGTGTCAAACCACTTTATTATCATTATGATGGAAAAGACATTATATTCGCATCTGAAATAAAATCAATCCTTCTACATCCATCTGTCAGACGTAATATATGCAAGCGCGTCGTGAATGATTATCTTTCATTCAGGTATATTCCTGGAGAAGATACACTCTTTGATAACATCAAGAAACTTTGCCCAGGAAGCTATCTGACTTTCCATCGCGGAAAAATAGAGATCAAAAAATATTATACATTAGCAGTGCAAGATAAAGGTGATCTGGGAGAAGCTCATTATGTCAAAAAACTCAGAAAGATGCTTTTGGATTCAGTGGATGAGCAGATGATGAGTGATGTGCCGTTAGGAGTGTATCTCTCAGGAGGTCTGGATTCGACCGCTGTGCTTGCGTTCATGAAAAAAGCAAGATCGTTGTCTGATCAGGAAGAACAGATAAAGACATTCTCAATAGGATTTGGTGATTACGAAGATCATTCTGGTGAGATGAACCATGCCAGGAATGCAGCGGAGCATTTTGGGACAGATCATCATGAGATATTCATAGGACCTGAATCAGTCAAAACTATCCCTAAAGTCATATGGCACCTGGATGAGCCCATATCAGATGCCACGACAATACCTACTATGCTACTTTCTGAATTCGCAAGAAAATGGGTCGTCGTCAATCAGAGTGGAGAAGGTGGTGATGAAATATTTGGCGGATATGTCCAATACGGGATGATAAACAAGCTTGAAAGATATGTGCGCCCTATTCCTGCTATGTTAAGAAGAGGTCTTTTCCCACCGATCATCAGGACTATTCCTATTGCCATGCTTGACAAAGTGTTTAATTATCCTTCGTCTCTTGGTGTTGAAGGCCGTGAACGATTAGTAGAATTTGTAAGAGACGCAGAAAGCAGGACCAAAAGCTATCTGAATCTGATCTCGGTGTTTTCAGAGGCCGAGAAAAAATGCGTATTAACTGAAAGATGGAAACAGAGTATCGCAAAAGATGATATATCAAAAAAAGTCGGCAACAGGTGGTTCACTGACAATAGAACCTGTTTTTTAGATCAAGTATTCCTGCGTGAGAACAATACATGGTTGCCAGATTATATTCTGACGCGTCTTGATAAGATGACTATGGCACATTCCATAGAATCAAGAGTGCCTTTGTTGGATATCCGGCTCATAGAATTCTCTGCGACAATGCCAAGACATTATAAGATCGATAAGCTGATATTGAAAAAAGCGGCAGCAGGTATGGTTCCAAAAGAGATAATACAACGTAAGAAACATCCATTCTATATTCCGATCGATTCATGGTTCGGAAAAGGCATACGTGATATTGCAAAACAGGCCATCGGTTCTAGCAAGATTGTGGATACTCTTTTTAGAAAAAGTTATACAAAGAAGCTTCTCAACAGACGAGGCTCTTCAAATCTGGTCCATAGCAGGCAGTTATGGTCTCTTTTGACATTATCTATCTGGCACAAGCTTTATATAGAAAATGACGTTAAAAAACCAATATTGGACTTAGATCGGTTGCTTTGAAGATGCGGACAAAAAAAAATCCAAAGAAAAAATCTGAAAGATGTCGTGTGGTGGTCCTTAATCCTCCTAGTCGACACGCAAAGAACGTAGTGAGAGACCTGGTATATGGGTGCTGGTGCAAGGGCAAGCGTATTGCCGCCGCTAAATTTCCGCCGACCACTCTTCTGCAGATTGCTACAGTGCTAGAAAATGAACCTGAGAATGAGATGATACTTCTGGATTCTCAGGCAGATGATCTTTCTTTTGAGATTGTGCGGAAAAAAGTTTCCGAAGTGAAACCACAAATAATAATCTTTCCGACATCTACGATGAGTTTTAAAGAAGACGCACAGACAATGCGAGAATTGAAAGATGATGCTGTAAAAGATAAAAGAGACTTAGTGATCTTATCGTATGGATCACATGTCACTTTCCTTCCAGAAAGCTCTCTTTTGGAAGACAGCATAGATTATATTGTGATGAAAGAACCAGAATATATACTGCGTGATTTCGTGAGGGCATATCGCAAAGGAAATGATGTGAGTTCTATCGGGGGGCTTGGATTCCGTACCTCTAAAGGTATCAAGATCAATCCACCTTACCCGTTCATAAAAGATTTAGATGACATGCCTTTTATCAATAGAGAACACATCAAGATGTATGCTTATTTCAATCCGCTTGTGAGAAGATTGCCTTGGACTACGATGGTCACCTCGCGCGGCTGTCCAGGAAGATGTAATTTCTGTTCATCACCATCTTTCTATGGCAATGTGCTCAGGTTCCGAAGCGCAGAAAGTGTGGTCAATGAGATGGTTGTGTTATATAAGATGGGTTATAGGGAGATCTTTTTCCGCGATGAGACATTCACCGCGCATCGGAAAAGACTAGTGGATATATGCGATCTGATAATCAAGAAAAAACTGGATATGGCATGGATATGCAATGCCAGAGTAGGAAATCTTGACAAAAAGACGATGAAGATCATGAAAGATGCTGGTTGTCACACCATAAAATTCGGTGTTGAATCTGGTGTGCAAGAGATTCTCAATAATATTCATAAAGGTATCGATGTGAATATGACAAAAAAGACATTCAAGTGGACGCATGAGGTTGGTCTTGATACACATGCTCACACTATGGTTGGATGCATAGGTGAGACTTCTGAGACCGTGAGACGCACAATAGAATTCCTAAAGGAGATTGGACCGACAACTTTGACTGCTGGCGCATTTACTCCTTATCCTGGCACAGAGATCTTTGAGATGGTGAAGAAAAAGGACACTAGCATCGGAGATGGCACTGATTCTGATCTGTCGACACTTCATACACAAGGATATCATAGCAAGGAATTATGTGACCTGAGTGATGAGCAGGTTGGTAAAGCAGTACGAAAGATATACAGTAGTTTCTATCTACGACCTAGCTATGTGTTTAAACGGCTTATCTCCATACGATCTTTTACAGATATCCGACGTCTTCTGTTCGCAGGTCTTGAAGTCATATCCTTTGCTGCAGGCAGGGATGATGAATAAAGCCACTCGTTGATTCTGATGTGTCTTTTATCATTGCTTGAGATTGCTACAGTCATATATCTTGCCAAGTAATACTCCTTTATCTGAGAACTCTTTTAGCGTTGTACAACTTTCGAGAAGATTGAATAACTTGCCTTCTCGATCAATCAGCCTCACATCTATGAAGATCACAGTACCGCCTTCATCGTGTAGTTGTTGTGCAAATGTATCAATCTTATCTGGATCTTTTTCGAGCGGGTCGAATTGTTTTAGACCTTGGCAGTCAGATTGCCAGATGTCTGTGCAATATTTTTTCGTGAGATAGTATCGATAATTCGAGAATCCAATATTATATATCGGTTTTTCAAGGGTGTTTTTGAGAAAATAATCTTGTATTTCAGTGCCTACTTTTTCATAGTCTGGAGATGTTGGGTGGAATAGATATTCATTGAGGATGAAAACATTGAAACCTAATCCAATTATCAATGCGATGAGAAAAAGGCTTGCTATAATGGCATTGTATGGTTTTGTGTCAATTATTTTTCTAGACCAGAAAAAGAAAGCAACATATGAAATGATGCCGATAAATGCAATGTATGAAAAAAATACAACTTTCATATTGATCAGCATACCCGCATTGTTATCAGCACCGTTTGAAAGCGGGAAATCCCAATCAGGTGGAAAAGAACTTGAATGGGCTATCAATAAATCAAGCCGATTGATTGAGATGATGTTTCGTTCAGTATTAAGGCCCATCATGATGGCGATAGATATCCCTAAAAGGATGGCTGATATAAGGCAGATGATGATTAACTGGTATCTTGTTGGTCTGAGTTTTAATCCCACAAAGAAAGTGATAATATAATCTGCCGTGAGAATGACTATGACTGGGATCAGGACGGCAAGATACTTTTCACGGTATCCATTGATTATAGGGATGATAAGGCTATAGAATATGAAAAAAGTCAGTAGAAAAGTCAAAAGATATGATCTTGGTACAGGTTTAGTAATAGTTTTGATATGCTTTAAGACATATAATATAATAATAATCACAATCATCGGGCCAGCCCAGAATAGGATTGGTAAAAAACCGAAAGGTACCTTGAATATTATATCCTTTAATCCAATACCGATATATCCAGTCGCATTTGTCATGACGGAACCCATGAATACAGCAGTCACATCTATAAAATCTCTAAATATATAATCAATGATGAAAAAAATGATCAGTCCGGCAATGACAAATAGAAAATAAAATGAAGCTAGCTTGACTGCTTTGAAAAACTTTCGTTTCCGTATGAATTCCACAAAGAAGACAACACCTAAAAAAATGACGGCAGATTCATATGCTAGCACTGCTAGACTTATCAAGGTAGCACTATATCCGGCATATCTCCAGTTCTCTGTTTCTGTATACCGTAAAAGGAAATAGAGTCCTGATAGAACAAAAAAACTTAACTGTTCCCACGGTACATTTGCGCTTGTGGATGAAAAGACATGCCATGGCAGGAATGTCAGCATAAATAAAGCTATAAATGCAGTATTTCTTGAAAAATATCTTTTCGCTATCAGATATACAAAGACGAAACTAAATAATGAAAGGATGAAAGGGAATAAGCGAAAACTATAATTATGCACTCCGAACAGTGCGAAAAAAAGGTTGTGCATGATATGTACAAGTGGTGTGTGTCCTCCACCAGTATTTTGGAACACATTTTCGAAAAAAGCAGCATACAATGTGGCATCACCAAACTCAGATGCACCAAGCCGAATGGCGCGTATAACTGCATAGATCATGAATAGAACCCCAAGAGGCCAGAGATGATATCTTTTTCTACATTTGGTGCTTGGATTAATGATGTTCTCTTTTATATCGGATCTATCTTTATTCATCCGTTTAGATGTCAACAAAAAAACCATACTTTGATTGGATGAAGGAGTGGTTATTTAAAGTTTCTGACATGGTGGGACATCTGTTTTTAAACCATAATACATATAAAATCGGCTTTCACTTCTTCCTAGTGATCTGAAAGAATATCAGCACAAGCAGAGTGAACATGATTATTGTCGATACAGCGAACACATCTTTGTATTCATCTATGACATCCATCGTATCAAATGCCATCCTTCCAGTAACCTTGCTTTCTGATAGTGCCTTGCTTTCGGACAGTATGATTGTCTCTACCTCATCGACTTTTGTCTCTGCTTTGATCATAGTCATTTTCTGTTCGCAATCAGTTTTCAGCACTGCGACGATCGGATCATCATCTGTCTTGCCTTGATATGAAGACATAATCGTGAATTGGCTGTCGCCAGGGATTATCCCTTCAGGCACTGTGAACTGAAAATCAAGCGAACTTGATCCTTCTCTTTCTAGTTCTATCGTATCGCTCAATATATAGATCCCAAGTTCCTCATTCTTGACAAGGACTTGAAGTCGATCTATATCCTTTTTTCCGATGTTCTTCACAGTCACAGTCAAAGTGCCATCCTCATCACAGAGCAGATTCTCATCAGCGAATACTGCATCCATCTTCACATCGTATCTCTCTAAAGAGATATCGACCGTCTGCTTGATATCATCTATCGCGACATCGTTTCCATCTTCATATTCAGCTTCGACAGACACTGATAACTCATAGCTATCTTCATCGACAAAATCCGGGATATCAAGGTATAATCTGACTGTCTCTGTGTCACCTGGCTCAAGATCGAATTCATCTGATTCTGTCTCTATCTCATCTCCATCATCAATGTCATCGATCATAGCAGTGATTGTGATATCTTCGATGTCCTGGTCGACCAGATTCTCAAGTTTCAGCACAATCTCTATCTGCTGACCAGGTCCGACAATGATCTGACCTGGATCTACTTTTTCGTCATTTACATATATCCTGAAATTGCTGATATCAAGCGGGTTTGCGTATACATGCAGGCAGCCAATGATCAATATCAATCCAAACAATAGGGCGCGTATCAATGGGGGTCTCATTCTTTCCATCTCCTTTTGATGTATTCTAATATACTTATGTGTATACTGGTGCTGTTAAGTCATATATAAATCCCCAACACT
>PCVE01000141.1 GCA_002762705.1 Candidatus Woesearchaeota archaeon CG11_big_fil_rev_8_21_14_0_20_43_8 | reverse complement strand
GATGTCATTTATGATGTCCTGATATGATTTCTGCGCAGTGAATATCTCTTTATCAAGCTTTGATATCTTATCTTTGAATTCCCTGTGCTGGTCGAATATCTGCCGATCAAGGTTCTTTTTTAAACCCTCATATTTTTGCAGCTGGCTTAATTTGTCTTTTATCTTATCGATCTCAGAACTGACCATGATCTGTAATTCGCTAAATTCTTTCTTGACTTTGTCAAGCCCAGCAGTGTCGTTCTCTATTGCCTGTATGCTACCTTCTACTTTCCTTATGAAGCCATCTTTCTTGCCTTTGAAGTCCTTGGCCTTTGTCTCGATCTCTTTTCTTGTCATCTTCTTCTCGACAAGATAAGTATGTGTCAAAGTATATTCGATGCTGACAATACCTTCTTCTTCTAAGAAATCAGCCCATTCCTGTATGACATTTGTGGATACGCCAAGTGTTTTCGCAGCTTCTTCAATTGTGAGTTTAGTCTTACGTTCTATGAGTTTTAGGAGCTTATCTACTCCTGTCTCTATAACACTATCCTCTGCCATGTGTCTTTAACGGGTTGGATGGTTTAAAAATATTTCGATATTCTTATTTTTACCAGAAGTTCTCTTCATTCCTGTATCGCGTCATAGATCGCTTTGTAACCTTTGAGTGCGAGTATCTGGTCGTCTTTTAGCACTTCTAAGTAGATTGTCTTATTGTTCGCGTAGTCTGAGGCAAGTGATTTGACATCTGGCGCATCTACAAGCTTTGCCAATGCTTTGCTTGTCATGGTGATCCTTAAATCTGGGTCATCAGCGGGTCTCTTTTCAGTCGTCACATCATTATCGACCACTTTTGCAGAATATCGGCTGGATGTGTCTGATAAGA
The DNA here is from genome assembly GCA_002762705.1 of Candidatus Woesearchaeota archaeon CG11_big_fil_rev_8_21_14_0_20_43_8. Taxonomy (GTDB): domain Archaea; phylum Nanobdellota; class Nanobdellia; order Woesearchaeales; family CG08-08-20-14; genus CG08-08-20-14. The sequence goes on along the minus strand of PCVE01000141.1, from coordinate 5,465 downwards.
ATACTTCGATCTCAGGCATGGCTTTGTCCAGTGGACTTTCATGCAATTTGTATCCATCAAGTTTGTTCAATACATATGAGATGTGTTCTGGGTATGGGTTGAAGGTCTGCTTCTTTTCAGTCGTGACAGTGAGATTTTCAATTATCTCATATTCCATATTAGGTTTCTGGATATCGGGCTCTTTGACAAATGTTGGCGAGACGACAAAGAAATAGAAATATCCAGCGACCGCACCAGTTAGGACGATCAGGATGAATGTTGTGAACAATACTATCGGGATTATGTGGGATCTCTTTTTTTTAGTCGGTCCTTCTTTTTTGAATAATGTTTCTAGTTGCTGGTCTTGCCATCCGCTATTCTTCAGTGAAGCCTTGATTGATTCATCAGAATATCCTTTTGCCTGGCATTGCCTGACATATTCTTTCGCGACGATCCAAGGGTCAGAAGTCTCCATGATATTGATATTGAAATAGAGTGTATAAATAATTTACTAGAACTTCACTTCGACGATATCCCGATCAAGCGCACCTATGCATTCAGTAAGTTTCTCACCCATCTGCTGGTCTGTCGTCGCTTTCCTTATCTGTTTTAGTATGTCGATCGCATGACGGAACAGTCGGATTATGTTGCCTTCATCTATGCTGCATAGGTCAAGAAGCTCCTCGAATTCGCATCCCTTGCTCCATCTGTCGAACAGGTGATACACCCGCTTGATGTTCATGATGCTGACGCCTTTTCTGATGATCATGTTCTTGTTTATCTTGTTCATGATCTGGCCGACCTGGTGGTTTATCCGGAATCTGTCTGCGCCACGTGGTTCATATGCGATCGATCCGACAAGTATGTTTATCTCTCTGATAGATAGTTCTTTGAAGACACCTGTGAACATGAGCTCTGAGATCAAAAGTTCATTTGTATAGATGTATGTCGCAAACTCGCCTTTCTCAGTCAGGAATCCATCCTTGAGATAGCCTTCCTGTTTTAGTTTCCTAACCATGTTCTGGTAAGTCGCCATGATCCTGACCTGTTTCTTGCTGGTCTTCATGACAAAATAACCAAAATTGCTTTTCAGGAGCTTCTCGATAGTCTTCTCAGGGTAATGTTTCTTGAGATTGAGGACAGTGTTATAACTCACCCTGAATTGACTGATGATTGGTTCTATGTCTTTTCCGCATAGATTGATGACTTTGTTCAGATCCATATGAGACTTGTCGATGAGGATGATCACATTGCCTTCCTTGTCGATACCACGTCGTCCGGCACGTCCAGCCATCTGGAAATATTCTTTTGAATGGAGATAACGAAAGCTGATCCCATCATATTTCTCGAGTGAATTGAAACACACTGTCTTTGCTGGCATGTTTATCCCGACTGCGAATGTCTCGGTCGCATAGAGAATCTTTATCAGACCATCATTGAAGAGGACCTCAACGATCTCTTTCAGGTTAGGGAGCACACCTGCGTTATGCACGCCGATGCCCTTTGTGAGGTATCTCTTTATCGCTCTCGCGCTGTCCATGGACCTGACTTCAGGAGGCACGATCTTGTTGAATCGGCTGATTATCTCTTCTTTTTCCTGTTTTGTCGTGAAATCGAATCTTTGGGACGCTTCCTGCGCTTTCTGATAGCATGCTTTCCTTGAGAAGACAAAAAATATGCATGGCATCTTGCCGTCCCGTATCTCATCGATGATATCCAGATGGCTTGCTGCGGTAGGATTCTCTTTGAATCTCTTGTTTCTTCTGTGTGGCATTGCCCTATCATAGCTAGGATAACTAAGAAGCTCTTTTATCTCTGGAAGCCTCTCGATTTCAAAAAGACCAATATCGTGTTCATAACCATAATGCTTCAGTGGCACTGCTCTCTTATCATAGATGACAACATCGACTGTATGCCCTTGGATGGATTGAATCCATTGCGCGAACTGTTTCGCATTTGGTATTGTCGCGCTGAGACATAGGAAACGCACATATGGCGGGCTGAATATTATCGATTCTTCCCATACTGTCCCACGTTCGATATCATTTATGAAATGGATCTCGTCAAACACGACATAGCTTAGCTCTTCAAGCGTCGCGTCTCTTGACATGAGCATGTTTCTATAGATCTCAGTTGTCATGACAAGTATAGGGGCCCTCTCATTGATTGATATATCTCCTGTCAGCAGGCCGACCCTGTCGCCGTATTCTTTACGGAAATCCCTGAATTTCTGGTTGGATAGGGCCTTTATCGGAGCAGTGTATATCACGCGCTTGCCTGCTTTGATGGCTTTATCTATTATATAATCTGCCACAAGTGTCTTGCCTGTGCCAGTAGCAGCGCTGACAACCACAGAATGATTCTTTTCGATGCATTCTACTGACTCTACCTGGAATGGGTCAAGAATGAAACCCTTATATTTTGTCTCCATCAAGCCAAAAGAGAAAAGCTTAATTAATAAATGCTTCTATCTGCTCTTTTAGGATGGCTATCCATGAAATCTTCAAGCAGAGGTTGAATCTTCATCGCGAGAAGTTCCAGATAATGGTGGATATAGAACAATTCCTTTCTGAAGATGACAGGAAGACAGCTCTTTCTCTGATGAGGTCATTGTCTTCGATTGTCAAGACAGAACATAAGCTGAATAGGCAGCTATCAAAAGATATCAAGGTCTTCTCGAAGATAGATCCGGATTTTCGGCAGGTGTCAGGCCACATAATCGGGATGGATTCAAGCTTCCGCAGACAATTGCGTCTCATTGGCTATACACGTCTTCATAGTGTCATGCGTTATAAAATAAAAGAGAGTTTCCAGAAGCTGAAGCTTGAATGCATCGAAGAGGCGAAGCTCAGCGGGGAATTTTTAGGTTTCATCTCAAAAAGGATCACTCAGATAAAGCATGGCAAGAAAGACTTAGAATCGCTAGAGAAAGAGAGAGATCTTTTCCTGAAATTGAATGTGGGCATAAGGGATATGATCAAGGTCGCGTCAGATGTCAAAGCAGTCAATGAGAAAGCGCTTGAACTCCTTGGCATCGCTGAGGCGCTGAAGAAGATGCGTGTCTATACCTATGTGAAGAAAGATATAGATCGTGTATATCATCATCTGAACCAGATCCTTGAACATCCAAAGAAATCGAAGCTCGCCTATCTGCTGACCAGTTTCTATATCGTGAGCCCTGGCACTTATGAGCTGACGTTTATCTATCTGCTTCTTCGTTACGCTGGGAAATATATTGTGGATGATCAAAATATCGTCAGGAAAGGGATCCATAAGATGGTCCAGGGGCTGAAGAGATGAATCTGTTGGCCATGGCCATGATCTTCGGCTCGACATTCACCCATGCTCTTTGGAACATGATCGCGAAGCAGGCGAAGGATAAACACATATTCTTCTGGCTGACAAAAGTCGCAGAGGTCGGATTGTTTATCGTGCCATTCCTTGTGATGCTGCGCTATTATCCTGTGCCAGTAAGAAGTCTTATCTTCGTATTTGGTTCGGGCACTGTTGGTTTCCTATATTATATATTCTTGGCGAAAGCCTATGACGGCGGGGATCTCTCTGTGGCTTATCCGATCGCAAGATGCGCTCTCCTGTTCGTTCCGCTGCTTTCATTCTTCTTCATCGGCGAACGTCTGAGCGGCATAGGCATCATCGGCATCTTCGTGATCCTTGCCGGTGTGTTCCTTCTGCATCTTGAAGGCACGTCTCTTAGGACAATAAAGAGAAATTTCCTCAAGTGGTCGACCTTCTTCGCATTGCTGACCGCGTTCTGTTCTGCAGTGTATTCACTTATCGACAAAGTCGCTGTCGACTATATCAACCCGTTCATGTATTTCTTTCTATTCAACATGCTGATCGGTGTATATTATTCTTTTTTTGTCATGATAAAGAGCGACCGCGCGTCACTTGTATCTGAATGGGCAGGGAACAAGAGAAACATAATCTCTGTCGCGATATTGAACATCCTCACCTATACTGTGGTGCTGTTCGCTTTTCAGATGAGCAAGGTGAGCTATGCCGTCGCGGTTCGTCAGTTCAGCATAGTGGTCGGCGTGTTCATGGGTATCAGGTTGCTAAAAGAGAAGCATTTCATGAATCGGCTTGTCGCGTCGCTTGTGATATTCATAGGCATCGTGCTTGTTGGTATCGCGAAGTGATGTATCAGATGATTCGTTGGAGCTTGTCGAACATACTGTTCCAACCATCGATCATGTCTTTTGTCATAGTTTCGTCATTGTGGTTGTCCATCGTGATATTCAGTAGTGTCTTGTTTCCTTTCTGTGACAGGTTGATCTCGACTAGCGCTTCGATTATCTCGTCTCCCGGCATACCGAAATAAGATGGTGGAACTGGTTCTCCGTCGACGTCAGAGAATGTGTCAAGATACGAGAGCTTTGTCGGTCTAGAGATGTCTATGTATGTGCCGCGGCCGCAGAACAGCTTTTGATCCTGGCTTTTGAAGCAGAACCTAAACATCCCACCTTCCTTCAGATCGACAGAGATATTGGTCGGTTCCATACCTTCCGGTGACCACCATCTCTTCAACACTTTCGGGACAGTGAATGCCTGCCATACCTTCTCGATCGGTGCATAGAATGTGCGTTCAATTGTTGTTTTTTTCATCGTACTCACCCAATGAAATTCTTTTTGTGTTGTTTAATAATCCTTTGGGTGAACTGCTTCTATCATATAGATTTAATCAAGTCGTCTTTCCATGGATTTAGGAAGTTCTTCATGTCTTGCTATATCAGCGGCTTAGCTGATGGCTTTTTGGTTTTGTTAATCTGTTTCTGGATAATATCTTTTTCAGTTTTAGAAGAGTCCAGTCCTTTTTGGACCGGACGATTCTCTGCCTCACATCCGATCAAGGCTAAGTCGTACAAATTCCAAAAAAAGATTGGCAAGTGTTTTTGCAGGAATGCGCACGCTGATCCTTTGAAGGATTAGGGTGCTCTGCTCAAAATAAAGGACAATAGTTCTCTGGAGACATTATGACTTTGAACCTATGTAGCGACATATATTTATATGGTCTCTCTTTACTTCTGGCAATGGCAGAATTACTTGAACTTGATGGATCGCATGGCGAAGGCGGCGGGCAGATACTTCGGTCCGCGCTCGCATTGTCTGCGTTCACAGGAAAGCCATTTAGGATCACGAACATCAGGAAAGGCCGATGCACGTCGGGCCTTAAGAACCAACATCTGCATTGCATAAAAGCGCTTGAGATGATGTGCGATGCGAAAGTGGAAGGCGCTGAGCCAGGATCATCAGAAGTGACGTTCTATCCTGGAAAGATGAAGGGCGGAAGATACGATATCGATGTCGGCACAGCTGGATCGGTAACATTGCTCCTCCAGTCGCTCCTTGTGCCATCGATCAATGCCTCATCGAAGGTGAGGCTGAACATCACCGGAGGGACAGATGTGAAGTGGTCTATGCCTTTCGATTATCTGAAGGAGATCGTCGTCCCGCATCTGCGCAGG
>PCVE01000060.1 GCA_002762705.1 Candidatus Woesearchaeota archaeon CG11_big_fil_rev_8_21_14_0_20_43_8 | reverse complement strand
TTTTTGTTCAAATTAAAGATAGTTTACATTGTTCTTAAGCCTTACGGCTTAAGGACTCTATATTTTGAACTTTTCTACAAAGCCGAAAAAAATCAATACCTGATGGTACATCCTTTCATTATATGTACTTCTGGACTGATTTTTCGCATTCACCGCACTAACTTATTTAAATCCCCGGCACCAAAGAGTATCTATCATGCAAGCGTTCGAGAAAAAAGCCTTATTATTGATGAGACGGGCTGAGAAAGAAGGGAGAGATATCCTCTATGAGCATGAAGTATATGAGATTCTTAAGGGCGCAGGCGTGAAAGTGCCAAGGTACACTTTCATAAACAAAGACCAAAGACCGCCTGCTGCAAAAGAGATTGTCCTGAAAGTCGTCTCTCCATATATCCTGCACAAGACCGAGGCCGGCGGTGTGAAGATTGTCGAAAAGGATAATGCCCAAAAGGCTATACGATCGATGCTTGGGTCAATCCCAAGGACATATGCTGCCTGGATCGAAAAGAACCGTAAAAAAGCGCCTGTCGTATATCAGGATCTCAAAGGTGAGGCGCTGAAAAAAGCGATACGGAAGGATATAATTGGTTTTCTTGCGGTCGAGAAAGTGGATTTCGAAAAGCAAGTCGGTCATGAGCTACTTATCGGGCTCAAATGGGACGATGCTTTTGGCCATGTGCTCGCTTACAGTGTCGGCGGCACAAGGGTGCATTTCTATGCTGATGAGCTTGGAAAAGAGAATTGCGTCTCGTTGACTGCCACAAAGTTTGCTGATAAGAAGATCATGTCAGATATGGTTCGAAGACCATTCTTCTCAAAGATACTCTCTGGAGAACTGCGTGGAGAATCGATTGTCATAGATGAGAAGAAGATGATCGACACACTTCTAGCTTTCAAAGATATAGCAAATACTTTCTCTGACCTGAATTCGGATTATTACATAAAAGAGATGGAAGTGAATCCATTTGTCGCGTCCAAAGGGAACCTTGTCGCGATCGATGGTAACCTGAGATTCGCAAGATCTGATTTTCGGAAAGTGAAAAAGCCATTGCATAAGATAAAGAATCTTCTTGATCCAGAGACTGTCGGGATCGTCGGAGTGTCTGCGAAGAATATGACACCAGCGACAGTTATCCATAGAAAACTCCTCGATGCTGGACTGAAAAAAGAGAACATCATGATCCTGCATCCAAGAGAGACAAAGATCAATGGCTGCAGGTGTTTTAAGGATCTTGATGGGTTGAAAAAACACCTTGGAAAAAAGAGGCTCGACACGTTCATTGTCGGTGCGCCAGCAATCGCTCCTCCTGGCGCGAATGCAGGAGATATCGTAAAGAGGATAATCACAGACAATATAGCTGAATCAATGACAATAATCTCTTCTGGTTTTGGCGAGACAAGCAAAGGCAAGCAGACTTCAAAAGAGATAAAAGAATTGCTGTTTGATATGCGGGACAAAAAAAATGACACTCCTCTAATAAACGGCCCGAACACAATCGGCGTGAAATATTACAATAAGAGCACAGTTTTCACGCCATGGGGAAAATCATCGTATAATGGCATCGGAAAAAAGAATGTTTCGACGGTCTGCCAGAGCGGGGCCTTCATGGTGATGAGCCTATCTGATTTCGCATACGCAGTCGATCCGCCAGTCGTAGTCGCTGTCGGAAACCAGATCGATGTGACTGTCTCAGAATTTCTGGAATTCTTGATGCATGACAAGAATATAACTGTTTTTGGTCTCTATATCGAAGGATTGCAGCCTTTTGATGGACTTTGTCTTGCGCGGACAATCAGAAAAGCAAGAAACGCAGGCAATGATGTGATAATCTATAAAGCCGGTCGGACAAAAGATGGTTCAGATGCGACAAAGAGCCATACTGCCTCGACAGCAGGATCTTATGAAACCTTCAGGGCGATCATGGAAGAAGCCGGTGCGTATGTGGCGTCAGATATCGAAGAATATCATTCGATACTTACAATAATGAGTCTATTGTCTGACACAGTATTAAATCGAAGATCAGGCTATCCGCAACTCGCAGGCATGAGCAACGCTGGTTTTGAAAAGTGCGCACTCGCAGATGCCACATATGATATCGATGGTACGAGATTATTTGAGATAGCTACTCTCTCTGAGAAGACTAAGATCAAAGTAGAGAACCTGTTCACTGATAAAGGGATAAGTGATCTGATTGATACTGATAAGATATTTGATATGGGTCCAAGCGCGAACGATGAAGTGTTTGAATTGACTCAAAGGATGTTATTAGAAGACATAAATGTGGATGCTTGCGTCTTTGCGAATGTCCCTGAGACCCCATCAGTTATGACGCTCTCAGGATTCAACGATGAAGATATCAATTCTCCAGATAGTATAATCCAGCGTATGATCAAGATCAGGCAGATATATAAGAAACCATTTGTGGCAAGTCTAGAATCCGGTTATAAATATCAACCAGCGGTAGATCTTTTGATACAGGGTGGAGTGCCAGTGTTTCGTCATGTTGATCTTGCTACTCGGTATCTAGGAAGATATCTAAGATACCGCATGCGATGATTGATCTATCTTCTGCTTGTCGTTTAAGGAATCAATTCTCACTGGCACATATTCACGTATTCTAGTTCTTGTATCAAGATGCTGTCTCTGATTTCATTAGATTTTTATATAAAATATCAATTATCACATCTGGTGATTTCATATGAATAAAGGTAAAATCTGGCCAAGATATCCAACTGTTGGTCTGGAATCTTGGAAATCAATGATGCATAGCAATAATAAATTCAAAGAGAGTCTCCCAAGTATGGTATTAGACACTTTCACATTGCATGACAATCATTCATTTAAACTTGAATTCTCAAGAGAAGCCAATTGTTTCTTCACAAAATATGATCTGTTTGACAGGATGGAAATTCTTTCTGATTCAAGAGTTTTTGAGAGAAAAGGCCTGAAACATGAATTCGCCGGTGATACCGGTTCATTAATATATCGGATAAAGATGTCTGACGGAGTCGAAGATAATCTTCCGTATGAATATACAAATTTTGCATTTCTACCGACGATTGGACTTTATCTAAAGACACCAGAGGATAGACAAAGACCGTTTGTATCTAGGAAAGAGATATTATATTTCCCAACATTTCGTGATTAGGCCAAGATCGAACGCAAGTAGATTTATCTTAACAATCTCTTTTCCTTTTTTTGAGAATAGTTTTTTGATATACATCTTCAATGTCTTGAGTGGCAGGAATCTCGAGACTGCGCCGAGCATCACTATGTTCTGTGCTTTTATACTGCCTGCTTTCCTTGCAAGATCAGTAGAATCAAGCAACAGAGCCCCATGTCTTCTCAACTCATCAAGCACTTTCGCTTCATCTGGATAGATGATATTTTTAACAGGCACAGAACTGGTTATGATCTTCCCTTCAGGCGTCAGATGATCAAGATGTCTAAGGGCCTCGAGCGGCTCAGTCCCTAAGATGATGTCAGCTCTTCCTTTTGGTATCATATCGCTATATATCTTTTTATCAGAGATCCGAAGATGCGCATATACCGCTCCACCGCGCTGGCTCATGCCGTGTATCTCTGATTGTAGCACATTGTATCCCTCATCAAGGCAGGCGTTCACGATAGCATACGATAGAGTCAATATACCCTGGCCGCCGACTCCCGCAAGTATTATGTCGCATTTCATCTTTTTTTCACCATGGTCACACATGCTCGCACCGGTATTATGACAGAAAGCCCCTTATATGGGATCTCTTTTTGCACGATAGCGATATTCTCTTTCAACCTTGTCGGAACTGGATCAATCACTCTGATATGTCTCTCATCGACACCAAGCCCCTTGACAATATCCACCAATCTCTGGTCATTCGCGAGTGTTTCTTGGCCGCCAGTCATAGCAGTAGTATCATTATCAAGGATGAACACAGTCATATCAGTATTCTCTTTCGCCGCTTTCAAGAGCGATGTCATTCCTGAATGCGTGAATGTAGAGTCTCCGATGACCGCGATCACAGGACGGACACCCGCGTCAACTGCGCCTTTTGCCATCCCGATGCTTGCGCCCATGTCGATGCATGTATCGATCGCGTTGTATGGTGGGAGCGCGCCTAGTGTGTAGCAACCTATGTCGCCGAAGCTGCGAAGTTTAGGAAATCTCTTCTTCACGCCATTTATCACATCATAAGTCGATGCGTGCGGACAACCGACACAAAGACGGGGAGGGCGTATCTTCAGAAGTGACGAGGCTTTTCTACCTGGATGAGCTTTCATGCCGATTGCTTTTCTCACTATGTCTGGCGTCAATTCTCCTGTCAAGGGAAGAGTCCCATCAAGTTTTCCATGGATCTTGAATCTATTCAGCTGCCTCTCGATAAATGGATATCCTTCCTCGATGACAATGAGCTTTTTGACATGCTTTGCGAGTTTCTCGATCGACTTCATCGGTAACGGATAGAAATTGATCTTCAGCACCGAGATGTCCTTTGGTGCATTTTCCATCAGATAATTGTATGCGATTCCGCTTGCGATGACACCAAGTCTTTTTCCACGTAGGCTTAGACTGCTGCGTTTCTCAGAGAACTTCTGCAGCGAATCATATTTCGCGAGATGTTCCTTAAACATCCTTCTTGCATATGCAGGGAGCACAGTCCATCTCTTATTGTCCCTTGCAGGCCTTAAAGAATTTTGTTTTCTTTTCGCACCGACAGCCACGATCGTCCTCGTGTGCGACAAGCGTGTGACCAATCTCACCATCACAGGTATATTGTTTTTTTCAGAAAGATCGAACGCTTCCCGCGTGAAGTCATAAGCTTCCTGCTGATCTGTGGGTTCAAAGCATGGAACCTTCGCGAAATCAGCATAGCATCTTGAATCCTGCTCGTTCTGTGAGCTGTGCATGCCAGGGTCATCAGCGACCGCCAACACCATTCCGCCATTTATTCCAGCGATCGCCGAGCTCATGAACGGATCCGCCGCGACATTCAATCCGACATGTTTCATCGCGATGAGCGCGCGCTTTCCTGCCCATGAATGACCAAGCGCCTCTTCATACGCCACTTTCTCGTTCGGTGACCAAGCGCAGTGGATCTTTCCCTTCTCCGTCGATCTGACATATTCATTTATCTCTGTTGATGGGGTTCCTGGATACGCATAGCTTCCGCTGATCCCTGCATCTATCGCGCCCTGCGCTACTGCTTCATCGCCGAGAAGTATCTTCTTCTTTTGCATAGTATATACAAAAGGATATGGCATTTAAATAATTAATCATCTGTTTTCTTTTTGATTCATTCTAACTCAGATTTGAACTTTTCTTCAACAATCCTTGCCATCACAAAATTATTTTTCCGGACATATTCTTGATATCTCATCCCGACTGATTCTGCTGACGGTGATATGTCTCCGCCGACTATGTCGATCTGATCCGGTATGAAGCTTATGTATGCAAGCCATGAAGGGACTTTCATTCCTGCCGCAAGCGTTTGCTGGATATTGTCCCGCAGATATGAATAATTCCTGATCCTTCCATCTATCATTTTCCCAAACGCATGCACTGATTCTTCAGGAAATCCAAGAGCTAGTCCCTCTTCGACATATGATTCTGCATCGACAAGCGCATCGAGAGATTCCTGATCTTTCGCGATCTGCTGCACGACTGTGATGAAGGTTCTTGAATTGTCTTTTGCATTATTCATCCTATCTGCGAAAGAAGAATCATGTTTAAAATAAAGATCAAGATCACTTAAATAAGATTCAAAAGTACGTAAATCTCTTTGGATCAAAGCGGTATCCTCTCTTGGCATTTGCTGGACATAAATAGCGAATTGCTCACTGGCGATACGGGGTCCTGGTTGATTGTATGCTTGATTTGATTTGAACCTGAAACTGACACGTGAAGCCGGTTTCAGACCATTAGATGTGAGATAGACATTTAGATTATCCATCACAGAAAGTGCACGTGGTATGATTGCCATGGCGATCCGGATAGAACCACTGCTTATAAACATTTTGGTTTTAATCACTACTTGGGGACTATTTCATGTGCGGCCTGCATATCTCCCAGGCTTCATCCATAGCATTTTTAGCTGTATAAAGGGCTTTAGAGGCGGTATAGAGCTTATCTGCGAGTTTTGGTCTACCACGCTTCAGGTCAGCATCTGCCTGTCTCCAAAGGTCATCTGCCAACCTTTCAATAAAAGAAGAAGTGACATCATATGCCATATTGCCAACGGCTTTAGCAAGCATGTCAATAGTTCCTTTGTAGCCATCGATATATCTTGGATGTTTTGTCATAGTGATCTATAACCAGTTCATTTTATATATTTTTTATCATATTGGATTCATATGGCAGATGATAAGATAATAAAAGAATTCGTCAAGACATATCTTAAGAAAGATAGCCCTGAAGTGATCTTGTTGACTGGCTCAAGGACATTTGGCATTAATGATAGTGATGTCGACCTTTGTGTGGTCAATCGAGATCCAAAAAAATACCTTCGTAAATATCCTTCTGGTTTCACAGCTGTTGAAAAATATCCAAAATATTTCAAAGGTCTTGAATTTGAAGTGGAAGTCGTCACATGGCAACATCTAAACAAGTATCTAAAATCGTTTACAACATTTCATCCATTTCATTATAGTAATGTAAAAATTCTACTTGATAAGAACGGAAGATACAAAAAAAATATCAAGAAGATGCCAATCAAAATACGAAAAGCTTTCATCTTTGATTTCTTTGAGGATGCATATGATGATTTAAATAACGCAAAAAAAGCAAATTGGAGAAAATATGGGGCCACAGAAAAAATACATCTCCATAAAGCACTTGACACATCATTGAATTTGCTTTATTTGATGAATGATCAATTTATTCCAGCAATCAAGTGGAAAATATTTTTATTAAAGACATTAAAAACAATACACAAAAAGTTCAACGAAAAATACTTCACAAAATTAGATATAAAAAAGATTGAATTCATTTTTGGTTATTTACGGGTGAATCTATTAAAGAAAAATCTCATCACAAAAAAAGAGCTTGCAGTGATATTCGATCAATAGATGACCTGGATAAAACAGAACAGGCCGATGAGTATGAACAGTGCTCCGGCGATAGATGAAGTCAATTTTGGATCTAACTTTCGCAGCAGATGCTTCCCAAGATATATCGCCGCGACAGAAAGCAGTATCAATGCGCTGATGACTCCAAAGAAAACGATATATGGGTTGAACTGGGTCGCGAACAATCCAGATGTTATCTGTGTCTTATCACCCATCTCGGAGACAAGGATCAACAAGAATCCGGACAGGAATGGTTTCTTCAGATCGCATTTTGTTGGTTCTTCATCTTTTTTTATCAGCATCACTATTCCAAAGATGATGAATATTACCCCTGTGATGATCTTGATATTGTTGACGGGTATATGTTTAGTTATCATATTTCCAAAAACGATAGCAAGTCCATCCGCGATCATGAATGCGCTGATCACACCAAGAAGCAGGTGAAGATACTTCTTTGTCTTCGATGCAAGGCATAACACGACCAATTGCGTCTTGTCGCCAAGTTCTGCCAGCATGATCGCGATGAATGGGACTAAAAAATCGGATAATACCATATATCCTATAATTATCCTGTTGATTTATAAATCTTCATCCTCTGAGAAATCTCTTTGAGAACTCTTCCTTCGCTTTTGTGACTGTGCCAGAGACAACTACTGGATATTCTTCTGCACCGGTGAACCTGATATGCTCTTCTTTCATGATCGAGAGGAATCTTTCACGTGTCGCCATGATCTCTGTCATCGATGGAAAATCATAAATCTGTCTTCCATGTTCGATCACTTTCTTAGTCAACAGTTCAGCGTCTTCACCAGGGGAGATATGATCGCATATCTCGTCGATCCCTCGCATAAGAATGACATCACGCTCAGCATAACCACCTGGACCGATCACCCTGTATACATCAAGCCTCCCTGGTAACGTCGATTTCGTCGGATTGTTCGCGCTCACCTTGCAGACATAGCCCCATGCGTCATCATGCGCCATCTTGTATACTGGACCGGGTAATTTGAATGGGTTGACCAGATAAGTGCCCATCAATATCGTGTCGATCGGCGCATCATCGAGCAGCAGCTGGTTGATCTTCGCAGGAGTCAGATCATCAGACACCATGATCCTCACATCAGAAAGACCACTTTCATCAAGCCGTCTTCGTATGTGCCTGGATCTTTCGAGCGGATCGCCACTATCGTTTCTCACCTGGCCGAGTCTGATGCCATATCTCTTGAATACTTCGATGGCAGTCTCGATGCCAGAGCCAGAATCAAATGTGTCGATAAGGAATGTCGGACCGAATCCTTTTTTTTCAAGTTTGCGAACTTTCTCTTCGATCGAAGATGTATCGTCTCCTTCTTTGATAGCATAATAAGCTTTGACCTGTCTCTCGAATGCGTTCTCATCACTTCCTGCATGAAGGACAGAAGAATGTCCCGCGCTGCCCCCGATCGCGCTGATCAATTCCGGATATTCAATCCCCAATTGTTCATTAGATGTTCCATTGAATCCGCCTATCAATGCTGCGCGTGAGGCAGCGACTGCAGAGCCAGGATACACACGACGTGATCCTCCTTCAAGCAACATAATCTTCTTGCCTCTTGTGATATTCCTCACATAGCTCGCATATGTCGCGACAGCGGTCTGGTAGCCGATCACACCAAGCAGCAGGCTCTCAGGGAACTGCACACGTTCAAATGTCCCATGCACAGATATCTGCGGTTCGTGTCCATATATCGGGATGCCTTCTGGTATTGCATAGACTGAAAGATCCAGTATCCTATCTGAAGAGAGCGAATCGATCAAAGTTTCATTGAGGCCTTTTCTTTTATACATCGAAAGCAGACCATCATTCATCTCCCAACCAAGTATGCATGCGACAGCCTGTTCAAGCCCTGCATTGAGAAGATAATTGTGCTTTTCTACTTCATAGCAGATATAATCCTTGCCATCCTTCGCAAAGCTCTCCTCACCTACAATTTTATGCTTCCGAAGACCACGGCATGCCAGGTTGAAGACGCTGCCTCGACCAGAGACACCAGTGAACACATTCGTGTCAGCCATAGTAGTCTCATAATAATCTTTTATCCCAGCGAGTGTGTTTCTATCGATTCCGAGCAATTTTGGTCTTTTCATATGATGCGCCTAAGTGTAGTAAATACACAAACCTATTTAAATCTTGCGTAAGAGTGCTGCGTATTTTGCTCATCGTTGATAACTTATCTTCCACAAATTTTATAAATGCCTATTGGTCAAAATCAGCAAGGATACTAGCACGGGTGATTTATATGGATAAGCAGATAAACACATTGACAAAGAAAGCTGAGAGCTATTCAAAGAAGATAGAGATGCTAAGAGAAGAAGTGGCGAAAGTCATTGTCGGACAGGATGATATAATAGACAAGCTTCTTATCGCCCTCATAGCTGATGGACACGTCCTGCTTGAGGGTGTGCCGGGTCTAGCGAAGACTCTCCTTATACGGACCCTGGCAGAAGCCATCCATACGGGATTTGCAAGGATACAATTCACTCCTGATCTGCTGCCGGCAGATATAGTCGGCACGAAGATATATGATCAGAAGACAATGAAGTTCCTGACAAAGAAAGGTCCGATATTTACGAACTTCATCCTTGCAGACGAGATCAACCGAGCTCCACCAAAAGTGCAATCAGCATTGCTTGAAGGCATGCAGGAGAAGCAGGTCACGATCCATGGCGACACATTCCAATTGAAGAGACCATTCCTTGTCTTAGCCACACAGAATCCTATCGAGACAGAAGGCACATACAGACTGCCGGAAGCTCAGGTCGATAGGTTCATGTTCAAGCTGGTCATGGGATATCCAGAGAAGCATCAGGAGAAAGATATAATCCAGAGGATGACAAAAGGCACAGAATTCATCGTGAAGAAAGCGATATCAGAGAAAGAGATCGTGGAGATACAAGGATTCTGTCCGCAGATATACGCGGATGATAAAATCGAGGAATATGTGACAAGCATAGTTGATGCGACAAGGTCCCCAAAGAAATACGGACTTGATTCTGAGCATCATATCGAATATGGTGGCTCTCCGCGTGCATCGATCTGGTTGATAATGGCAGGGAAAGCGCACGCTATGATGCAGGGGCGTGGATATGTCATACCTGAAGATATACATGCGATCGCCCATGATGTCCTTAGACATAGGATACTTCTCACTTATGAAGCAGAAGCAGAAGAGGTCACAAGTGAAGATATAATCAATCTCATACTCCAGAAAGTGAAAGTGCCATGAGACAGATATTGAAGAAGATAAGGAAGATAGAAATAAAGACAAAGAAACTCGTCGATGGACTGCTCCAGGGTAATTATCATTCCGTATTCAAAGGCCGGGGGATAGAATTCTCACAGATAAGAGAATATGTCATCGGCGATGATATACGCTCGATCGACTGGAATGTCACAGCACGGATGAACAAGCCGTTTGTCAAAGAGTTCATAGAAGAGAGGGATCTGACAGTCTATATAGTCTTCGATGCGTCAGCAAGCAGCAATTTCGGTTCTACTGTCGCGAAGAAAGAGGCTGCGATCGAATTGTCTGCATCTCTATGTTTCGCAGCCATGAACAACAATGATAATGTCGGGCTGGTCCTCTTCACAGAAGGGATAGAACGATTCTTCCCTGCGAGGAAAGGAAAGAAGCACGTGCTGAAATTGATCCGTGAGATGCTCGCGTTCCAGCCGATGCATCGAGGTACAGATATAGAGAAGACGATGATCGCGCTGTCGAATATCGCCAAGAAAAGATCCATAATATTCCTGATCTCTGATTTCATGACTGGAGACTTCTCGAAATCAATCCAGATCATGAGGACCAAACATGATATCATCGCGATCAACATCAATGACCAAAATGAGATGGATCTTCCTGATGTGGGTTACATAGAGCTTGAAGATGAAGAGACTGGTGAGGTCATGCTCGTCAACACTTCTGATCGAGATTTCAGGAACAACTATAATCGATTGATCAATGATAGGTATTCTCGTATCGTATCGAAATTTCGCAAAGTGGGTATCGATATGATTCGTCTGAGGGCAGATGAAGGTTTTGAGATGCCTATAAAGAGATTTTTCAAGATGAGAGAACGAAGGATGGTGAGGTAAAAAATGCCGAAGAAGAAAGCAAGAGCTACAAGATCAAAGGGAAATAGAAAGATTGAAGCACAGCCAAAACCGCAAGTGACAAAAACAGAGAAGAAAAAGACATTTGCGCTCAACAAAGAAGTATTGATGTTATTAGGTGTGCTTGTCGTGATACTTTTTGTCATAGGGATAAAAAGTTACAGTTCAGGCGATGATGTCACTTCGCTTTCTGATTCGATGGCCAAGATAGGTGACAATGTCAGCATCAGATATGCAGGCAGATATCTGGATGGCACATTGTTCGATACGAATATAGTCGGACTTCCAGAGAAAGAAGGTCTGAATGGATTCAATGTGCGTGATAGTACTTTCGATTTTGTGATCGGAAAAGGCCAGGCGATACCTGGGATGGAGATAGCTGTTGTCGGGATGAAGATCGGAGATCATAAGAGGGTCACGATCGAGCCAAAAGACGCTTACGGCACACGTGTCGAATCTGCGCAGTATAGATGGCCGAGCACCATAATAAGGAACCGGGCAGCGCATGTCGGACGTTCTTTGTTGGTCGACGCAAGGGTCTTTGCGCAGATGCTTGGAAGCGATCTGAAGAATTCGACATTCCTTGAAGGACAGACAATCCATGCTGACTGGACAAATGTCGATTATTATGTCGAGAAAGTGACTGGCACGAATGTGCAGTTGAGGATAGATGTAGATGAGGGTGATACGATCTATCTACCAAATACGGCCTGGAACTCGACAGTGACCTGGATGAATTCATCGATGTTCATCGTCAGGCAGAATCCAGTGTTAAGTGACGTGGCAAGTACGCAATGGGGAGATTATGCTGTGACAGAAGTCGGCGTACATAATTATACCCTGTCGACGATGCTTTCTGTCGGCGACAAGTTAATGGTCAATAACAAGTATGGTACTATCAAATCTATTGATGCTGAGAATGTGACTTTCGACGCGAATCATCCGCTCGCAGGGGAGACGCTTGTGTTCGATATCGATATGGTCGATATAAAGAGGCCGATCTATGGGTGATACATCATGGGATTGAGATTCGCAGAACCGTATGCTCTATCGCTTCTACTTGGTATACCTCTGTTGATATATCTCTATCTGCGTTCAAGGCAGAAGAAGAAGAGAGATATAATCAAGTTCTCAAGCCTAGCATTGATAAAGCGCGCGCAGGAAGGGCGAAAGCATGCATGGCGACGGGATATCGGGTTCTACCTGACCGTTCTTGCCATCGTCTTTCTTATCTTGGCTGTTGCTGATCCTCATCTGCCACTCAAAAAAGCGAAGAAAGGAGTCAATGTCGTGCTCGCGATAGATATCAGCGGCAGCATGCAGGCGACAGACTACAAGCCGAACCGTCTTGAGGCCGCGAAGAAGAGCGCTGAGACACTGCTTGACCAGTTGAAAGCGAATGATTATGTCGGGATAGTTACTTTTGAGTCCGGTGCGACTACCGCTGCTTATCTGAGTCCGGCAAAGGATCTTGTGAAAGATAAATTGAAGGCGATCGCGCCGCGTGAAGGAAGGACAGCCATCGGTGATGGTCTCAGCCTCGCGATCGACATGTCTGTGTCGATACCTAATAAGAAGAAGATCGTCATCCTGCTGTCTGATGGAGTGAACAACGCAGGAGTCATAACACCACAGGAAGCAGTCGCGTTCGCAAAGACGAACAAGGTCCAGGTATACACGATCGGTATGGGTTCCGAAGGGAAAGTCGTGCTCGGCTATGACTGGTTTGGGAACGCCCAATACGCTGAGCTCGATGAGAGCACATTGAAAGCAATCGCCGCCAACACCGGAGGAACATATTTCAAGTCGGTCGATGATGATACACTCAACCATATCTATGATAGCATAGCAAAAGACATCAAGCGCGAAAAAGAGGACACAAGCATAAAAGATGTATTCGTAAGCCTCGCCGGGCTGACATTGATCATCCTCTTTTATCTGCAACATAGTAAATACAGGGTGCTGAGCTGATAATGATGATTAATGAGAGACTGCTTGCATATCTTGTCATCTTCATGCTTCTTTTGTGCACAGTAGACGGGGTGAATATCCAGGTCGAGAAGATAGTGGATGACAGAGATTATTCTGTTGGCGATGATCTTGGGATAATGCTGAATGTCACGAATCCATTCGATCAGGATGTCACAGTCCGGATAGTGGACAAGAACATCCTCGCAAGCAACGGATATGAAGTGGAATGTCTTGAGCGTGTGATACCTGCGGAGCAGGAGATGTCTATCTTATATGATCCGATATCACTCTATTCTGCAGGAAAATTCACTCTTGATAAGGCTGAGATAACATATAATGATCCTGACTCCGGAAAGGAGATCTCTGTGGATTCTGACAAGGTCAATGTGGTAGTCGGAGAAGGGAACAGCAGCAGGCAGGGGACTCAGCAAGGAGTGACCACTATCTACGATTGTGATGGACAGAAGATGCGTTCCACATCGTTCTCATCGAGCGGGAGCAGTTTCAGTTTCACGATGAACTCTGGTGGCTCGCAGGCAACACAGCAGCAGGCGAACCAGCAATCTCAGGAAGAGATGCAAAGGCAGCAGGAACAACAGCAGCAACAGCAGCAGCAATTGCAGAACAAATTGCAGAACAACCAGATGAGCCAGGATGCGAACGTGCTGAAACAGCAGATGCAGAAACAGTTCGATGAGCAAAATAAGATGATGGACCAGTTCAGCAAGAACGTGGCGGCGAAACAGGAAGTGCAGCAGAAACATAACGATCTCCTGCAGCAGGGATACAATATGACTGGTCTTGAAGTCGATCCGACGGCCAACGATACAGGGAATTTCAAGGCGCAATATTCGCTTCCTGATGGGACGACTGCGCAGATGACAGGAAGCCTCGCAAATAACACGCTCCAGAATCTAACTGTCAACAAGTTCAATCAGACCGGACAGAACATGACCGAACAACCGAAGATCGAGAAACAGAAGCCAAAGAGAGACCCATTGCTTCTTGCGATAACAATCCTTCTTCTGCTCGCAGCCCTTCTGCTATACATGAAGAAAAAAAGGAGAGCGTTAGAGGCTGAAGAAGAGCAGGCATCAAAAAAGCGATTCAATTATAGATCCTATTGCCGAAGACTGATAGAGAAGGCGAAAAAATCATTTGAAAATGGAGAACAAAAGGAATCATATTTCATGATCTCTGATTCAGTCAGGACATTTGTCAGTCACATGCTCGGCGTCCGTACTGAGATGACCTCGACCGCTATACTGGCCGCGTTGAAGAAGCACGGCAGATTCGACAAAAAGACACAGGATCATATAAGGAAGTGTCTGAATATCTGCGGCATGGTTGAGTTCGCGAAATATGAGCCGAACAGAAAGGATTTCGATGAGATTGTTAGCATAGCGCAGACTCTTGTCAAATGAGCCATCTGTCAAGTTGATATTTGATCTTCGAAAGTTTTGAATAGAATAAATATCTGTGCCGGAAATATATTTTATTCTTTAAGGTATCCGCTGAAGCTGCCTGACCATATAATTATTGTCTCCTTTTATGACATTGCCCGGGTCTCCTGTTTCAGTGGCATCCTTTATCGCCGCGCTTATCTTCTGTTCAAGTTCTGAGAGCTGCGCCTCATCTGCTGGTTTTGGCTGCCACTCAAAATTCACGCCATCAGCAGGAGTCCTTGGTATGACGTGGATGCAGAAATGATTTATCGTTTGTCCTGCGGCCTCTCCATTCTGGATAAGCACATTCGTGCCCTGCGCCGCGAACGCATCGAATACCATGGATGAGAGTTTCCGTGAGAAATCGAACATTTTCTTAAGTATATCATCATCGATCTCTGATATGATCTGCTTATGCTCTCTTCCGAATATTATGAGATGTCCTTTGTGCGCTGGTATCGGATGGAGAGCAATGACTATCTTGTCATCTTCATATATCTTTTTTGCGGGAATCTCTCCCTTCAACATCTTGCATAATGGACAATCTGCTTGTGGCATATCTAAGCACCTAATAATTCTGATATCTTATCAAGATCCACACCTTTTTTCTTCTCTTCTTTCTTTGGCTCTTCTGCCTGAGGCGGTGAAGTGTTCATGGGTTGCTGCGCAGGTCCGGTCGCTTTTTGTTCTGGCTCTTTTGCCATAGGCACTGTTGGTTTTGTCTCTTCTGATATCTGAGCAGGAGGACTTGGCAATGGTGGCAATGCGCTCGCGTTTATTGACGCTGGCTTGATCGGTGGCGTCGTGTTTTGGACTATTGTCTGCGTTGTAGGCTGGACATTTGGTATAGGATCTGGTTTTGTGACTGGATTGGTCTGTGGCATCGGTTTTGGCTGTGCGGTCTGTGATGGCTGTGGATAAGGAGTCGTGTATTCCTGTGCAGATTGTCTGTCTGCCGCAGAAGGTGTTTTCTCCTGCACAACTGGTTCCGGTCTTGTAGGAGATGGTGTCCTATCATCAAGCATGTTCGAGATCTTATCAAGATCCATGCCACCGCCTGATGGTCCTTTGCTGTTTAGCTTCTGGCTTATCGCATTGATATCATGCCCCGCAAATATTCGTTGGAGCTGAGGATTCTGCGAGATCGCCGCTTTCACTGCGCCAGATTGTGTCATAAGAAGTGTCTTTAACTGTGGGTTTGCATCAAGCACTTGCATGAGCTGCTCTTCAGTCAGCTGCTGCTGTTGCTGCGTTGGCTGAGGCTGGACTTTTGGCGATACTGTTGCCTGGACAGAAGGTGTCTCTTGTCTTGGCCCATCACGCAATCTGTCTGCAAGAGGCATGATCTGCTCGAAAAGACCATCTAATTCTGCAGGGTTCATCTGGACTTCAGGTAAGGTGAAATTAAGCGCATCATTTTTGTATCGCGGGATCACATGCATAAGAAAATGCGGAGCTTTCTGTCCTGCAGGCTGACCATTAGCCACAAATACATCGATCCCCTCAGCGTCTGTCGTCTTGAGGATCGCTGCGCTGATCTTCTTTGATATGAGACCCATGTGCCCGATCAATTCAGCAGATAGCTGAGGCATGATCATGTGATGTTCTTTTGGGATTATTATCACGTGCCCTTTCGATGCTGGATAGAGATCAAGGATACAGATGACCTTATCATCCTCATGCACCTTCTTTGCTGGTATCTCGCCTTTTATTATCTTGCAGAATATGCAGCTAGCTGATGTATCCTGGGTCGCCTGGACCACAGGGGTCTGTGGTTGTATCTGCTGCTTTATCATAATATTCCAATTGAGAATCTCATATAAAAAACTATCCGATATCCTTTGGGACTATGTCTTTGATATGTCAAATACAAGTGTTACTGCATGCTCTAGCATGTAGCGTTCTCTGATTCAGACCTTTACTTCGATTATCTCATCAATATCGTCGTTTTTGTCCTTGATTGGTCTCTCTTCCGGAGGTTCAAGATCTTCGATACCTTTATCGACGATCCGGAATATTGCACGTTTGCCTTCAGCGATGCTTCTATGTTTTCTTAAGACAGCCATACGTTGGTTAGCGAGGGACTTAAGTTCGATTAGGCACTTGCTTCCATACTTGAAGAGATCGCCTCCCACCATCATTACTTTGTCTTTGTCCTCGAAGCTTGCATAGACTTGGTTTGTCAGGAGCACAGGGACTTCTTCTTTCCTTGCGATCTCTGTGAGGATTCCAAGCTGCAGTCCGAGCTCTCTGTTTATATCATATACTTCAGACACTTTGCCTTTCTCAAGACGATAAAGCATGGCCATGGAATCGATGATGATTAGTCCGACATTCTCGAAATTCGCGTCTTTTAGCCTGCTGAACACTCGTTTCTGCTCATCGAAATTCGTAGGCCGCATGAATATGAAATGTTTTAGGGATTCGCTTGTCTCATCTATCTGTTTCAATCTCTCTACTGAGAAACTTCCTTCGGTATCGATGTAGATGACTTTTTTCCCTGATTTCGCGACAGATATCCCCGCAAGAAGGCAGAGATTTGTCTTTCCGCTGCCGGCAGGACCATATATGGTCGTTATGACATCAGTCTCATATCCACCGTTCAGTAATCTGTCGATCACTCCCGATCCGCTTGTTATCCTCATGATATAGAAGTTAGTGTGTGCTGTTTTTATAGTTTGCGGGAGGGGAATAGCGTCATTCTTCCGGAATATATCCGAGATGCTTAAGTATCTCTTTATCCAGATTTGGGAATCTATCGTATTGTTTATTCAGATGCACGATGAACGGGATGCTCTGCCTTGGCAGAGATGGTCGGTCGTGAAAAGTCTTTAGATCATCGCAGTAATGCAGGATAGGCACTTCAGAGATGTCGTTGAAATTATAGTAGAACTGCTCTTTTAGATATCTTCTCACGCACCATTGAAGCACGCTTTGGTTCTTATAACGCCATCGTGTGGTGAATCTCACCAGATCATCGATGTCTTCGCTCTCATCAAGTCCATCTTCAAAGAAACAATATCCCGCGCTGTATGAAGAGTAACAGAGATCAAGAAAACCATTCTTCAAAAACGCCTGGTATCGAAAATCAAATCCTTCATCGAATCCGCCGACTATCTCGTCTATCTTTTCTTTCTCGCGTGGATATAAGTGCGAAAATATCTTTAGCGCACCATATTCTGAGAAACCTTCGCAAAACATCTCAAGTTCATCACTTTTTCTATCTGGGATCCTGCCTTTGTTGTATACTTCGAAGAAGACACCATGGAGAATCTCGTGACAACAGCGGTAGTCTGGCAGGAAATCCTCGTTCCATTGTGTCGAATATGAATTGAACAAAATCTGTCTTGTATCTCCGATGGAAACGTATTCGAGACCTGGCGCGGAATGTTGTTTTTGGTCGATAATAGCACTGTCGATCCCTTCAAGGCTATGTCGTCGCATGAATGATCTCCAGTCATCTTTTATGAGTGGAAGATCAAGCCTCATCGAAAATGCATCTTCTATCTTAGGCTTCAGGTAATCATATGCACATCTTATCATCATATACGCGTCGTCTTTATCCATAGCGTAAGCCTTCCTCGAAATGTATGCGCACAGGCACGGATCCGATAAGGACCTTTGTCAACTCGATCTGTCTCTCATATTCATCTGCATATTCGAACCATGCGATCGGTTTGTCTGGGACGTTGTGTGTCTCAAGCGTTCCTTGCGATCGATATATCTTCTCAAGCGCAGGCAGAAGCTCTATCTGCGATCCGGTGAATATCCCTTCCTGCATCTTATCGAGTGTGTGGAAATAGACCATGACTTTCCTTGTCCATTCGCGATGGAACGTGTCACGCGAGATGAGATTTATGACTTCACGTGTCTTTGCGTCTGTCCCAAGATGATCACAGAAGAATCTGTAACCCGCAGCGTGCTTATCTATCGACATGTAGAATACATAATCTGATTCATCAGCCCGACCCAAGTTATGAAATCTAATCTTGCTTTGCTTTGCTCTCACTTTTTCCATCACCCAATCGCTTTTCAGCCAATCTCTGAAGATATGTTGGCAGCAGTATTCTGAGAATCCCTCAGAAAGGATATTAGCGTCTGTTGATCGGTCATCACTTCGTAAATTCTGAAAAAATTCAGTGAAGAACACATGATGCAGCATCTCATGGCATGCGGCATAGTCATAGATGTCATCTGTCAACCAATCAAGTGAATATATGTTCAGGCCGATGATACCATCGTTATAATTGCACGCTGCGGATTTCATCGCGATGAGCGCGTTCTGATCATTTGGACAAGTGCTCTGGTTTGATGTGAACATATCAAGGTCTAGCTCTTTTATCGCGCAGTCGACTTTGACGTCAAGAAATGCTTCGATATATGGTTTTATACGAGAACATGATCTTGTGAATCGTCTTATGATATCCTGTCTTCCTTTGAACGGTTGCATGTCTTCGATCCCCAACTGTAGATAAGGATGTCGAAGTGATTCTTAAATTTTTAGTCTGGTTTTGAGATCAGCACCACAAATTCTCCTTTTATGGTCTTCAGTCTCTCAAGCACTTCGCAAGGCGTGCCACGAATGAACTCTTCATGCATCTTTGTGATCTCTCTTGCGACGCATATCTTCCTTTCTGGGATGATACGGTTCATGATTTCAAGTGTCTTTTTGACCCTGTAGCAGGATTCATAGCATATCACTGTATGTTCGGGCAGTGCGCGCAGGAAGTCTTCCATCTTCTTAGTCTTCTTTGGCAGGAAACCATAGAACCCGAACGAATCGGTCGGGCATCCGCTTGCGACAAGCGCCGCGATGGCAGCGCATGGGCCAGGTACTGGGGATATCTGTATCCCTGCAGAAGCCGCTTCTCTCACGATATAGAATGCTGGATCATTGATGCCAGGCGTCCCTGCGTCTGACACGATCGCGATATCTTTTCCTTCTTTTAATAGCTTGATCAGATGGGGTGTCATGCGTTTTTTGTTGATATCATTGTATGAAGCCAGCTTTGTGCTGATCGAATATGCTTTTAAGAGCTTTCCTGTCCTTCTTGTGTCTTCTGCGGCCACAAGGTCGACAGAACCAAGCAGTTCGATAGCCCTGTAAGTGATGTCTTTTAGGTTCCCTATTGGTGTGGATATGATATGTAGCATAATCTTTGTTTTTATGTCGGAGTATATATAATTACTCCAAAGAATCAGCTATCTCTTTTTCTTATGCCGTTTTTTTATGTCTTCTTCGAGTTCTTCAAGCTCCTCTTCGATCCCGACAAGACCATTGATGTCATCATCTATATCTGTCTTCTTTTGAGGCTTCTTTGGTTTCTTCTCTTCTGCTTTCTTAGGATCGTCTTCATCTCTTGTCTTTATCCATTTCTTGACACTATTCATAAGCATTGCCTCTTTTTGATCCACATCTTCTTCTGTTTTTGTATCCTGTTTCTTTGAATGGTGGTGCAGGATCTTCGCGAATATGCTCTGATGCTCTTTTGCGATCTTCGCCCCGTCAGTGAACTCTTCATCGACTGGTTCGTCGATGACATCTTTTCGCTTAGGTTCTTCATCTGCAAGACTGTCGATATCATCATCCTCAAAATCGATCTCGTAGTTCTCTTGTTTCTTTGAGAAAATGCCTTTCAGTCTGAGCCTGATCCTTGTAAAAAGACCCGGAGCACTTGATTTTGTCTCATGTTCCTCATGTTCGGTCTCACCAGGTTCTACCTCAACAAAATCATCTTCTTTATATCGTGCCTTGTCTTTTGAGAACTGCGCGATGAATTTATCATAGAATTTACCTCGTTCTTCGAGTTTCCGTCGATTCGAGAGATAGGAATCAAGATCGGCCATAAGAGAGTCTCTTCTATCGTCTTTTGGCTTTTTTATATGTCTGTGCACTTTTGGTGTGCGTATCTTACGCTTCACAAAATTCTTGTGTCTCTTTTTTTTTGTCACTGTCATTCATATTATTCAACGATTTTGATATAAAAAGGTTGCGATAGGCCGTTAAGTTTTTAAATGATAGCGGAACTAACACATTCATATGGCATATGAATTGATAATCTGCGAGAAGCCAAAGGCGGCAGAGAAGATAGCCATCGCTCTTGCTGATGGCAAGCCTATAAAGAAGAGTGAAGGCGGCGTACCTCATTATCTTGTCACAAGAGGCAATAGAGACCTGGTCGTCGGATGTGCTGTAGGTCATCTATATAGCCTGATGCAAAAAGACCAGAAAAGCTGGAACTATCCAAGCTTCGATGTCGAATGGCGGCCTACATCTGAAGTATCAAAGGCATCTGCGTTCTCAAAGAAATATCTCACAGTCCTAAAAAAGCTCGCAAAAGGCGCTGATTCCTTCACTATCGCGACAGATTATGATGTAGAAGGTGAGCTTATAGGCCTTAATGTGCTGAGATTCGCCTGCAAACAGCCTGATGGCAAGCGTATGAAATTTTCGACTCTCACAAAACCAGATCTCATGAAAGCATTCGAGAACGCGCAGGCGCATATAGACTGGGGCCAGGCAAAGGCAGGAGAGACAAGGCATAAGCTTGATTGGTATTATGGTATAAATCTATCAAGAGCGCTTACCACATCTATAAAACGCGCAGGCCAGTTCAAGGTCCTAAGTTCAGGTAGGGTGCAGGGGCCGGCTCTCAAGATAATCGTGGATCGGGAAAAAGAGATCCAGGCGTTCGTATCAACTCCATTCTGGGAAGTCATACTTATAGGCGATGTGTCCGGAGGGACATTGAACGCCATCCATGAGAAAGATAAATTCTGGGAGAAAGCAGAAGCAGACAAGGTAATGAAGAACACTAAGGACAAGCCTGCTGTCGTCGAAGATGTCTCGACCACACAGTTTCGGCAGAATCCGCCAGTGCCATTTGATCTTACCACGCTTCAGACAGAGAGCTACAGGTGCTTTGGCATAGCTCCAAAGGATACGCTTGCGATTGCCCAGAATCTATATATCGAAGGAGTCATCAGTTACCCGCGAACATCGTCACAGAAACTTCCTGTCGAGATCGGGTATGAGACTATATTAAAAGCATTGATGAAGATAGCTGAATATAAACCTCTTTGCGAGAAGCTCCTCTCAAAGGACAAGCTTGTGCCGACCGAAGGAAAGAAAGTCGATCCGGCGCATCCGGCAATATATCCGACAGGACATATCGTGAAGATATCGAATCCTCGTGAGCAGAAACTGTATGATCTCATCGTCAGACGTTTCATGTCAGTGTTCTCAGAAGCGGCTTTGCGTGAGACCATGCAGATAAAGATCGATGTCGCTGGAGAGATATTCATATCGAAAGGTACGACGACTCTTGAGAAGAACTGGCATGAGTTCTATGGAAAATATGTCGGCTCAAAAGAGGATGAGCTTCCTATCGTCAAGAGGGATGAAGATGTGGCTGTCAAAGAGATTACACAGAACGATAAAGAGACCCAGCCGCCGAAACGATACACTCCTGCGTCCATAATCAAAGAGCTCGAGAAGAGGAATCTTGGAACAAAAGCGACAAGAGCCGCGATATTAGAATCATTATATGACAGGGATTATATCTTAGAGAAATCCATCCAGGCGACAGAGCTTGGCATAAGGACTGTCCAGACCCTTGAGAAATATTCACCAAGGATACTTGATGAGCAGCTTACCCGTGGGTTCGAAGAGCACATGGTCAAGATACGTGAAGGCACTGAAGAGCCAGAGGATATCCTTGAGCAGGCACGGACTGTGTTATATGATGTTCTCATGGAGTTCAAGGAGCATGAAGTCGAGGTCGGAAAGGCACTTATCGAAGCATATAGAGACACAAAGCAGTTTGAGAACACTGTCGGAAAATGTCCGAAATGCAAAGAGGGTGAATTGCGCATCATATTCTCAAAGAAGAACAAAAAACGATATATCGTCTGCAACAGGTCGCCTGAATGTCAGACACTTTTCCCTATCCCGCAGACAGGCATGCTAAAACCATTGCATAAAGAATGCAAGGAATGTGGCTATCCTTTGATACAGAGTCTTCGCGGAAAGAGACCTCAGCAGATTTGTCTGAATCCGGATTGTCCGACAAAGCGGCTCGAAGACAAGAAAGCCCAAAAAGAGATCGATGATCTCAAAAGCGGAAAGATCGAGATAAAATGTCCTAAGTGCGGCAAGAACCTTGTCCTTCGTGAGAGCATATATGGGAAGTTCCTTGGTTGCTCAGGTTATCCTAAATGCAAGCATACGCAGAAGATAGATGGCAATGTGACTGCTTCTAAAGCTAAATGATTATCCTGTTAAATAGAATGTCCTAAGTAAATTATATATATCAGTTCCCACAGAATAATAATCATGAGCGCTATAGGGAGGAGGAACTGTGGCCTTGCCAGCTAAGAGCAAGACTTACAAGGAATCTGGTGTCGATATAGAGCTTGGTGACGCGTGTTCTGCATTGTTCTATAATGCCAGTCTTCAGACTTTTGCGAATCGCGAAGGAAAGATCGGCGTGCCTTTGAAGAGCGAAGGTGGTTTTAGCGGACCATTGTATATCGATGATATGAAAGATAGCTATCTTGTGAAGAATTCAGATGGTTGTGGGACAAAAGCTGAGATCGCGCATAGGATGGGCAAGCACGACACTCTCGCGTTCGATCTCCTTGCCATGGTATGCGATGATGCTGTGTGTATCGGTGCAGAACCGATCGCGGCAGTCAACAGTCTTGACGCGCAGCGACTTAATATCGATGTTGTGAGACAGCTTGCGCGCGGGATAATCGACGCGTGCAAAGAGGCAGGGATAGCGATGGTGGGCGGCGAGACTGCTGAACTTGGCAGGTCGATATCAGGCTATGGTGATTCGCCTTATACATGGAACGCTGAAGTGACTGGTGTCGTCGAGCGCGGAAAGCTGATAACTGGTGACAAGATATCTGATGGTGATTTCATAGTCGCGTTCAAAGAGAAAGGCTTCAGGTCAAACGGCCTGTCTCTTGCAAGGAAGATACTTGAGGAGAGATATGGCGATGAGTATCATAAGACTGATTTTCATGATTCTTCATGGGGTGCTGCATTGCTCGTCCCATCGCAGATATATACAAAATCTGTGCTCGCGATGCATGGTGCGTATGGGAAACGACCAGTTGTGAGGTTGCATGGTGTCGCGCACATAACTGGCGGAGGGATAGCCGGAAATCTTGGCAGGCTGATCTACAAAGGGGGATTTGGCGCGAAGATAGATTCGCCTTTCTTTCCGTGCATGGCGATGCGTGAGCTTGTGAAGATTGGACCTGTCGAACTTAAGGAAGCATACTCCACTTGGAACATGGGGAACGGGATGATGGTCATCACGCCCGAACCAGATGAAGTGATAGCGATCGCACAGAAGAACGGCGTGACTGCGAAAGTCGCAGGGAAAGTGACAACGGGTGCAAAGATCGTCATAGCATCATATCTTGGTGATGAGCTGGTCTACTATGGCAGGAAATAGATTATCAGAACAGATTGATATATCTAAGATGACCGACTCTGAAGTCGATGATTTTCTAAAAAAAAATAAGATCGGCCTCACTGTGGCAGAGGTCAGGAAGATAAGTTCGATGCTTTGCAGGGATCCGACTCTCACCGAATGTGTGATCTGGGGCATCCAAGGAAGCGAGCATTCTTCATATCGCAGCAGCTGGAAGGAGCTTAAGAAGTTGCCTAAGTCAGCAAGCAATGTGATTCTCAGCCAGAAAGAAGATGCAGGGATTGTCGGGTTCGCAGATATCAGGGGCGAAAGATATTGCATCGTCATCTCACATGAATCTCATAACCATCCTTCGCAGATCGTGCCATATGAAGGTGCAGCGACTGGCATCGGTGGGAATGTGAGAGACGTGCTCTGCATGGGTGCGAAAGTCATTGGAAATGCGGATGCATTGCGTTTTGGCGATCCAGCTGGCAGGGCCGCGAACACGACAAAGATAGTATCTGAAGGTGTTGTGTCTGGTATCGCAGGTTATAGCAACGCGATAGGTGTTCCAAATATCGGAGGCGACATATATTTCAATGGGTCAAATGATTCTAATTGTCTTGTGAATGTCATCAGTCTTGGTCTTGTCAAAGAGAAAGAGATCATACATAGTTTCGCGCCAGCATCGGCCGGAGTTGAAGGCCATGATATAATCGTTGTCGGAAAACCTACAGACAACAGCGGCATGGGTGGTGCATCGTTCGCGTCGGCAGTGCTTGATGATTGCGACAAGGAATCAAACAAGGGCGCAGTGCAGGAACCAAATCCCTTCCTCAAAAGACATCTTTTTGAATCTACGCATGCTGTTTTCTCACGTGTGAGAGAGCTTGGGCTGACTGACAATGTGGGATTCAAGGACATGGGCGCAGGCGGGATAATGTGCGCGACTGTCGAGCTTGTCGACAGCGCAGGGCTTGGGGCAGAGATCGATGTGTCGAAGATACATGTCGCGTTACCTGGTCTTCATCCGTCTGTGATCGCGTGCTCAGAGACGCAGGAACGTTTCGCCTGGGTCGTCCCAAAAAGTTTCACGTCTGAACTTCTTAAGATATATAATGAGGATTATGCGCTTCCATCAGTGAGCGAAGGTGCGATGGCGAGCGTCGTCGGTGAAGTGAAGGCGCATGACCGCTATGTGCTCAAGTATGGTGGAAAAGTGATCTGCGATGCAAGGACAAAGGATGTGACCGAAGGTCTTAGATACCATCGTGTGGCATGTGATCCACTCAAGGCGTTTGATGAGCCAGTGTTCGACATGCCAAACCTCTCTACGAGTTTCCTCTCGCTCATGGGATCGAAGAACATCTGTTCAAGGAAACATGTGTTCGAGCAGTATGACAAGCAAGTGCAGGGGAACGTGGTCCTCGAAGCAGGTCTTGCTGACGCGTCAGTGATCGCTCCGCTCGCTTGTGGATCTCTCCCGAATCAATACAAGCAGATCGGATGCGCGTTCTCTGTCGATGGGAATCCGTTTTATGGTCGCATATCCCCCTATTGGCAGGCGGCGAACGCTGTCGCTGAATCGCTCCGTAACATCGCATGTGTCGGAGCAGAGCCGATGGCCATCACCGACTGCTGCAATTACGGAAATCCAGAGGATCCTTCTGAATACTGGGAATATTGTGAAGGCATACGCGGTCTTGATGACGCATGTCGTCTCATCGGGTTGAAGGGTGGGGAACCTATCGTGCCTGTCGCAGGAAATGTGTCGTTTTATAATTTCTCTGATTCTGCCGACGGAAGGAAGGCGATAGATCCGACGATGGTGATATCAGCTATCGGTAAGGTGAGAGATTGCGCTGATGTTGTGACTCCATGGTTCAAGGGAAGCGGCAATGTGCTGTTCCTTGTCGGCGCTAGGAAAGATGAGCTTGGCGCATCTGAATATTATTCTTCACTTGGTTACCTTGGGAAGAACGTACCGACAGTGGATCTTGAATTGCTGCGAAGAGAGATCGACGCGCTCATAGATTGCATCGAGATCGGATCGGTCGAATCATGCCATGACATCTCTGAAGGTGGACTTCTCTGCTGTGTCGGCGAGATGGTTTCTATGCATCTGCCAAAGTTCGGCGCGCATATAAGGATCGATGAGAAGAATAATCCTTCCTGTATCCGGGAAGACGCGTGGCTTTTCAGCCAGACCGGCGGTTTCGTGCTTGAGGTCGCTCCTGAGAAGCAGGGCTATGTACGTTTCTTGTTCAAGAAATATGGCGTGCCGCTCTTTGAGATCGGGACGACGACAAAGAAGCAGAGCATCACAGTCATGCATGGGAATGAGAAACATGTCGATGTGTCTGTGTCTGAGCTAAACAGCAGGTGGCATGGGTCTCTTAAAGAGGTGCTCAGATGAAGAAAGTAGCTGTCATACAGTTCCCTGGCACGAACTGCGAGCATGAGACAAAACGCGCTGTCGATCATTTCCTCCCTGAGATGGGCGCTGATATCGTCAGGTGGAACGAGACAGATAGATTGGCTTCATACGATGCGTTCATAATCGCTGGTGGTTTCTCATACGAAGACCGTGGCAGGTCTGGTGTCATCGCCGCCAATGATCCTGTTATGAAAGTGATAACCAAAGAGGCAGAGAAGGGAAAACCCGTGCTCGGTATATGCAATGGCGCCCAGATTCTTGTCGAGAGCGGTCTTGTCCCTGGTGGTTCTGGAGATGTTGGGTTCGGTCTTGCGCGTAACAAGAGGATGCGTGATGGGGCTGTGGTCGGCACTGGTTTCTATAATGATTGGGTGTATGTGAGATGCATGGCGAAGACTGCGTTCACGCACGCGTTCTCTATTGGTGACGTGATACCTATCCCTGTCGCGCATGGCGAAGGGAGATTTGTCGGTGATGATATCTCGTCTGCCGCTTTCTG
>PCVE01000100.1 GCA_002762705.1 Candidatus Woesearchaeota archaeon CG11_big_fil_rev_8_21_14_0_20_43_8 | reverse complement strand
CGAGAAGATTCTTGCAGTGATAGCAGACACAAAAGGGGAATATATCCTGAAAGCAGACGATATCACTGTGAAGTACAAGAGAGGAAAAGGTCTTATCACAGAGGATTCGACAAAGTACAAAGTTCAGAAAGAAGAAGATTCATTGATTCTTACAAGAAAAAGGACAATCGATGATATGGTCATGGAAGCAGACAGGATCGCATCAAGAAGGGATTATCCGTTGATTGAGTCTTCTTTCTCAAGATCCGGCGGGATGCTTGTGAAAAAGTGGAGTAAAGACGATGCAAGCATAGTACAGACCATTTCAAAGAATCGCATCACTGGAAAATGGCAGTTGGTCATCAAAGATGGCGATATAGAACAATCATATGGATTCTCATCTCAAGTGAAATATGAATTTAGGGATGAAAAGCTTATCGAGGTCCCTGGACTTTTGGAGTGCGCAGGCAATACAGGCAAGAAAACAAATCTTGATTCATTCTATGGGAACTCACCGGAACTGAAAAAATTGTATTCGCGCATCCCGGCTCTCAAGCATAATGTCTCATTCAATTTCATGCGTTCGTTCGGCGGCGGCCTATTGAACGGGTCCCTTGGGGGCACCATACTCAGTTTTCTTGGTCAGAAATCATGGTATATGATCGGAGCCATGATGACAACAAACTTCGCGATCTGGTTTGGCGAATCCTTCTTTACAAAAGTTGGGAAGAAGATGATCTCTAGCCATTCTCCGGCATCGCAGTCATCAAAGCTCAGCAAGCACCTTGAATATTCAGATCCTCTGACTACGCTTCATTCAGTAGTCGCATTGTCGCGTTTCGAAGAAGAGCTCTACAACACGATGAAAAGGTCCGGCGGCGATCATAAGGCCACATACCAGATGAATTATGTCAGTAGGAAGAAAGAGCTGCTTGATGACCGGACGAAGATGGCAGGATTTCTTGACGACAATCTAGAAAGCCTGCTAAAAAAAGTCACGACGATCGACAGACGGGTCATCGCAGACAATGCGAAGATGTGGTTTGATTCTTATGGAAGATATGATCTTCTTGATCCCAGAAAGAGGGTAGGGCTTGAAATTTTTCTCTGCCAGCAATATCCTGATCTTGTAGTCGATGGGACAGCAGATGGCATCGATGGTCATTATGATCTTTGGGGGACACGGAAGCTTCTTGAAAGACGGATCTCTTCAGCGCTCAGGGACCCATCACATGGTGAGATGGAGAAGATAATCAACAATGGTGTGCGTTATATCGATATAGCGGTCGATACAAATGTCGCGATATCCGGTCTGAATATCGGCTTCGGCGGCGCTGCATGGCTTGGACAATATCTTGGATTCTTTGGGACCAATCCTGCTGTAGCAAGTGTCTATCTTGCGTTCTTCCTTGGCCGCGGTCTGCTTAGCGGATTCGCCATGGCTGGTGGGAACAGGATAAGGCAATTAGTCAGTCTTGAAGTATATCGTCGTAGCTTAGAAAAAGATGCATATGCCGACGCGAACAGCGCGATAACAGAATATACTTCTATAAATTCAAGGCGGATGCAGATCGGCGCAGCGCTAGGGAATGGGATTGCATTCGGTTCGCTCGCTCTTGCGCCAGCCACAGGAGGAGCTTCATTGATCGCCACCGCTCTTGTTGGCGCTGGCTGCTATGGATATGGCTTATATCATTATTCTAAATGGAAGAAAAAGATAAAGAAGCAGTTCTCTGAGAAGTGATTATTGCCAATCCTTCTTCAGCACTTCTTCTGTTGTGATAAGTTTCGCGCCTTGTCTCACCATCTCATCGAGCGCTGTTTTCTCGCCCTCTGGTGTGATCCCTTTGATCGCATCTGTGATAACATAAGTCTCGATGTTTCTATGTATCATGCCGATCACTGCCGCTTTCACGCAATAATCTGTCGCGACACCATATACTACTGCCTGCCGTGGTACAGAACCAAGAAGAATCTCGGTTGAGTTTATATTATCAAATACATCATAGCCTTGCTTCTCAAAGAAGATATTCTGATCACTGATTCCGAGCTTGCGCAGGAATTCAAGTGAATAGTCAAATGAATTTGTCAAGAACTCGGCTTTGACACCTGTCTCAAAGATCTTTTTTTGACCGATTGTTCCATCCATACAATGATCTGGGAATGGCCCGCCGTTTTTGGCAAGTTCTGCATCTGAATCAAAATGCCTGTCGACAGAACCCATTATTTGTATTTTATTGTTAATTGCATATTGAGTCAATAATGTCAGATTCGGAATGATGCTTTCTGCCTTTGGTACATATAACGCACCATCGCTTCGCATAAAGTCATATTGAGTGTCCACGTCAAAAAATGTCGTTCGCATGATAATCACCTTGTTGGTGTTAAGTATACACTAACAAATATATAAATGTTTCGCATAACTGCTATGATTCTGGAAAGCCTAATCACTCACAACCGATCCTTGAAGAAATTATATCCGATCATCTTGTAGGCGAGCTTCGCCGCAGTGAAATCCGGCGCATGAAGACCATCTATCGGAGCGAGCTCGACGACATCGAACCCAACGACATGTTTATGCCTAAACACGAGTTTCAAAATATCAAGCGCCTCAAACCATGTAAGGCCTCCAGGTTCCGGAGTCCCAGTCGATGGCATTATAGATGGATCAAGTCCATCTATATCGAATGTGATGAACACATGGTCTGATAGGCAGTCGAGCATCTTCTTCATCCAGTTAGGATCATTTCGCATCCGCCAGACATTGAAAATCGAATGTTCCATGCTATTCTCTTTGATAAAATCCATCTCTTCAGAGTCCTGGCTTCTTATGCCGACCTGCGCGGTCTTGCAGCCCATCTCGACAATACGTCGCATTACACATGCATGTGAATACTGCGATCCGTCAAATTCGTCTCTAAGATCAGAATGCGCATCGAATTGAAGCACAGAAAGATCGGGATATCGTTCTTTGAGCGCAGCCGCATATCCAGAACTGATAGAATGTTCTCCACCAAGCACGCAGAGGAACTTGTCGTCATCGACAAATTTCTTCACATGCTCTCTAAGTCCTTTGACAGTCGCTTCAGGATCATTCTTGCCCGTGAACTCCTTTAATGTGTGGATCCCGATCTCGCATGGCACGCAGTCAAGCTCTTCGTCATAGAGTTCCATGTTCTGCGAAGCTTTGATCATATTCCCTGGACCTTTCGCAGTGCCTTTGCCATAGCTCACAGTCCCTTCATATGGGACCGGAAGTACCACGACCGCTGCTTTGTCATAGCTTGAAAATTCGGGCATAAGCCCACCAAAATTATCTGGTGTATCTGTCATGTATGGAAATGGGGATGAGAAAGATATAAAGTTTTTGGAGTTGATGCAGTGGTCTGTGATGAGCACTATGTCCCTTATTTTTCAGCCCCAACCTGGATCGATATCAAAGGGCAGCTTTGTATTCAATCAGTGCACGCTGCATCCAGCAGTGTGCTCTGCAAATAAAATCAAGAATTCATTGTCCAAAAGTCCATTGCACAGAATAGACTATGGCGCATCATGTTTTCGTCTGACATATGTCATGAAAGAGAACTTTTCCCTGTCATCAGTGCTGACTAGTTCCCAGACAGATTCATCGATCTTAGGAAAGAATGTGTCTCCTTCATATTCGCCTTTCACACGAGTCAGCTCGATTCTGTCAGCGAACTTCATCCCTTCTTCATATACGCGCTGACCGCCGATGATGAAAGCAAGACCCTTGCAATATCTGATCGCATCTTCTAAAGAACTTTTTATAACCACGCCTGCTTCATTGAAATCCGGACTTCGTGTCAGGACGATATTCTCTCTTCCCGGCAACGGCCTGCTGCTTGATGGCAGAGATTCATAGGTCTTTCTGCCCATGATGCATGGATAGCCAAGAGTCATCTGCTTGAATCTCTGGAAATCTTCTTTGAAATGCCATGGGATCTTCCCACCTTGTCCAATCACACCATTCTCTGCTGCGGCGACGATTATAACGAGCTCTTTCATTTTGTTTTTACCTATGGTCTTCTTTGAGGCTCGAATCCATCTTGCTGCGGCGTTTGGCGCGCTCAGGATCTTGTTATTTTTCACACAGCGACATCGAACTTGATCCTGTCATGCGGATCATAATCCTCGACTTTGGAATCCTCATGCTTCCAGTCGAATATCGAAGTGAACTTCTCTGTCTTCAATCTTGGGAGTCTCCTCGGTTCTCTTGAGAGCTGTTCCTTAAGTCCATCTATGTGATTCTCATATATATGTGTATCAGCGAGGAAGCCGACAAGCTTGCCTTCTTTGAAATCGGATTCTTTTGCAAGCAGGTGCAGTAGCAATGCATAGCTTGCTATGTTGAACGGCAGGCCAAGCGCAACATCGACAGATCGCTGGTTCCACAGCAGATTCAGCTTGTCGCCGATCACAGTGACCTGGAAGCCATAATGGCATGCGGGAAGCGCCATATGGGGTAGATCGACGGGATTCCATGCGCTGACTATCATCCGCCTGTCCATCGGGTTCTTCTTGAGCATATCCACAAGCCCTTTTATCTGATCCACACCTTTGCCGATCGGTGCTTTGTCATATGCATCATACCCGGCGCCGAAATTGCGCCACTGCCAGCCATAGATCGGGCCAAGATCCCGTTCTTCTGCCATCTTCTGCTTTGTCTCTTCATCATGCCCGTAAGGTACTTTCTTTGGTGTGCACCATCCATTCCAGATGAAATTCTTCCTGTCTTTCAACCATTGTTTGTCTGTGATGCCCTTTAGAAAGAATTCAAGTTCTGATGCGACCAGCCGGAACGGCACCTTCTTTGTCGTCAGCAATGGGAATCCCTCTGACATATCATGTTGGTACATGGCGCCGGCGATAGCAAGAGTACCGACTCCTGTCCTGTTGTCTTTTACTATGCCGTTGTCTAGAATGTCTTTTACGATATCAAGATATGCTTTCAAATTAATCCACCCCTTTGTTATAGACTCTGAATCGCCTCGCTCTTATATTTTTTTCTGGTATCTATTATCTGAATCAGAAACTTTATATTTCATATGTGCGTTCACTTTTTCTAGAAAGGGGTGTAAGTATCTATGTCTAAAAAAGAGGGCAAGGGCAAGTTCGTCATGGTAGATGGGCTTGATGGAAGCGGCAAAGGAGTCATAGTCACAGGACTGCAGAAGTGGGCCGCAAAGAACAATCTGAAGGTATTTGATCTAAGAGAACACTGCAAAAAGCATCTTGACCTGCCAGAAGTTGATGATCTGGACTGCGATGTCATTCTGTCAGCAGAACCCACATATTCTCATGTCGGGCGAGTCATAAGAGAAGAATTGATAAAAAATTCAGATACTCGGAAATATTCTGGCCATATCACCGCACATGCATTTTCACTTGATCGTAAGGTCCTCTACAAGAAAGTCATTCTTCCCGCGCTTGAACGCGGAATCCATGTGTTCCAGGAAAGAGGAGTGATCACTTCACTTGTCTATCAGCCCATGCAGATGGAAGAGATGCTTGTCGGCCAGATACTTGGTATGCCAGGCAACAAGTTCGCAATGGAGAACGCGCCGGATCTATTAGTCGTCACCATGCTTGAGCCAGAAGAAGCGATCCATCGCCTTGCGCATAGGAACAGCAAGCAGGATGATCACATATTCGAGAGACTCGAGTTCCAGAAGAAAGTCAAGGACCGTTATACAAGCGACTGGCTACGTGAGCTCTTTGAGAAGAACGGATCTATCGTGCATTATTTCGACACATCTTCACCGATGACGCCAAAAGACACAGAAGACGGCGCCATAAGATTGTTCGAAGATTTCATGAAGAATCATTGAATCAATTTTCATGCTTGACATCATAATAGACGATGAAGCATTCTTTATGATCTTTCACATTGACAAATCGATTCAGCCTGTTCTTGACTTCTTCGATCAGCAATGTCGGTTCTAATTTTTTGTCATAAGAGATAGATGTATAGTTTATCTTCGAGAATGATGCGAATTTGTCTGGTTTCTTCACAAGGTCAAGATTCTCATTTAAGACCATATTCTCTCCATCCTTCTTGAAGAATTTTTTTCTCTTGAGCGCTCCGACAGATGTCTTGAAAGTCGACACAGAAGAGCACACCTTCTTTAGTGTGTCCATATCGAATGTCTCCATCCGAAGAGCCGCTTCAAGGACGATCAGTTCGTCTTTGTTGAGACCATTCAGGTTCGGTACAATCAGTGTCTCTTTCTCTTCTAGGTTTCTGACGATGCTTCCCTTTTTGAGCTCTACCAATATTCCGAAATCCTTCCCTCTCCATTCACATATGACTTTGACTGCTGGTATCAGAAAAGTATTGATCTCTTTTATCTTCTTCTCAGACATCAGGTGCAGATCTTTCTTTGTCACTTTTG
>PCVE01000105.1 GCA_002762705.1 Candidatus Woesearchaeota archaeon CG11_big_fil_rev_8_21_14_0_20_43_8 | reverse complement strand
TCTTTATAAAAACAGAGAGAAAATTTCTATTCTTCAGAATATTGGTCGATGTTACCCAGTTTCGGGACTATACATGTTTCAAACCAAGAGATAACATTTATATTATTCACATGTGTCATGTCTGATATGAATCACCTGCTCAGAAAGGTAGAGGCGGCGAGAGATCTAAAAGAGAGCATGATTCCATCTGACCAGAGGAAGTATGGCTTTTTTCTTGATGAGATCCGTGCATCTGTCGTATATGGAGAGAGCACTGGTGATTCAGTTCTTGATTGGATGATATCTAATCGTCGCAGCATTGATCGCGGATTTCATAAGTCGCTCATTGGGCTGATCGATGAATTGTCTGGACATACAGAAGAGCCTCTTTTCATAATCAATAGGATAGAATCAAGTTATGTGATCAATCCAGGTACTGATGATTATGTGCTTGAAGAGACTGTGATGGCCGCTTTGATACTGGATGCGGCTCTGCCAAAAGATATCGATTGCCTTGAGATAAGCATAACTGACATGTCTTTGAGAAAGGAGAGATACAGCAAGAGATGGAGCAGAAGCACGTTGCCAACATATAAATATAATATTCCCGGTAAGATCCTTGAACAGCAATATAAGCGACCGATGCAGATCCAAAATGATCAGAATCGTCGTTTCGATGATGAAAATGTGTCTGGATTTGATGTGGTCTGCGGTGTAAGGGATGTGCAACGCTATCTGTTGCAGGAAGCAGCAGGCACGGACATCAGTATGGTTGATGAGATGCTAAAAGACAAAGAGAAGAACAAAGATGAGCTTGGCCTTCTGTACAGAAAAGTGAATTCACAATGGAATGGTCTGAAAAATTCTCTTCCAATTGATTCAGGATTGATTCCTGAAATAAAAGGGTTATCCCGATTTGCCAAGCGATGGTATTACGCCTGGTTGATCTAAAAATGAGGTGAACTGATGAAAGTTATTCCACGCGCAGAAGTCGCAGATGCAGCAGAACAGATACTCATCGTCCCATTGACTGAGACACATCTGGAATTTTATACAAAGATCGCGCAGACATGTTCATTGAAATCTAATATAGACCTAAAGGCAAGGGCTGAGCCACGCAAGTTCTCTGGTGGAGAGTTCTGTCCGCAGTTCCATCTGGATAAGGATGAGGATCTGAAAGGCAAGACAATATATGGTATCGGTTCGCCAGGACCTTTCACAAACGATCAGGATCTTATGTATAGGACTACATTATGGGCCACTGCAGCAAAGGAGTGCGGAGCAGATGCTTTCCATCTTCTATTGACAGATATGCCGCACGCAAGACAGGATAGGGGTCATCTTGAAGAGCAGACAAAAAAGGTCCGCGGCAAGCCTAATACAATACGACATTGGGCAAAACAGGCCTATGTGAGCGGGATAGATAGCATAATCACGACTCATCTCCATTCAGATAAGATATATCCATACTTTGCTGAAGCGTATGATGTCGAAGATGGACGACAGATATTGAAAAATGTTTCACTCGAATGCATCCTTGCTGATTATATCCTTTATGGCTCATCATTGGGGAAGTTTCTTGACAAGGGCGGCGAAGGGATTGTGATCGTCGGTGTCGATGCGGGAAACAGGAAGTTCACAGATGACCTGCTTTCAGCGTTATACTTGCCTAATGTGAGCAAAGTGAATTTCGACAAGATACGTGAAGACGCGAATGATCCTAATCTGATAACCTGTAGATTGCTAGATCATTCAAATAATTTCAACGGATTTGAAGGGAAGATTGTCTTGTTCGCGGATGATATAATGGATACTGGCGGGACAATGATAAAGACATTGAACTATATCTTTTTGAACTATGCAGGCGCGGATCATGGATTAGGAAAACCAGATGAATCAATGCTTTACTTCACCCATGCGGTTCTTGCAGGAAATAGCCATAGAGATGTGCAATACAAATTCATGAAGAATTTCCCGCATATAAGAGAGATGGTCACGACAAACACAAGGCCATATATCAGCGATTCCCAGGATTTTAGGTTCAAGCGTGTGTCTACTATCATCCGCCTGGCAAAATTATATGGAGATGTCATACTTAAACATCACCTTGGTAGAGATATAACAAAAGAATATATCGAATTCTCAAACGCAGAAGAGCAGCATGAATTTCTGAAACCTCCAGGGCGTGATCCATTATACACCTTGAAGCGACATTCACTCCATTTCATGGCGAAAGCACCAAAAAAAGATAATGAGATAGTGCTTTATGATCGAGATTGAACCGTCACTTTTTTATATTATTTCTTTTATCGTCTTTTTCCATGAGAAAGAAAGTATATGGGCAGTCACAGACAAAAGCCTGTCCTTTCTGCGGGAAGCTTGCCACGACTAAGAACAGTCAGGGCATCGAGACATGCATCGATCATAAAAGCAAGTCTATGGATGGCATGGTGTGTTCGTGTGGAAGTGTGCTACAGCCAAAAGAAGGCAAGTACGGCGCGTTCTTTCTATGTTTCAATTGCGGTCCGATAAGCATGAAGAAAGCCCTGGAGATGAACTCAGGCGGAAACGGATACAAAGTCCAGACGCAAAAAAAAGATAAGAAAGATGAAGACAACAAGGCTGCCCGTGATTTCATAGCAAGAGAGATGAACAAGGGCCTGCCATCTGTGGATGATCTTTAATCCATAACATATTTATATTCTTTAAGTGCTGTTATATTATATGAAAAAGCTTTATTTTGCGATCTTCAGTCTCACACTGATGCTTGCGTTCGGTACAGTCGCGTACCACCAGCTTGAAGGCTGGACGTATGTGGATTCTTTTTATTTCACAGGTGTCACGCTGACCACAGTCGGATATGGTGAGTTCGTGCCGACAACACCGATTGCGAAGATATTCACTGTGTTTTTCAGCGTCTTTGGTGTCGCTATAGCACTTTTCGCACTCTCTATACTTGCCGCGCATTATTTTGAGCAGAAGCAGGATCCATTCTTCAATCAGGTGGATCGGGTCAAGAAACTTATACTCTGGAACCAGAAGCACTTAAAGAAGATTTTCCTCCTTGAGACAAAGAAAGAGAATCTTGAGAAGAGTTGGGAAGAAAGATATGCGAGTATACCTGTCGAGAAGCTCCCATGGAACATAGGAAAGGCGTCTGAACAGATTGTGCAGCTCATCGATAAAGGGAAAGTCGATCCATGCATCGCCCTTGACCTGGGATGTGGTCTTGGCAACGACACTTTATTCTTGGCCACGATGGGTTTTGAAGTCACAGGGATAGATGTGTCGAAGACAGCGATCGAATATGCGCGCGAGAGAGCCAAGGATACCAAGTGCACTTTTGTCGAAGGAGATGTCCTGAAGATGAAACTTCCAAAAGAGAATTTTGAATTTGTCAATGACAGGGGATGTTTCCACAATATCGATGTCAATGATAGGGAACGCTTCGTAAGGGAGCTTGCCCGCGTGATGAAGCCAGGCGCGAAATATTTTATGCTGACTCTATGCAACAAGGCGATAGTCGATTCTAAGGCGCAGAACACTGTCTCAAGAGACGAGATAGAAAATGTGTTCTCAAAAGACTTCAAGATGATCTATATCCGCGAGACCAAATTGATACACAATGTCTCGAGCCTGAAGAAAGGATATGAATGTTTTATGGAACGGAAATGATTCCCTTACATCCTGTTCAGATCTGTGATTCTTTGATGTTTTGTAAGGGTACGAATCATTCATGAGTTCTCTTAAATTCTACATAAGAATAAACAAGTGTGTAAAGTGTAGACCCGATCACAGGCACGAGCACAAGAAGCACGGCATAATCTGGGAAGAGTATCCCAAAGCATGCGAGAGCGCCTGATATCTTGAACAGCTTGGCTCCGATCTTATGTGTCTTGTCCCAGACGACTTTGCTTGACAGTGTCCATGGGGTTCTGATGCCTATGAAATAATTTTGCTTTGAGTTCTGCATCATGACTCCAGCGAAATAGAACAATATCCCTAACGCCGGCGCCATGAACTGCCCGATATTGATGCTGTATCCCAGATTCCATAAAAGAGTCAGTGCATAAATGTATATCAGGTAGATCTCGAGTATAAGTATGAATGTATCAAAGTGCCCTTCGAATCTCTTGATGTTTTTTTTCAATGGATCTATCTTCGGGATCACAAGCATCAGAAGATATATCCCAACCGCGATGATCGGCATGAGAAACACTCCAAAGAACTTTCCCATATATCCATTTACTTCACCTTTCGTGTTCCAGTGAGATGCCATCTGGTCTGGCATCTGCGGATAGATGAAGGCTGCGAACAGGAATGACAATATAATGAGGATGATGACCGTGATATGTGTCTTTTTCATGATTTGATTAATAACGACAATGCTTTATTAATCTTATCATCAATATATTAATCTGTTCTTAACCGTAATAATGCCACGGTGACAAATCTTTAGGAAGTGTGTCTCCTTGTATCCATTGGAGGATACAATGGGATACAGCAAAAAGATCAAGATGAAAATCTTGAAACACGTTGATTTGGGCATTACACCCATCGAATCAATAGCCAAGATACGCAAAATACCAAAGAAGATCATCTATAGGTGGTTAGAGCGAAGAAAACATCATGATGAAGCTGGCCTTGAGAACCTAAGGCCAGGTGCAA
Organism: Candidatus Woesearchaeota archaeon CG11_big_fil_rev_8_21_14_0_20_43_8; assembly: GCA_002762705.1. Taxonomy (GTDB): domain Archaea; phylum Nanobdellota; class Nanobdellia; order Woesearchaeales; family CG08-08-20-14; genus CG08-08-20-14. The sequence goes on along the minus strand of PCVE01000105.1, from coordinate 1,738 downwards.
AGGAAATACAGATTAATACCACTTTTGAGCGTCTGATTCTAGCGCTCTGGCATCAGCGTCAAAGGAGTTCTCATAAGATCTGGCTAAACCTCAAAGACATAGGTTTTTTAGTTTCAGAACGACAGATTCAAAAAATTTACCGTAAACATACCCTTAAAATGAGCAAACGATCAAGACCATCTCAAATCAAATTCGTGAAGTACGAATGGCCAAAGCCAAATGCGCTTTGGCACACAGATTGGACAATATGCCCATATACAGGAAAGCAGCTGATCGCATTTGTTATGTCTCGTGCGGCCTCGACACCAGGATGATTTGTCTGGATGACTTCTGCTGGGATCTCGACCACTGTTCTGTTCCGGTTCTTGTGTTGGATATACATATGTGATCCAAGTCCTGCGCCACCGCCGATGACAGTGAATGCAGCCAAAGGAACAAGAAGTCTTCTATTATCTACAATCCAGTTCCATGTTCGTCGTGCTTTCTTATTTGTCGTCTCTTCTGGACATTCTTCGTCTAATTTCAGCTTTCGCATCTCTGCTGCGAGCATGTCTTGGTGCTCTTTTAGATATCTTCTAGTGTCTCTTCTTAATTGGCGCAATTTGTGCTTTGATAGATATTTTTCACCTTCTATCTTCTCAAGCCTGTCGAGGACATCTTCGACATGCGCGATATTCATAGAACGATAAGGATTTTCACGCGGTGCTGATGGATCTTTTCGTATTGATTCCAGATCATCTTGTATCTGCGTCTCAAGATCTTTTAGCCTTACTTCGAACATTCCGCGTTTCTTGAATCTTAGCTTTGCCAAGCCCTGTTTAAGCGCGTATCCTATCCCGAATATCTGGCAATTTGATCTGAAACTCTCCTTTAAGCCCCTTAGTTTTATCTTGTCATCTCTTAATTCAAGAAGTCGCTGTTCAGCAGTCATCTCATGCATTGGTTTCCCTGTGAATGTGTCATGCTCTGTCATTATAATATCATCGCGGCTGGTGTTTTTTGGATGTTTTTAAGCCTTTTGGCAGCGAAATACTTAAATGCAATCAATTTTTACCCCTGTTTCATGAGATTCATAATCGAACATCTGGACCCTGAAGTGTTTCGCTGGTGCGAGCTTGAATATAAGCACATCTCGCTTGTTGTCAGTGAAGAGAATGTTGTCTTCACAAATGTCAGATCTGGCGCTGACAAGCTCTCCGGCAGGATTGAAGAGAAGAGTGTCAAGGAGCTGAAGCCTGATTTTGGGAAGATATGTATACTTGATCCAAAAGCGAAGAAGACGTTATCTCCTGATGATGCATCTTTATTCGACTCATTTCTTTTCGGCGGTGTTCTTGGCAACCATCCGATGGACGGCAGGACCGAGAAAGAGCTTTCTGCGCAGATGCCTGATTGCGAGATCAGGAATCTTGGCGATGTGCAGATGAGCACTGACACAGCTGTCTTGGTCGCAAAGAGGATACTTGTCGATAAGATACCTTTTGACAAATTGGAATTTAAAGATGAGATCGAGATTGAGCTTGATGATGGGTTCTCTAACATATTGCCTTATCGATATCTTATTGAAGATGGAAAACCAGTGCTCCCTTATGGGTTGATCGATTACCTTATGCATGAAGATGAGACTAATCAGATGTAATAGAATTCAATGTATCAAGCACGAATCTCAACTTCTTAGGAAACTCTTTTGGTTCGATTTCTTTTGTCTGTCCGATCGCTTTATGACCACCCCCTCCTG
>PCVE01000077.1 GCA_002762705.1 Candidatus Woesearchaeota archaeon CG11_big_fil_rev_8_21_14_0_20_43_8 | reverse complement strand
AAGATGGCTTGTGAAGAAGTTCAATCCGCTAGCTGTCCGCATGGCACTCATGCAGCTTCTCAGAGAAGACATCATCAGATGCTATCCGCCACTGAACGAAAGAGCAAAGGGTCTTGTCTCACAGGCAGAGCACTCTATCATTGTCGCAGAGAAACCCATCATAACGACCAAGCTGGATTGAGACATCTATTCCATAAGTTATTTAAACCGGATGAGCCCTTGACACGTTCTATGGGCCCCATCATAGAAGTAAAGAATCTCCAAAAACACTTTGGGAGCATAAAGGCTGTCGATGGTATATCATTCTCTGTGAAAAAAGGCGAAGTCTTCGCGTTCCTTGGCCCTAACGGCGCAGGAAAATCAACGACCATAAAGATGCTCACGACGATGCTAAAAGCAACTGCTGGCGAGCTGAGAATCGCAGGCCATAATCCGTCTATCGATCCCAACGGTGCACGGAGCAATTTTGGGATAGTGTTCCAGGATCCAAGCCTCGACGATGAATTGACCGCAAAAGAGAACCTTCTGTTCCATGGGGCATTGTATGATATAAAGAAAGGACTCTTAAATGAAAGGATGGAAAAGCTATTGAAAGTCGTCGAACTATGGGATAGAAAAAACGATCTTGTAAAACAGTTCTCAGGCGGGATGAAACGACGGCTTGAGATAGCAAGGGGACTTCTGCATCATCCAAAGATACTTTTCCTTGACGAGCCGACGATTGGCCTTGATCCTCAGACAAGGCATCATATATGGAACCACATACTTGAACTCAACAAAAGCGAAGGGATAACGATATTCTTCACAACACATTATATGGAAGAAGCAGAGCATGTGGCAGATCGCGTAGCAGTGATAGACCACGGCAGGATTATCACTATCGGCACGACAAAAGAGCTCCTGAAACGCACAAAGAAAAAAGATCTTGAAAGCGCGTTCATCGCACTCACTGGAAAAGGTATTCGGGAAGAAGAAGGGAGTTTCATCCAGAACATGAGACTCAGACGCCGGGTGATGCGAAGATGAGCTTCATCCGTGTCGTCTATGTGCTTTGGCTTAGGCAATTGAAAAGATATTTCCGATCGAAGCCGCGCATGATCGGCTCTCTTGGCCAGCCGCTCCTTTTCCTGCTCGCTCTTGGTTTTGGTTTCGGACCAATATTCCAGAAAGCTGGCGGCGGCGACTATCTACAGTTCCTTACGCCAGGCATTATCTCTATGGGAATACTTTTCACATCTACATTCACAGGTATCGAGGTCATCTGGGACAAGCAGTTCGGATTTCTCAAAGAGACTCTTGTCGCGCCAGTGTCGCGTTTTGCCATCATGTTTGGACGCACTCTTGGCGGCGCCACCATAGCGATGGCGCAGGGCGGAATAATCCTCCTGCTCTCGATGATATTTGGATTCCGGCCGATGAGCATCCTTATGATGCTACCTGCGATACTTGTCATGGGTCTTGTCGCGATAATATTCACGGCTCTTGGGACTGCCATGGCATCCCGCATGGAAGACATGCACGGATTCCAGCTTATCGTCAATTTCCTTATCATGCCGATCTTCTTCATGTCGGGCGCACTTTTCCCGCTTGAAGGATTGCCGTCTGCTGTGATCACTATAACTAAGCTAAATCCGTTAGCATACGGCGTCGACGCGCTAAGGTTCTTTCTCATCGGAACATCGCACTTTGGCATCCTACTAGATCTTTCTGTACTCATGATACTCTCATTCGTGTTCATGGCATTAGGAAGCTATCTGTTCTCGAAGATGGAAGCGTGAAAAAAAGAATCAGTATAGCACTTTGTCTTCCTTTTCCATACATTCATGAAATAAAGAGTTCTTTGTTTTTTGTTTGATGACTTTTAGTTTACTTTTCTTTTTCCCGCTAAACACATCATAAAACTCAGAATCATCAAAGCCTGCTTCTTTTGCATCTTTTCTAGTTGAAGAATAATGTAGTGTTTTTATCCTCGCCCACAATATCGCAGAAAGACACATGGGGCAGGGTTCGCATGTTGAATATATCTCGCAGTCTGAAAGATCGAAGCGTTTCAATCTTTTGCAAGCTTTCTTTATCGCGTTTATCTCGGCATGGCATGTCGGATCCTTTTCCTTGAGAACAGTATTATGCGCTATCGCGATGATTTTTCCGTTCCTTTTGATGACTGCGCCGAATGGTCCGCCTTCGTTTCTCTTCATGCCTTTCTTCGCTTCCTCGACTGCAAGTTCCATTGACATACAACAATCCAGCATATAGCAGAATATAAAGGCATTGGTTGCGAACCGAAAAAAGCATGTTTCAAGACGGATAATATCCGAAAAATGACCCTCGCGTTATATTAAGCACCTGAACCACCCAAAAATCAATGCAAAAAAGGTATTACTTCGACACCGCGATCTGGAGAGATTATTATGAAAACCGAGATGATGGGATAAGGCCACTTGGAGAATTTGCATTACAAGCAATTTATGCAATATTGAGAAACCATGATTTTATTCTTTATTCCAAAGTTGTAGAAGATGAATTAAAAAAAGAATACGATAGTAGACAAATTACTGAAATTTTCAGCATCGCAAAAGAGAAACAAGGACTGATCAAAGTAGATGTAAAGTATAATCAAAGAAAAATAGCAAGAAAGCTCTGCCAAATGCATGATGTCCCATTCTCAGATGCGCTTCATGCAGTTTTAGCAAGAGACAATCATGCAGTTTTAATCACTAGAGACCATCACTTTGAGCGATTAGTAGACATCACGCAAGTAACTAACCCAGAAAGTTTAATTTAACTTTTCCTTAGCTAATTCCTCTTCAAACTCTGCAAGCATTTTTCGGCCGACTTCTTCTCGGATCTCTCGATCCCTATGAAGCGGTGTCTTGGTTTTCGCCGCGCCGAGTTTTTTCCTAAGATCACGCATTAACGAATCATCATGAAGTCGTTTCAATTTCTCCCTTATCGCTTCTCTGATGAATTCAGTCTTAGTGCTGTAATACGGATGCATCGCTTTCTCGATCTCCTGAGCGAAGCGTTTTTCGACTTTGATGGTTATGGATTCCATGGTAAGCTTAAGTAAGACTAAGTTATTTATATATCTTTGGAATGAATTTCCGAAAATCTTCCGAAAAATGACCATCGTGTTATATTAAGCACCTCAACTTACCACTTTTCATGGGAGATCTTGCGACTTTGCTTAAAGAGAAGCGAAAAGAAGAATCATCTGTCGATGTATCAGGATTATCTTATCGAGTCATACTTGCAGATGAATCAGTCATGAACCCATTCGCTGTCGACTCCGAACTGGTGCGGCTGGTCAACAGGCGAACTTCTGCGCTTAAGTCTGAACGATCCAAAGCAAAGAGCATCTTCGACTGGTGCATGGAACACATCAGTTATGGTACGACAAAGAAAGAGTTTGGCTACAGCAATTCATTAGAAGTCTTCAGGAACAGAGAAGGGATCTGCGGCGAGATGGCATTTCTATATATCGCATTGACAAGAAGCATCGGACTATGTTCATCATATGTCTCAGTGATAAAAGATTTCCAGAAAAAAAGAGTGAGACATGCATGCGCAGTGGTCTATCCAAAAAGAGACATAAGAAAAAAGCTGTTTGTGGATATCGCGTACCAGCGCTTTGATATACAACACAAGAAAGTGAAGATACTCTCTGACGCTGAAGCTATCTCAAGATATCAGCAATGGCGCTGAGCGCCTGCTCATGGACATCCTGATTCGCAGACACCACCAAATTATCAACTTCGAATGGAGATACAATGTCCTTACCTTTCCAATCAGTGACAATCCCACCGACGCTCCTTACGAAATATATGCCTGCGCAGATATCCCATGCGTTGGCAGGCCTTCTTGAATGCGCGATGTAGACGCTTTGGCTCCCATCAGCTATCTGCGAGAACGCATATGCGGTCGACCCTTTCAGGCTGACCAGTTTTCCGATCTTGTCATCTGCGCTCAGTTTGTATAGTCCGATGATATCATCCAGATGTGTATCGGAGATCTGGAAGTTCACAACCGCGCCAGATAATTCTGTCTCATGATTTGTGTGTATCAGAGTTCCATTCAATCTTGTCTCCATACCCTTTGCGCCAGCATAGAATTCATCTGTGAATGGATTATAGATGATGCCTAATTCGATTTCACTTCCATTCAACATCGCGATGCTGACAACTGCTGTCTTCTCTCCGTTTATGTAACTAGAAGTGCCATCTATCGGGTCAGTCGCCCACCATAACTCAGATGTGCCTTTCACAAAACCGGATTCTTCGCAAAGATAGCCATGATCAGGAAATGCTCCAAGAATCATCTCACGGATCGCCTTTGAACAGGCTTTGTCTGCATCAGTCACTGGTGTCCCGTCTTTTTTTATCTCTTTTGTGAATGTGGATCTCATCTTCTTCATTATATCGCCAGCTTCGTGGGCCGCTTCAACCGCAATCTCAAGTATGTGGTCCATTTTAGTGTAAATAATACACTTATGTATTTATACCTTTCGGTCCGAAAGATTGAAAAAGCCATAACAAGATAATAATTCTTATGAGATCCCTAAAAGACATCGTGTATATTAGCGTGATTGTCTGCCTTGTCATAACCATAATATATGGACACAACATCATCATAGATGTGAACAATTCGCTCGATCTGAAATCTGAAGAGATAAAAACACTTGAGACCGAAAGAGACAGTATACAGGACAAGCTTGATTCAACAGCGCGCGAGTTCGCATCGCTGAAGAAGATATCAGATGAACTGAACCAGAGCTATGAATCGCTAGCGGCATCACATGGAACCCTAAAAAAGAAGACAGACAAACTAGAATCCGAATACGACGACTTATCAACGACTTATGTCAATGAATTCACAGACCTGATGGGCAACCTCACGATATTCGAGACACATATACAGGCATCAATCGACTGGTTCCGTGACCAGCGTGACATAAGCGAACTAAATGAATATAGAGACGTCAAATTGGATCTGTATTCAGACTGCCTGGCATATGATGAAGACAGCTGCGACATAAAATTAACATGCATCCCATTCACGAATTCATATAAGTACAATGTGATCTACAAATACGATTCATTGAATGTCAACAAGTCTGATTTCCTGCAGAATCTAAGCGAGATCTGGAAAAACAAGGGAGGTGACTGCGAGGACACTGCTTTTCTTTTCACAGCAGAATACAATTACTTAGTAGAAAGATGCATGAAACTGAAATACGACCGTAAGCAGATAAGGATATTCTCTTTCCAGCCAAGCTCCGGACACAACACATTCTTGACATATCACAACAAATTCTATTATTCAGACACAGAGCCAATAGAAGTCACATCTTTTGGCACATACATGTATCCTGTCTGCGGACAATTCCTCGGACAGTCGACCGGACACTGTGTCGTGGCCCTGACAGATGATGCGATATCTTCGACATCAGAGATATATCCCTCATTGAAAGATGCAGCACTCATAGAACCGCAGAAAGGCAACTACCTCAGCTCAATTGGAAGTGGACTTGTCGTATATGATGACAACGAAGAGATAGAGCAAAGTAACTATATCTCGCTCATGATGACTGATGATGACATAAAGTATTTCTATACATACACAGGCGAGAACAGATGGCTTGGATATAAAGAGTTCTTAGGAGATATCTCTAAGCAGAAGATCGAACTAAGAAAATTATGGAGAGATCGAATTGCCGATAACACATAATATAAATAGGTGAATATCAAAAAAAGATATCATGAACATCACTCGACTCATCATCAGCATCGTCATCTGCCAGCTTGCGGGTATACTTGGCGCGCTATTCACAAGGACCGGCACAGGCAGCTGGTATGCTAGCATAGTCAAGCCATCATTCAACCCGCCAGGTTGGGTGTTCGGCCCTGCATGGATCACACTTTACACATTGATGGGCATATCTTTGTACATTATATGGAACATCGGCGGAAATAAAGCCGCGATAGCTATATTCGCAGTGCAGCTGTTCCTAAACGCGATATGGACGCCATTGTTCTTCGGCCTCAACATGCCATGGATCGCGTTCGCTGAGATTGTCGTCTTGTGGATAGCGATACTTGTGACGATCATAAATTTTTATCCAATTTCGCACGCCGCCGCATATCTGCTTGTGCCATATGTTTTATGGGTGACATTCGCGTCCATCCTAAATGCGACGATCGCGATATTGAACTAGAATCTCCGACTGTCATATGCCCAATGAAGAAGAGCTTGTCGTTGTTTTTTCCTGCATTCCAGAAAACCTTCAGGACAGTTCTTCGTTATCTGGGCGATGTGCCGCTTCATCGCTTTCCATCTCTTAATCTGCCTTTCATCATCAGGACATCTTCTGCCCATATAGTAACGGCAATACCACTGGAACCAGCCACGAGGATCTTCAGGATAAATCCACCCCCTATCTTGCCAATAAGATAATGGTTTTGATGCGTTAACTCCGAAATAATTCATTGTCGGGTCATGGAACTCCGAACAAAGCCTGGCATCTGAAAACCAATCCTCTGGAAACTCTTTTCTGCAATCAGTCATATACTTCCCGCCAAATACACCCATCTTAAGCATCTGTTTTGGTGTGAGTTCTGGTTTGAAGTCTGGATAAAAATTCTTTCCGATCGGTTCAGTAAGAAAATAGATGTAACCATTCTGCATCTTATCATTGACGAGTATACGCTTCTTCATATTGGATATGCACTTTTTTTCAGATATTAAATTTTTTTGTACTTCATAGAAGGGAAAATAGATTCAGAGTGGGCAATAATCATCAAGCATCTTAGCATAAAAATTGCTTGTAAGCACATGTACAGTCCTTGCGACACATAAGTCGCGAAAATAACCCACCACATGTACTTCTTCGATCTGGTCAGCTTTTAAGACCCGTTCAAGTTCACTCAGTTGGAAACTGAGATTTATCATCTGTAGACTTGGAATCACTATCCTTGCCCCGATCCCATAGTCTGGCTCTTTAGTAGATGAATCCATCTGGTATATGTATGGAGAATAATCTTTTGCGAGTTCCAAAATCCGAGAATTATTCTTCTTACACTTCCAGTCATCCACCAGATGCACAGCGACTAATCCTTTTTTCATGTTGCGAAAGAATATTGATGTGCTTTATATTATTTTGGAATCAAAAATCTATCACAGACCCACTTTGTATGAAGAAAAAAAGTAAAAAAAATCACTTCTTCTTAACAAGCTCCATGGCTGCCAAAACCGAACATACCATCGTGAATGGTACAGTCAGAAACACACCAAAACGCGTCAGCCCGCCGATAGCGCTTATGACCATCATGATCACAAAGAACACAAGCGAAAACGAGAAATTCTTCTTCACAAGCTCATAGCTCCGTTTTAGTGAATCATATGCTTTTCGGTCTTCAAGTAGCGAGATCGCGAACGCGAACTGGTATAAGATAAGCAACAGCAGCCCAGGGATCACGAGAAGCACAAGTCCAAGTCCGACAGCAAGCAACATAAGCAGAGTCAGTCCCCAGCTTCTGAGGAAATGGTCGAATCCTTTGAAGACGTCCTTTGCCCTGACGCTCTTGCCTTTGGCAAGCTGTATAGCCACATAGAACAATCCGAATATCATCGGTGGAATAGTGACGACCAAAAGCATCATCAATGCCGCGATTATTGTACTGATTATGAGTGTCACATAGCTCTGCCTGAATATGCTCCACCCTTTCTTCAATATATTATTGATCATAGTCTCTTCTTGCATTGTATCACCAGATTATCAAAAGAACACGATATTTAAGAATCTTTTGATAGGGAGCTTTGACTCTTCTCCGATAGATTTATATTCCAAATATCGCACATTGAATCTTATTGATCGACACATGAAAACACGGAAAAGAAAAATGGAAAAACCAGATAATGTCGATTACCTGGTAAAAGATTTCCACATACAGCAGCAGCCGACCGATGAGACTTGCGGTCCGACATGCCTTCAGGCTTTATATAAATCATTCGACGATAAGATCAAGCTTGACAGAGTTATCGACGAAGTGCAGATGCTGCCAAAAGGGGGCACTCTTGCTGTGTTCATGGGGATACATGCCCTCAAGAGAGGCTACAAAGCCAGACTATATACATATAATATGCATGTATTCGATCCGACATGGTTCGGGAACACAAGCAAGCACCTGATCGAGAAATTAAAAGCGCAGATGCGATATAAGACATCTCAAAAACTGAGAATCGCAAGCAAAGGCTATATACAGTTTCTGAATCTTGGAGGAGAGATAATACTAGAAGACCTGACTATTCCATTGATACAGAAGTATATGCAGAAAAAAGTCCCGATATTGACCGGGCTGAATTCGACATATCTATATCGAAGCAAGCGAGAGATCGACGGCAAAGATGATGATATCAAAGGTCTCTCAGCAGGACATTTCGTGGTCATTTTCGGCTATGATAAAAAACAGAGAAAGGCTTACATAGCTGATCCATATATGCCAAAAGAGCTTGATCGAAAAAAATATTATCTTGTGAATCTCAATCGGCTTATATCATCGATCATGCTTGGCGTCCTTAGTTATGATGCGAATATGTTAGTGATCGAAAAAAAGGAAAAGAAAAGACATAGATGAAGGGGGGAATAATTTGAGGACAGTGATAGTTGTAGACAAGCTAGATAATTGGCCATTGCATATTAACGGTGTGGAAGTCGTCAGCTCAAAAGAATATCTGACTGGAAAAGAATATGATTATTCAAACAAGATAAGAATCTTCAATCTCTGCAGATCATACGGCTATCAGACATATGGATATTATGTCTCACTTCTCGCCGCTGCACGCGGACACAAACCCATACCAAGCATAGCGACGATCAATGAGATGAAAAATGTCTCAATAGTCAAGATCGCTAATGATGACATAGATGAACTGCTGCATAAAAGCCTAAAGCAAGTGGTACCAGATAGATTCATATTGAGCATCTATTTTGGAAAGAATCTTGGCAAGAAATATGACCCCCTGGCAAAAGTCCTGTATGCCACTTTCCCGATACCTTTCATGAGAGCTGAGTTCCGGAAAAAAGATAATAAATGGCAGATACAAAGTCTGCGGCCAATCTCAGCGAATGAGATCCCTGAATCCCATCATGAGTTCGTGATATCTGCTGCCGAACAATATTTCTCAAGCAAACGTTTCTTCCGATCAAGGAGAAAAGAGCATCAATATGACATAGCGATACTGTTCAATCCAGATGAAGACAGTCCCCCATCTTACGAGAATGACATAAAATATTTCATAAAAGCAGCAGAGAAACTTGGAATGCATGCTGAAGTGATATCAAAAGAGGATTATCCAGATCTTGGACAATATGACGGACTTTTCATCAGAGAGACGACTTCAGTCAATCATCACACATACCGTTTCGCAAGAAAAGCAGTGGCTGAAGGGCTTATTGTCATAGATGACCCTGATTCTATCGAGAAATGCGCGAACAAAGTGTTCCTAGCAGAGCTTCTCAGCAGACATCACATCCCGCACCCAAAGACACTAATCGCATACAAAGCCAACAGATCCGAGGTGCTTGAGAAGATAAAGCTTCCTTGTGTATTGAAAGAGCCAGACGGATCATTCTCTACCGGCGTATTCAAGGCGAATACAGAACAGGAGTTGAACGAGCATATGGATCGCCTGCTGAAGATATCCGACCTGATAATAACACAGGAATTCCTGCCGACTGGATTCGACTGGCGGGTCGTGATGCTTGATAGAAAACCGCTTCTTGTATGCAAGTACCACATGGTCGATAAACACTGGCAGATCCAACGCAAGACAAAGGGTGGAAACACACGCTATGGAAAAGTCGAGACAATGACTGTCGAGGAGGCTCCAGAGAAAGTGGTACATGTCGCCGCGCGCGCCGCGAATGCCATCGGAGATGGCTTATATGGTGTTGACCTCAAACAATCAGGAGATAATATCTATGTAATAGAAGTCAATGACAACCCGAATCTCGAACTGGGATATGAAGGCAAGGTGCTGAAAGAACAACTATTCATAGAAGTTATGAAAGTGTTCCAGAAGCGAATCGAAGAACGAAAGCAACGAGGCAAGAAAGAGTGACCAGAAAAAGACATCTCTTCACAGCGATCGGGATTGAGCTTGAATATATGATCGTTAGAAAAGACGACCTGAAAGTCCTGCCGATATCAGAACATCTCCTGAAAAATAAAGATGGGACAATCGGATCCGAGATAGAACATGGAAAAATAGCATGGTCGAACGAATTGATCATGCACCTGATCGAACTTAAGACAAACGGACCCGCGAGATCTCTTGATGGACTTTCTGATCTCTTCCAGCGCGACGTGCGAAAGATATGTCGGATACTTGAGGCGCATGATGCGATACTGCTTCCATCAGCCATGCATCCGACCATGAAGCCAGAAGAATCCATTATCTGGCCGCATGAATATAACAAGGTCTATAAGACATATGACCGCATCTTCTCATGCAAAGGACATGGATGGTCTAATCTCCAGAGCACACATATCAATCTCCCTTTCGCTGATGAGGATGAGTTCGTGCGATTGCATGAGGCGATACGGATATTGCTCCCTGTCCTTCCTGCGCTCGCGGCAAGCTCTCCGATTGTCGAAGGACGTCAGACTGGATTTGCCGACAACAGGATGAAGTTCTACAGATGCAATTCCCAATCGATACCAAGCATCTGCGGTGGAGTCATCCCAGACTCAGTCGATTCTATACCGCATTATCATAAGGCTATACTTGCTAAGATGTATTCAGACATAGCGCCACATGATCCAGATAAGATACTACAGCATGAATGGCTAAATTCAAGAGGCGCGATCTCAAGGTTCGAGCGGGACGCTATCGAGATACGCGTGCTTGATATCCAGGAATGTCCACTAGCGGATATCGCGATAGCATGGATGGTTGTCGAGATGTTGAAGAGACTCGTATATGATGGCGACCTAAAAAGCCAACAGGATATCAAGACAACAGAACTTCGGAAGATATTCCTTACGACAATCAAAGATGCGGAAACTGCAGTCATAAAAAACAAAAAGTACCTTGCGTTATTTGGATTTGAAGAAGAGAGGATGCCTGCAAAAGAATTTTTCAGACGGCTCATACGAAAACTTGGGTCACAAGGCATCTTGAGAGAAACGGCTGCATGGATGATAAAGAATGGAAGCCTTTCGACAAGGATAAGACAATCCGTCGCCAAGAGAGGCCTGACCGATACATACAAAAAGCTTGCGGGGTGCCTTCTTGATGGCAGGATGTTCGTTCCGTAAACTGTTGGTCACATGCGAGCATGCATCTAACAAGATACCTAAAAGATTCTCTGGAATGATACCAAAAAGCCTGCTTTCGACTCATCGAGGCTATGACAAGAAGGCACTTCCAGCAGCGCGGCTGATCGCGAAGATCACATGCGCACCGCTCTTCTATGGACGATGGAGCCGCCTCCTTGTCGATCTGAACCGGTCGCCTGGCCACAAGAATCAGTTCTCAGCATATATCGATAGCGCTTTGCATGGTGAGATAAAAAAGAGATATTATGATCCGTTCAGGACAATGGTCGACAAAGCAATGGTGGATTCCACACTGCATCTTTCGATACATTCATTCACACCGATCCTTAGAGAAGTGAAGAGAAATGCTGATGTTGGTGTACTTTATGATCCATCCATCAAAGAAGAGACAGAAATAGCCACTGCGATAAAGAAAGGCTTGTCTGGATTCCTGGTCCGATCGAACTACCCATATTCAGGCATTGGCGATGGGCATGTGACTTCTCTTCGGAAGAGATATAGAAAGTATGCGGGCATCGAGATAGAGATCAACCAGAAGCTACAAATCGAGAAAGTGCGTGAGATTGCGCGGTCTATAGCTAGGACTTGTGAAATGTTCTTATGTTAAATTTGAGTAAATTATATAAATGCGGCTTAAAAGACAGAATATCTGGGGTGTATTGATGAAGGGTGTCTCTAAATATGGTTTGATCGCGATATTGATCATAAGTTCATTTCTATTGTCTGGCTGCATCGAGATGGTATCTTTCTTATGCGCAGTCGCAGGAGAAAGCGGCCCGCACTGCTATCAATGGTTCGCTGTGCAATCCGAAGAACCTGATGAATGCGAGAAGGTCTATCAGGCAGAGAAATTCTCCGGATATGGATCAAACCCTCCAAAAGACAAATGCTATCTGATGATCGCAGAGAACACAGGCGACCCTAAGCCTTGTGAAAACATAGAAGGCGGCATGATGAGCTACACAAAAGACGAATGCTATACAAGCGCTGCCACTGCTGGCGGTGACGCTGATCTTTGCAAAGGTTCTCCAACTGAAGCAGAATGCAGAAACAGAGTCTCTTTGACAACTGGCGACTGCGGTGATGGTTGGGAGAAGAAAGACGGCAAATGTGTGCAGGGTGAAAGCGCAGCGGATCCAGAATGCGCAGACCCATCGTTCACATCGAAATGCATGACATCTGACCAGCTGCTGACATGCTCTGACGGAAAGAAGAGCATATCGACTTGTGAGAATGGTTGCTTTGAAGCTGCATGCAGAGACACACCAGGCGAGACCGATATCGAGAAAGAGAAGGATAAGGACGATAAAACCGATGCAGTGGAAGAGGTAGAACTCGACGCCGATGAAGATGATGCTGAATGCAATTGCAAGAAAGAGGAATTCTGTTTCTTCGGTGATTGTATTCCGGATGCAGATGAAGGATGCAAAAAAGATACAGATTGCGAAAAGAACCAGAAGTGCCTTGAAGGCGCCTGCCTTGCAAAAGACAAAGAATGTCTGCTTGATGGAGACTGCGCTGCTGAAAAAGTCTGCGATGACAACAAGTGTGTGGCCGCGCCGAAATGCAAGAGAGGAGACAAGCTATGTGTGTCTTCGACAACGCTTGAATTCTGCGAAGACGACAAAATGACCACAAAGACATGTCCGAATGGTTGCGAAGACGCAAAGTGTCTAAAAGAGAAGAAAGAGCCTGAACCAGAATGCAAAGGCACATATGACAAGTGCATATCTGATGTCACTATCGAATCCTGCGCCGATGACAAGAAGACAGAGAAGATGTGCGAGTTCGGATGCAAGAGCGGTGTCTGCCTCGCTGAGAAGATAAAATGCACAGGTCTTCAGAGACTCAATCCATTCTGCAAAGAAGTCGATGATGATATCCCAGATAAATTCAGCGATGATATTGAGACAATAGAAGATGCGGCGAAAGGGAAATATATGGTGCTTCTCGACGCGAGCATCGAAGTGGAGACTGATCCGGCTAAATTACGCGGACTCCAGAAATATAAAGAGTTCCTTGAGAAAGCAGGCGAGACAATGGACAATGTGAAGACAGATATCGAGACACTGCAGAAATTGAAACGCATTTTCCTAGATTCATATGATCCATCGATGGATATCCAGAACATGCCTGTCGACAAGATACTGCAGAAAGGATTATATGATCGGATATCAGACTCGATTTTCGGTGGGCCGAAGACTGAATCCGGAAAAGAGCTTGCAGAGGCTGATGATTCATTAGCAGTCTATGAGATGATGCTTGAGCGACAGGCAGAGATAGATTTCCTGAAAAAAGGCAGGATGGATAGATTAGGCGATACTATCGTCGAAGGTGCGAAGTCTAAGATGACTGAGGAATTGACTTCTAAAGCGAAAGATATCGCTGAAGGTGTCGCAGGGACTGCCATGATGGCTGTCACTGTCGTAGATTATGCTTTGACTTCATTTCAGGACGAAGCGAAAAAACAGGCTTTCCTTGGATTGGCCCGCGCATACAATAGACGACGTCAGGCTTTGATGGAGACACGCCCGGATCTCTCCCAGGAGCAGATACATGCGCTCACAGTACAGCAGGTCCATGAGAACCCGTACCTTGATAACAAGAACCTTGGATTCATCAAGTTCGGAAACATCCTCGAGAACAAGGATTGCCAGGATTCATCCAATCCACTCTGCATCGACCGACGTGTGTTCTGGACTGCGATGGACAAGACATATCAACACACACACCGAAAAGAGATCTTCGACAGAGAGATGGCAGAGCTCGATGAGAGATTAGGGAAATGATTGCTTCCTGACAAGCAGGATTTATATATCAAAAAGATCCACCGATAGATATGAGAATCATCACGTTGGTGCTTGGCCTGCTCCTTATGCTCCCGATAGCATTTGCAGCTACGCTTAAAGCAGACATCGAACTATCTACGAACGACTTGGTGACAGAGAAGATCGCGCTCGATTTCTATTCAGAGAACAGTTTCGATGTATTCACATTCACGACATTGTCTGAGCCGATAAGCATAGTATATGATGGAGATTACACAATCACTAGAGATGAAGACGAATACACAATAGAATTCATAAAAGACATCCTGCCAGGAGAGAATGAAATAAGCTTCATATTGTTATTTGATGATCTTGTGGTCAGACAGGGGAAAACAAGAGTCTTTCATACAGGATTCCCTGCGAGCATCGCAGATGACGCAGCCATATCAGTGACGCTCCCAGAAGGATTCATCATGACAGACGCCGCGCCTAAAAAGACACATGTGCCGATGGAGATCAATACAGATGGCCGGCAGATCACCATCCATTGGTCATTCGCTGAATCAGACATCCCTTTGATTGTCCTGTTCTATAAAGGGCCTTCCGGACTTGGCATATACTTGATGATTGGAATCCTTATGATCCTGCTCATTGTCGTCATCGTTTATCTTGTCTTGAGAAAAAGAACACATCGGATCATCACAGACACATTATCTGGAGATGAGATGAAGATCGTAGGAAAGATCCGAGAGGGGATAGACATACAGAAAAAAATCGCGCAGGAACTAGGATTCTCTAAGTCGAAGATATCAAAAGTCATCAGGAAGCTTGAAGAGAAGGGACTTCTTGAGAAAGAGACGCATTTCAAGACAAATAGACTTAAATTAAAAAAAATAAAATAGATGCTTATTTCTTGGCCTTAGAATTCCCTGCGCCTTTGGAATTGCCATTGTCAGACTTTCCAGTGCCGTCTTTCTTCTGAAGACCAGCAGGCGTACCATCTTCTTTATCTGGTTTACCGGTGCCGTCTTTCTTCTGAAGACCAGCAGGAACGTCATCTTCTTTATCCGGTTTTCCAGTGCCGTCTTTCTTCTGAAGACCAGCACCAGGATTTCCAGTCGCTTTAAGCTGGCTTTTGTCAGCGTTTCCTTTTGGAACATCACCTGATTTGCCCTGACTTGCGACAGATAGCTTATCTTTGCCTTTTGTCTTGTTCTCAGAGGTCTTTGCCTCATTCTTGACTTCTTCTTTCAGTTTATTCTTGAGCTTATTTGCGTATCTCTTTGGTAAGTCATCGCGCGTGAGAAGCTTTTGCTCAGTCTCTTCGGACACATTGTAAGTCTCATATATGAGGCTTGCAGGCGTGGCAGGAGCAAACCCTATGTAACTCAAGAACTTCTTGAAGATTCCCATCGGCCTCTTCTGTGTCTCAAGGACAGCATTGATCGAACCATTCCCTAGTTTTCCAGTCTTGATCAATCTGTTGAGGACACCAGGATTCAAAGAATTGCTTCTTATGATGCTCTCAAGCTCTCCTTCATCGACTTCATCATCTTCAACCATCTTTGGAAGTTTCTGGAATCCAAGGGCGAAACGTTGCCTTGTCTGTGTCATGTTGCCTGACAAAGTCTCTGAAACTTCTGAGACGTCATCGTCTTGCGTTGTCTCATTCTCTGAATCAGCCCCATCACTTGATGTGGTCTCATTCAGTGGAAAGGTCTCGTTTCCTGAATATACATCATCTACTACTGTCCCATTCATTGTCTGGTTTGTATCATCTGCCACAACACTTGTCAAAGCAAATACCATCATTGTCATGGCAAGCACAAACATCATCACAAATCTTTTCATCATGTCCATTCTATCGCACCTCCGTCATTTTTGTTGCGTTGAATGCAAGAAGGAGTAGAACGTCGCAAGTATAAAAGAAGTCACTGGAAACCATATGGAAACCATCAGGAATTAGTAAATAAAAGAAGTATTGCGATTATATCTTGTCAATGCGAAAACTCGACCAGCCGATCAACGATAAAACTGAGGGGATGAATATTCTATTGCATTTCGAAAATCTTCCGAAAAAAAGTGATAGCATTATTTTAAGCACCGATACATATTTCTCTTAATGCGCAAGATAAATTTTTATGTCGATACTTGTATATACATCAATTTATGGAAGAATGAAGTCACTAACTTACCTTTTGGCGAACTGGCAAAATTATTTTTCCAGAAATATGAACAAAAAGACTGCATATTCTATTATTCTGGATTTATCATAAAAGAGCTGAGATACATTCTTGATGAAATTTGTTTTAATAGAAAAAGACAATTATTCTATGATACACCTAACTTCCAGAAAGTGATTGTCACAGATGAAGATTATAGATATGCACGAAAAATAGAACCAGAGATTGATTTTGACATCAGCTTCTATGACATCATGCATATGATCCTTTCAAAAAGATTGGGTGCGATACTTGTAACAAGAGACAACAAGCTATTAGGTCATTGTAAAAGCTATGGAGTGATAGCAGCAAAGCCAGAAGAATTATAGAGAATTTATTTCATCAAGATCAACACCTTTTTTCGAAAGATTCTTTCTGGCTTCTCTAACAACTTCGACACTGGATCCATCCACCGTCATAGAACCAAGTTCTTTGTCCCACACAAAACGTCGGACTGCATCTCTTATTGCATCAGAACGATTTGAATATATACCGCTTTTTACTAGATCATCTATCCTTTCAACCAAACCATGACATAAACGGATTTGAAGTGTTTGCATTACCATTGTAATTGTTATGTACCTTAATAAGTATTTAAATGTAATGGTTTTACTTGCTCAACTCGACCAGCCGATACACGATCCAGATCATGCCTTCTGTGTCGAGTCCGCAGTACTTTTCTAGGTCATCTCGGATCTTCTTTCTCTCACCATCAGACATGTCACCAAAAGTCATAGCGACAAATGCACCGCTTGCATCATCACCATTGTTGATATCGAGTTTTCCATAGTGGTCCTCTCCAGTGATCGCAGGAAGGACACATTTTAGCGATGCGCTGCCTTTCTGTTCTGTGTTATAATAATGGAACGCTTTGAATGGGATTATGAGATCGACTATCCTTTTTATGATGCTTTCAACCCACTCTTTGTATTCGGGATACGCTTCTGCAAGCTGGGTCAGGATCCTTGTCTCGAATGAGGCATAATATGCGACTATGCTGCCTTCTGTCCCAAGATGCTCTTTCATATGTCTCAAAATAGCAGGGCGAGGATCATCTTTCCCTTCTGCAAGAAACGACACATGCTCTGGTTCTGCACCGGGTTCTTTTACAATGTGACAAGAATACTGGAATGGTATCGCCTGATATGGCTTAGTGCCTTGATAGAATGGCAGTGGAGAACTACAGGTCTCAAAATCGAAATAGTAGATCGGATATTCCAGTGTACCTAAGAATTCTTTTATCCCATCTTTATTCACATTCACAGTGTCAGAGACTGCGCAATCGACCTGGATCTTCTGTTTCTCATTGAGTTTCACAGTTCCAGGGACATCTCTTAGCAGGGCAATATTCTCTTCTGCAAGTTTATATCCGATAGTCCCAATCAAGTCAAAAACACTATTCTCCGGGACGTCAGTCCAACAATAGTCGACCAAAGGACATTCGTATGGACTATGGCAATGCTTCCCTATGCTGATGCAGGGCATCTCCTTCTTAGATAGCGTGACGAGCATATCATCTATGGCTTCCTGCATATCGCCTGCGACAGCATCAGTCACATCCTGCATAGAGAAAAGCCCTTCTGGATCGATATCTCCATCCCGCACATAATCGCTGTTGATATGCATGAGAAGACATCTCCGGATATTTAGCCCGGCACTTCTCAGGCAGTGCGACTGGAATGCCACATCAGGGATATGTTCCGGCTTCACTTTTGTCGATGATTTGACTTCGATCAGATCCCATTGATTATTTTCCGCTGGCTTTAGGATATCTACTCTTGAGAACAGATTTTTGATCATGAACCCTGGCTCAAAGAGCGGGACCCGCCTATTGAGCAGGACCTTTGTCATCTCGATATTATGCTTAAAATCATCTGTTGGGATGTCAACGCCATCTTGATATAGCTTCTTTGCCCATACTCCGACTTCAGTCCCAAGCTCAAATCGCTTCTGCGCAGAAGGCTTGTATTCAGGGATGAGATCTTTCCGATTGCATTTTATCCAAAGAAGCTTTGGGCACTGAAGGCCATTCATATAACGTGATTTAGTGAGTAGTGGCATCTGTTATAGAATCTTTATACATTTTAAATATTCTTTGGTAGTCCCATCGTTTTCGAAAAGCAGGCCATTCTACTAAGAATAATAGAAAATCACTTCCTGCCGACATACACACCATAACCGAAAGTCTTCATCAGGCCTTTTGGCATATCTTTTGTGATCTTTGTCAATTCTTTTATCTCTTGCCGAAACTTCTTGTCGGTGAACATGTATTTTATCGTTCTGCCCATTATACGGAACAGATTACCAAAACCGATGAGACGCATCTCCATGAAAAACTGTCTTGATGCTTTCACTTTCCAAGAATCCGCGATTATGTCTGTCAAGCCAGCTTTTTTTATGTGAGAAGTCCATCCGTTTTCATCGCAAGGTTTCACGCCACCGGTCGCGCGATAGAAATAATCTTTGATCTCTTCAGATGTCTCTCCGACCCATGTGAGTTCATTGAGACCCACATAGCCGCCTTTCTTTGCGACTCTTTTGTATTCTTTGATCGATTTGTTCTTGTCTGTAAAAGCAGTCACTGATTCAGTGATGACAGCATCGAACGTGTTGTCTTTGAATGGCAGATGCTCTGCGTTTGCGACACGGAATTCGATGCGATCCTCAACACCCCTTCTTTTTGCTGTCGCTTTTGCCTGTTCGACCATCTCTTTTCGTATATCGATCGCCATGATCCTGCAACCATATCGCTTCGCGATGTAAGTTGTCGCAAGCCCGGCTCCACAGCCGACTTCTAGGATGTATGAATCCGGGCCGATGTCACATAGTTCCATCAATCTATCTGTGGCGCCTGCGCCACCGACGTGTTTTGTGACCCCGATCTTAGATTGTACATCGAAATATGCTGTCGATGTGATTTTGTCCATTGTAAGAGATATAATCTGTCTTGAATTATTTAAAGTCTTCCACACGAAGAAACTATTTCAAGAGATACAGAAATAACACGACCAATAACAAGACAACATCCACGAGAAGCTATACACCACGATAGATTTATATGACCAGCCCCATAGTGAACCTCTTATGATAGAGATCAAGGAATCAAATCTCACAATAAAGCAGATCATCGAGCCATTAGAGATATTCACATCCATAAGCACGAAGAACAAGTATGAGATTGAAGACCAGAACAGCAAACCATTGTATTACGCATATGAAGTATCGAATTTCTTCATGAACCAGCTATTGAATAAACATAGGCCACTTAAGATGGTGATTGTAGACAATGATAAAAATATCCAGATGACGATTGAAAAAGCATTCCATTTCCTGAAAGCCAGATATATGGTCAAAGACAATAAAGAGAACATAATCGGATATATCAGGCAAAGAAGATGGTTCATAACAAAATCATTCGATATATGCGACAAAGATGATATGGCATATTACACATGCACAGCGAAATTTCCGCACTTATGGACATTCAAGATATTCCAGCAGGAGATGCATGTCGGAACGATATTGAAGAAATGGAGCGGCATTGGAAAAGAAGCATTCACAGACGCAGATAATTTTCAGATAAATTACGCCAATATAAAAGAACATAAACATCTAGTTCTCGCAGCGGCATTCGCGATCGATCTTAGTGTCTTTGAGAGAAGGAAGTGAAAAGCATTCACTCTTTGTCATCACTTGATGATTTCTTGTTTCCGTAACCATCCTTATACCAACCATCGCCTTCAAGAACAAAACCGTTTCCCCCGGTGATATCACGCGTGACATTGCACTTGCAGTCTTTCTTTGGAAGCGAGATACCAGATGCCTTAATCTCTTTCTCAGCCATCTTTTCAAGTCCATTCAATTCAATCAGCCGATCACGTACCTGAGAACAGAGAGTGTATGCATCATCGTTCATGCTATGCTCTACTTCGAATATGCCACATTTCGAGCACATGTAATCATATTTCATGATATAGGGGGAATTCTATAATCATTTATTAAGATTTCTATCTATAAGGTCCATCACTTTCGTACAAAACTTGAAAAAAAGAGGGTAGTTATGAATAAATATCCATAACGTTTTTATAGAACAACTACATCAATAGATAAAGGTGATTTTTATGACACAAGAAAAATTAGAGACAAAAATCGAAAAGAGCTGGATCGATAAGCCAGAGAACCACAAGAAGGTGAATTATGGCCTGCTTGGCACATTCGCAGCGCACGCTGCATCAAGATTATTGAGGGGCGGACATCCATTCAAACGATGGTCAGGCACAACATTCATGACGCTTTCTGCAGTGCATCTGTATCAGAAAAGAAAGACGATCAAAAAATATATCACCAATCTTTTCGAAACTTACAAAAAACCAGAAGAGCATGAATGTGACTGCGATGGCAATTGTGGTGACGATTGCACATGCGATGGTGGCTGCAAAGGCAATTACGACTGAATCTTTATCGCCTGGCCCTCGACAAGGGCTTTGGCAAGTTTTTTTCTCGCTTCTAGAAGGATTCTATGGAATGTCGGCTGGGAAACGCCCATTTTCTGGCTCGCTTCGGTCTGGTCCATGCCAAGAAAATCCTTGAGACGAATTGCTTCAAGCTCTTCAAGGCTCAATTCGGATATCTCAAGATCGCAGATCGGGATTCCGCGAGGCTTGAAGAATGTGACGTCAGGCTGGCATCCTATCTTCCTGCATTTCCTTGGTCGTGGCATTTATCAGCTATAAATATGCGATAGTATATAAAACTCTCCCGAAAGATTTAAATAAGTTATGAATATATATTCATAAGGTGATAAAAGATGCCAAATGAAGATGGAACAGGACCTGATGGAAAAGGACCACGAACAGGCCGAGGACAAGGAAAGTGTGCTCAGATAGAAGAAGACAACAATGGATTAGGACCATGCGGTAATGGAAGACCAAGACGTCTTGGACGCGGTAGAGGAAGAAGATGAAAGTAGTTGTTTCAGCTAAATCCAACGATATCAAAAGCGAAGTGGACCCGCGTTTTGGAAGATGCAGATACTTCATCATCGCGCATATTGAAAACAAGGTCATCACAAGCATTGAAATAATCGAGAACACCGCAAAAGAGCTCGAACATGGCGCCGGGACAAAAGCAGCAGAGATCGTCGCAGAAACAGGAGCGAAAGTGCTTATCACAGGCAGGCTCGGACCGAACGCAATAGAGGCTCTCTCCCATTTCGGTATCCAGGCATATTCAGCCACCTGCGACATCAATAGCGCTATAAAAGACTTCATAGACGAAAAGCTCAAGAGAATCTGACATGATGAAGATCGCTATCACAGGAGGGAAAGGTGGGACCGGCAAATCCATGATAGCGACAGCACTAGCATATAAACTTTCAAAACATCTAAGAGTGCTTCTTGTCGATCTGGATACAGAATGTCCTAACGACCACCTGATCCTAGGCATAGAACAAAGAAAGATAGATGATGTCCATCAGATGGTGCCGATATTTGACAACGAAAAATGCACACGAAGTGGGAAGTGCAAGGATGCATGCACATCGCACGCCATCGTCCAGATACAGGGTGGATACCCAAAATTCTTCGAGAAACTCTGCAATGGATGTGGAGCCTGCACGATAGCATGCAAAAATATAAGCAAGGGCAAAAAAAAGATCGGCGAGATCCACAAGGGAATGATGGGTGGCCTGACAGTAATCTCTGGATACATGGACATCGGACACGCTGAATCTGCAATGATTGTCACAGCGACAAAAAAGCATGCGCACAAATCTGAAGATAATTATGATCTCATAATATTTGACACTGCAGCTGGAACACACTGCAATGTAGTCCGGAGCCTGATGAACACAGACACCGCCTTTGCGGTCACAGAGCCGACACCCCTTGGAGAGCATGACCTTGATCTCATACTCAAAGTGACATCAGGGCTCGGGATCAAGACAGAGATAATCATCAATCGGTCAACGATTGCAGGAACAGAAAACATCATCAGACTCTCAAAGAGGAGCGGATCCAAAGTCGTAGCCCAAGTGCCATACTCTGAGTCTATATGTAAAGCTTATTGCAACGGAAAACCAGTACAAGATAAGTCTATTGATCTCCTTGCAGAAAAAATAAAGAGGATGCTCAGATGAGATGGATCTCTGTTCTATCTGGAAAAGGCGGTGCCGGGAAAAGCAGCATAACTGCTTCTCTTGCGATCGCGATCTCCAAAAGACACACGATAATCTGCGCAGACTGTGATGTCGACGCACCGAATCTGGCACTTGTGCTAGGCTCAGACAACATGATAGAAAGAGAAGCTTTGAGCACCAGCATGAAAGCGGACATCGATGAGAAAAAATGCAATGGCTGTGGTAAATGCAAAGACGCATGCACATTTGAAGCCATAACGATAGAAGAAGGAAAAGCCATGATAAACAGACATATCTGCGAAGGATGCAAAGCATGCTCACTTGCATGCCCAAATGATGCTATCCAGCGTAAAAAAATACAGAATGGAGAAGCGGTCTGCATAGAAACGGCATATGGTTTCAAAATCGTCGCTGGCCAACTTGCACCAGGCGAATCTGGCTCTGGAAAAATAGTCACAAAAGTCAGGCTCATGGCTGAGAGGATCGGTGAAGGATGCGATCTTGCGCTTTCAGATTCATCCGCAGGAATAGGCTGTCCAGTCATTGCGTCAGTCTCAGGAAGCGACTATGCGATCATCGTCGCAGAACCGACACCAAGCGGTTTTTCAGACATGAAAAGAGCCATAGAGATGACTGAGATCCTGAAAGTGCCATCCGGCATCATCATAAACAAGCATTCGATAAACCCCATGATCTCAGATAAGATCATCACCTTGGCCAAAGAGAAAAGATCACCGATCCTCGCAAAGATAGGATATGACAAAGATTTTATCGATGCACTGGTGAAAAGGACGCCAATAATCGATTTTCAACCAAATTACAAACCACTTTTTGAAGGGATAGTAGACAAGTTAGAAGAGATGAAGATTATAGAAAGGAGGTAAATAAAATGAGAATAGCAATACCAATAGAAGAAGACAAAGGCAAAGAGTCGATTGTGTGCACGCATTTTGGGCAGACACCAAGCTGGGCAGTCTATGACACTGAAAAAGAAGAACTGTCCATCAAAAGAAGAGAATCAGTGCACGGTGGTGGAGGTTGCGCAGCAGTAGATGAGATAATGGAACTTAAGCCAGACATGATATTTGTCTTAGGTATGGGCATGGGCGCAGTGAACAAGTTCGATTCTCTGGGTGTGAAGGTGCGTTCAGGTGACTTCCATACAGTCGGTGAAGTGCTGGACAATCTTGAAAATCTGAGCCATTTAGAGAACGCATGCGCAGGACATGATCATTAAGATAGGGGGTGTTATTTATGACAAACGCAGATATTGTTGTGATTGGCGGCAGCGCAGCAGGCATATCGGCCGCGATAACAGCAAGACGGCACTATCCGGAGAAACGCATATTGCTCATACGAAAAGAGCAAAGCGTACAGATCCCGTGCGGCATACCATACATATTCGGGACAGTCGGATCTCCTGAGAAGAACCTTATACCTGATGCTGTTCTCGAAAAGAACAAGATCGATCTTCTGGTCGGCACTGCGACAGGGATAGATCGAGATAAGAAAAGAATAGGGATAGAGGGTTCAGATGATGTCGTCTATGATAAGCTGATCCTGGCGACGGGTTCTATCCCAATAGCCCTCCAGATCAAGGGACTTGACAAAGAAAATGTCTTCACTGTCAAGAAAGACACAGAATATCTAAGCGCCCTTATCGAAAAGTTCAAGGATGTGAAGAAGCTTGTCGTGCTTGGGGGAGGATTCATCGGTGTGGAATTCGCTGATGAATTATACAAGAACCGTGACATCGAGATAACTATCGTCGAGATGCAGGAGCATTGTCTTTCCATGGCATTCACTGAGGATTTCTGCAAAGAGGCAGAGACAGTGCTAAGACAGAACAACATCCGGCTCATGTGTGATGTGAAAGTCGCAGAGATACTTGGCGATGAAAAAGTGAAGGGGATCCGTTTCGAAGATGGGACCCAGATCGACGCGGATGCTTTACTTGTATGCATCGGTGCGAAGCCAAATATCGAGATCGCTGAATCCGCAGGCCTCAAGACAGGCAAAGGAGGTATCATCGTAGATCGGAGGATGAGGACATCTGACCCGGATATATTCGCCTGTGGTGATTGCACCATGAAAAAATCGTTCTTTACCGGAAAACCCTGCCCATTGAGACTAGCTTCTATCGCAACTACAGAAGCACGCATCGCTGGGGCGAATCTTTATGGCAACAGAAGGGAGAATCCTGGAACCATCGGGGTCTTCTCGACCAAAGCAGGCGATCTAGTCATCGGTGCTGTGGGATTCAACGGCATCGAGACTGCTATCGAAGCGGGTTTCGACGCAGTTGCGGGCGAAGCGGAGGCACCCGATAGACATCCAGGATGTATGCCTGGCATGAGCAAGATGAAAGTCAAGCTTGTCTTCAACAAGAAAAATGGGGTCATCATCGGCGGAGAGGTCAGAGGCGGTCCAAGCACTGGCGAGCTTATCAATGCGATAAGCATCTGTATACTCAATAAGATGACTGCGGATCAGATCGCGACATTCCAGCTCGGGACTCACCCGGCCGTGACTGCATCGCCGATAGCTTATCAATTGGTCAATGCGTCAGAGATGGCGATCACAAAGATGAGGTGAAGAGAAATGAAGAAGATAGGAATATGTGCAGAAGGAGACAACCTGACATCAATCGTCGGGCAGGGTTTTGGCAGCGCGAAATATCTATGCGTCGCTGATGTAGATGAGAACAAGAAAAGCATAGCATACTCTGTTTTCATCGCGAATCCTGGCAGGGGCAATCATATGGCGCAACTTGCGCTAAATGAAGGCATCGAAACGCTCCTGACCGGATATATCGGCCAGAATCCATTCAGCATGCTGCAAGGACATGGTATAGACATGTATTATACACCAAGCATGTCAGTCGAAGATGCGATCCATGAATATCTTGATGGAAAGCTCGCCTTGCTGAAAAAAGCCGCACCAAATATGCGCGGCGGTGGCGGCAAAGGCAGGAAGGGATACAATAATCCATAATTCAACGGAGATGTTGGAGATTAACTTATCTGACCAGAGCAAGCTCTGTGAGATGTGACAAAGCCGTAATCACAGAAACCCTTTTAAATCGAAAGCACTGATATAAAGATATCATGCTTTCAAGGATACTCAATTACCTAGGCATCCTGATGATGCTCTCTGCCACATTCTATATCCCGCCGATGATAGTGGCGTTGATATATGCCGAATCCTTGACACCTTTCCTTGTACCACTGATAGCATCCCTCATGGTGGGATTCATCCTCAAAGTCATAGCAGGCATAGAGAAGATAGTCAGCGAGCAGGCCGATCTCTCTCTTAGCTTCACTGAATCATTGATATTGTCCGCATCAGCCCTCCTGTCATTATCAGCGGTAAGCTCTTTCGCGTATATATTAGTCATACGGGAACCAATAATACAGAAAGCCATCGACGCGCTCTTCGAATCAGTCTCAGGATTCACGACCACAGGCCTCACCATATTGACAAACATCGAGGCTGTTCCAAGATCGCTCCTCTTCTGGCGTGCCGAGACACAATGGATAGGCGGCATAGGCATCGTCATCATGTTCGTGTTCCTTGTCACGAAATATAAGACCGCAAAAGACAGGCCCGGTGAATCCAACAAACTCATCTCATCATATATCAGATTATATCTTTCACAAGGATTCTCAGAGAAGATAGAGCCATCCCTCAAAAGATCAGCAAAAGAGATCCTGAGAATATATGCCATCTACACGTTAGTCGGAATATCTCTTTTGTTCCTGTCGGGACTTCCTATATTCGAAGCCATCACTATCTGTTTCACAGCGATCGCCACAGGCGGATTCATTGTCACAGAAGCATTCTATTCAAACATATTACAGCTTGGGATAATCATTGTGCTTATGATACTCGGAGCAAGCTCATTCGTCATCCATGGGAAACTGTTCAAGGGCAAATTGAAAGATTTTTTTTTCGATTACAGATTCATCGTCCTGATGACCACAATTGTGATAGGCATCTTGGTCGTCACAGTCTCTGGTGGAAACTTAGGCACCGCGATATTCCAGCTCACTTCGGCGATAACGGGCACAGGTTTTTCTATTGTAGACAACAATACATTATCGCCTATATTCACACTATTGGTCGTGATATTCATGGTCATCGGAGGCATGCTTGGAAGCACTTGCGGCGGGATAAAAATCTCGAGATTCTACATGGTATTGAAATCTGTGCCATGGATAATGAGAAAGCTCACTAATCCATCAACAGCAGTAGTCCCGTTCAAGCTGAAGAAAGATATGCCAATAGAAGAAGAGCAGATGATGATGACATATGTCTTCATAACGACATATGTCCTGCTTATCGTCGTGGCCACGATCGCATTCCTATTGATGGGGTATGGATTTCTTGATTCTAGCTTCCAGGTCACGAGCGCGCTTGGGACTGTCGGCCTCTCCACAATGTCGCTTACGACTGTCCCGCTGTTTGGAAAGCTGATTTTGATCCTGCTCATGCTCTTTGGACGGCTTGAGATATTCCCGCTCTTGATCATAATCAAGAACGTGTTCTCCAGACGATAAAACCCGAATGTTTTCACTAGACATTTCGGAAGTTTTTCGATAGAAGCTGACATGATAGAATTCAAAGATCCTAGCAATTAAGCCCACTGGTCACTGGACATGCTCAGGCGAAACTTATAAACTGCAACAAATTTAATTTGTCAATCGAAAACGACCACCCCTAGTCACAGACCAGGGGCTAAATTCGCTGCGCGAATTATAAGTTTGCTTAAAACTGCAAAGCAGTTTTAAATTCTGCTTTAGCAGAATTTAGCAAACTTAGCTCCGCTTCGCTCCGGGTCGTTTTCTCGGACCCTTGCATTTCCACTAAATCACCACTCGCCAATAGACGAGTGGAAATGCAAGATTATAATGAATAAAAAAGAACTGGATGAATTGATAAGTACTGGAGAAGGGTATACTGTTGAATTCAAAGAGGTCTTCAGGAACTCGATAAGCAAAGAGATATGCGCCTTTGCAAATGGGTCTGGCGGAAGAATACTTCTTGGAGTGAAAGATGATGGAACAATCAAAGGATGCAATGCAGAAAACCATTTAGTTTCGCAGATACAGGACCTTGCAAGGAATATGGATCCTTGTTTTTCAGTACTAACTCGGAAAATTGAAAATGTATTTATCATACTTGTACCAGAAGGTAAAGAAAAACCTTATTCCATCAATGGAAGATTCTACTTAAGGATCGGGTCAAATTCGCAACAGATGAATCGTGATGAAATACGGATGTTTTTCAAAAAAGAAAAATTGATTGTATTTGATGAGATACCAAATACCTCTTTTGATCTGACTTATGATCTTGATAAAAGGAAAGTCACATCATATTTGATCGGGACATCCATCAACAATCAAATGAAAAGAATAAACATATTGAAAAATCTATCTTTACTTGATGGAAAACATCTAAAAAATGCAGGAGTCCTGTTTTTTTGCAGGGATGTGCGTCCATTTTTTCTTTGTGCTACTATTTGTTGTGTATTATATGAAGGAATAACAAAAGAAAATATTATCAATCGGAGAGAATTCCATAGTGATGTTCTGTCAAACTTTGATTGTGTTTTTGATTACATATGTTCTAAATTGAATACGAATTACATAATCAAAAAACAGAGAATTGAAAAACTTGAACTACCGCATGAAGCGCTTCGAGAGGCAATCATCAATGCGATTGCACACAGAGATTATTATTATTCGCACGGGCACATACAATTGGATCTTTTTATTGATAGATTAGAGATCTCTAACCCAGGTGGACTAATGCCCGGCCTTGATATGAAAGACCTAGGAAAACGAAGCCTCCCGCGAAATCCACTAGTTATGGATCTATTGCTTAGGATTAGGAAAGTAGAGAAAGTTGGTTCTGGCATACAACGAATGAGAACTGCAATAAAAGCATATGGATTAACAATACGCTTCGATATATCAGCACATTGGTTTTCGGTGATATTTTATAGGAAAAGTGGCGGATTAAGTGGCGGATTAAATCAACCCCTTGCACCTATATTTGAGCTCATCAAACAAAATCCGGGGTCAAAGGCCAATGAAATCGCCAAAAGGCTCAATAGACCCTTAGACACTATTGACAAGCAAATCAGGCAACTTGTCAAAAGGGGCATTATCGAAAGAAAAGGCAGCAAAAAGACTGGTGGGTACTGGATTCTTTGACACTACCAAAACGTTTATAAATCTGAGCATCATTCCCCAGCTAACATGTCCCAACAGGAACTTCTAAACCGTAGGAAAGAGAGATTCAGAGAAAGCTATAATATGAAGTGGAGCCAGTTCGAAAGCGTCGCTATCAACGATTTCTCATACATGATGAAGAAGTGGAAGATAGACGCGACCGAAAATACCAAACGGAATCTATTGATCCAAAGTGGATCTGGTCACGCCCAGAACGGCCATGGTGCTTATGCTTTTGCAAACATGTTCCTACCTGAAGTCGAAGTGGAAGATGTATGTATCGCTTTGGGATTCGATCCTTCACATATCAAAAGGGAACGGATGAATATTCTTGATGACATAGAAGATCTTGTACACCGGATACTTGCTGGGGACAAGATTAAAAAGATAAAGAACACAAATGGCGAACCGATCGGTGGCATCACTTGCTTCAAAAAGTTGAAAGTCGACCCAGCCAAATCAGATGATCTTCTAAAAGGTCTTGCTCTCGGCGGCCTTATGGATAATTATGACAGAAGATCACGGATCTCCCAGATCCTAAGAGACGAAGGCGCTGAATCTATGGGCGGAGGACAATGTGTCGCTGT
>PCVE01000061.1 GCA_002762705.1 Candidatus Woesearchaeota archaeon CG11_big_fil_rev_8_21_14_0_20_43_8 | reverse complement strand
CGATAAGCAATATCGCAAAACATCTGACAGACGCGCAGGCAAAAGCGCTCACAGCATTGCAATTAAACCAATTAAGCGCAGAAGCATTGAACACACTCGCAGATAAACTGTCACCAGCGCAGATAAAATCACTAACACCAGGACAATTGAACAAACTAGACGCAGATGCACTAAATAAGATAGCAGAACACCTGACAGCAGGTCAGATCCAATCACTCACAACAACCCAGCTGCAGAAACTCTCATCAGAGACACTAAAGAAAATACTCAAGCATTTGACTGATGATCAATTAAGAAGCCTGACACAATCCCAGATACAAGGACTACCAAATGATAAAATCGATTACATAATCAGCGAACTTCCAGAAAAAGACCATGAAGAACTATCAAAAAAGATGTCAAAAGACCAGATAAAATATTACATCGACTACAAGAAGAACCTAAAAGACATCCCAAATGCCATACTTGACAGATACATCAAAGACAACATAAACAGCCAGATGGATATAGATGCCAAACACGGCACAATCGACAAGAAGAAGATAACAAACAACGGACTCACAATAGAATTAGACAAGCAAGGAAAAGGCGGATGGATAATAAACACGACAGACAAGGGTTTTGATATCGAATCAAAGACAGATGAAAACACCCTGAACCTGACAAACCCGATAGACAACAGTTCCATCGAGATGTCGCTTGACAAAGGCGAGAGTATCTCTGTCGAATACACGATCGAAGAAGAGTTCGCGATAAAGCTCGATGACAGTTTCCTCAGATTCGATATAATCCCCGAAGGGAACGGCAGATTGAAATTCTATTCAAAGAAAGACGGCACCACACTCAGGATAGGGAGCGGTGGAGAATATGAGTTCCATGATGGGATACTATCGTACATGAATCTCGACTTTGAGGAGAAGCTTGACACTGACGCACTGGCCACTATAAAGATCGATATGAACGCTGGATTTGTCTGCATGGAACTGCCAAAAGGATCCGCATACACATTCACTAATACGACAGGTGACTATAAATTTACAGATACGATAAAGATAGACGGCTACAAGCTCTGCGTCAAGAAGACAGATTATATCACCGATGATTTCTTTGATATATTCCTTAAATACGAAAAATTGACGGGCAACAGGAATGTCGGATATGTGAATATGCTGAAGGACTACCATCAATATGGTTCACTATTAGATTTCAGATTCAAGGATTTCGACACATATGAAAGCAACGATGTGTCAGAAGCAGTATTTGACGGCCCGATAGTTAAAATCAGCGAAAAGGCACCAAAAAAGATCACCCGTACCAAGAATTTCGAGATCCTTGAGAACAACAATCGGTATCTGAAGATCTCAAAGACGCCGCTTTCAAAAAGAGATATCTCCCAGTACAAGACAGAGCATGATTCTACTATCTACATCACAAGTGATAAATTAACTCAAATCTCAAATACAGCTACTGTTACTGCACTGACTCCTGGTTCTGATGAGGAGAAGAGATATATTCTTGAACTCAAGGCTGAGTATAGCTAAATTTTTATTCCAAGTTTGACAGTTTCTTAGCTATTTTGAACCAGAAATCCTATTTGACAGTTGCCTGAATTTCTTCCAAAATCTTATGTTGGCGCCCCACATTGGATCAGAATCCGCTCATTTATGGGGTCAAAGTTTGAGAAAATCTCTCTTTTTCCTCCCTTCGGCAGAAATTCCACCGTAACTGTCAAATTCATTAGGCTGATTTTGATGAATTTTATGGAAGTGTTCCTGAGATCTTTGCATTCGTACTTTATCACCGCCATAATCAGCTGCGCCAAAAATCCGATAAGCATGGCCCCATCAAAGCTGTTATCCGTCCAGACACGCAATGGTTTAATCTCAATCTCGTTCTTGAGCGAGTTGATCATCTTCTCAATCGAGTCTTTGCGTCGATAAGTTTGAAGCGCTTGTTCAAGTGTCAAATTCTCGCTTGATGTGAGGCAGAAAAATCCTTCTCTTCCAGTAATAGAATGCTTTTTGATATACTTCAACGCTTCTTTTTCACCAAGCTCTCTGAGTTTTGTCTGGAAAGTGAACTTCACATAGACAAGGGCATTGTTTATCATGAATTTCTTTGGGATCTTTCGTTTCTTGTCAAGACATTCCTGGATCTGCCTTGCCTCTTCAAATTTTTGAAGAGCCCGTCTTACACTTGATTCAAGCTGATCTTTCTTGAGTCTCTCTGAAAAGAAGAAATAATCTGTTCGACTTGGGAATTGGTATTTTATACCATAGACTCCCGCTTCCTTGTCGACTAGCTTTCTCTTGCTAAAAGCCTTGATTCGTTTATCATCGCTCAGATAAGTTTCTTTGAGGTCAGGTACTTCATCTTGCTTCCAAGGACAAGTTCATTGTTATCTTTTGAGTTGGCTCCCTTATCGTAAGTCACCAAAGAGCCATCTCTGAGTTTGGGACTCACCTGCCGAAATGTTTCCTTGAAGTGAGTCTGATCATTTGTATTACCTGGCATGACAGTCATACCAATAGGTATATTTATAGGCTCACGAAGCTCACAAAGGCCAACCGTCACTTGCTTCTTGTCGGGTCTATGGTCTCGACTGTATCCGTATTTTCCCTTCTTGCATTTATCGCCCCAAAGAGTAAAGCTCGTCCAGTCCATATTGATGTCAGTGTGCTCGAAATCGTATTTGGAGAAAAGGGAGTTCTGGATATCATGCAGGATCTCTTCCTTATTTGAGCCGATGATCTCAAGGGCTCGAAATAGGGTCCGTTGCTCGAATTTGCTGAGGCAGAACTCTCGCAAGACATCTTTCCGATTGATCCAATCGCTGGCCTTGTTGATGCTCAGGTTCTCTGTGAGCCGATAGCTCACAAGGGCCTGGATGAGAGAATTTAGGCTTCGGCCCCTTTCTTTGTGCTTTCCTACTGCCTTGTCCAGGCCGACCTTTCCATAGAAGTTCTTGACTGCTACGGTGGTTCCGACCGGAAAGGTTATATTCTTGTTGGCATTTATGCCGTATGGTCTTAATGTTGTTTGTTTCATGCTAGAACTAACAACAATAAGACCAACTTTTCTATTTATCTGTCAAACTTGGGTATATAAAAACAAGCCACAGTTTAAATAGTGTACCGATTAATATATCCATATGGCCTCAAATTGTATTTTTTGTAAAATAATCAACGAAAAAGAAGCATTAAAAATTTATGAAGATGAAAAAACAGTATGTTTACTAGATATTAATCCCATCTCACGTGGACATTGTCTAATTATTCCCAAAAAGCATTTTAAGAATATTTTTGATATAAGTGAAGAATATTTAAGAGAGGTTATTTCAACTTCTAAAAAAGTTTCAAAATTAATAAAACAAAAACTAAATGCAACCGGAGTTAACATTCTTCATGCTAGTGGAAAATCTGCTCAGCAATCAGTTTTTCATTTTCACCTGCATCTTGTTCCTCGCTATAAAAATGATGGGTTAGATACATGGCCAAAAAGTGATTACAAAGAAAAATCATTAAAAGAAGTTTATCAAAAAATAAAAAAATAATGAGATTATTCTTTCTTAAATTTTAATTCTCTAAAATATCTCTTACCAACTTGTAAGATTGTCCCATCTTCAGGTTTAAGAGAATAGTTAAAATCCTTAACTATATCTCCATCAATTCTAACTCCGCCCTGTTGTAATAACCTTCTTGCTTCACCATTAGAAGAAGCACGACCCGATAATCTTAAGACACCAATAATTCCCAAATCTGCCTCTGATGAGTACAGAACTTGAGTTTGTTCAATATATTCTGGTGATTTTCTTCTTCTATGGACCTTATTAAATTGTTTTTCAGCATCAACGGCAGCTTCTAATCCATGATATCTACCAACCAATTCTCTGGCTAATTGCTGTTTATAGTGCATTGGGTTTGCGGTTCCTCGTTCCATAGATTCTTTTATTGAATCAAACTCATCAACCGGAACATCAGAGAGTAACTCAAAATACTTTACCATCAATGGATCACTTATAGACATGATTTTTCCATACATATCAAATGGCTCGTCTGTTACCCCAATTGCATTACCTAAACTTTTACTCATTTTTCTCACACCATCAGTACCTTCAAGAAGAGGAAGTGTAAGAACAACTTCAGATGTTTGACCGTATGCTCCTTGAATAGTCCGACTTGCTACAAAATTAAACAGTTGATCTGTTCCACCAAGTTCTATGTCAGTTTTTAGGTGAACAGAATCATATCCCACAAGTAATGGATAAATCAATTCAGCTACAGAAAGAGGGCGACTCTCATTTATCCTATTACTAAAATCTCTTCTCTGTAAAAGTTGTTGAACAGTATGTTTTGATGCTAATTGAATCAAGTCGGTTCCAGAGAATTCTCCTAACCACTGGCTATTGTATAATAATTCTGTCCGATCAGGATCTAAAAGTTTGAAAACCTGTCCAGCATAAGTGCCAACATTTGCAGCAATTTGCTCTGGCGTTAACATTGGTCGTGTATCAGAACGTCCACTAGGATCACCAATCATAGCGGTATAATCCCCAATAATTAAGTGAATATTATGTCACATCTCTTGAAATTGCTTCAGTTTTTGAAATGGAACTGTATGACCAAGATGAATATCAGGAGCTGTTGGGTCAATCCCAAATTTAATATTAAGTCTTCTCCCTTCTTTCAATAATTCAGGAACTCTTTCTCTTCCAATAATATCAACTGTTCCTCTTTCAATAGTCCGAATTTGATCTTCAAGGTTCATTGTATATGCTTGAAAATAGAGGTTATTTATAAAGATTACTATTGAGTAGTTAAAATTCTTATCCGGAAAACCATTTCCCCACAGTGAGTTTAAATATGATCAAGAGAAGGGCGTTTGGATTCAGGATGTTGAATATTTCATGCTGAAGATATATCAAAGTTCTTAAAAGAGAATTATATAGCAGATTTTGGGTTAAAATATTGCTACATCTTAGATAACAGAAGCTCCGACCGCCCTTACGGGCGGGTAAGACGAATACAGCTAAATGGCAGTATTTTTATTCAGCATGAACCTACGCTTCTGAATGGCAATACTGAACCAGATAAGGAAGCTAGAGATCATGCACTTCTTCATATCATTGTTCTTCCTTAGCCCTGTGGCTGTATTCTTCTATCAGCAGAAGGGATTCAATTATTTCCAGATACTTGGGTTGGAATCTGTATTCGTACTGGCGATCTTCTTGTTCGAAGTTCCGACAGGAGCCTGACCCATACATTCGTGGTCATGGGAGTTATAATAATTCTTGCAGCACTTGCCCTTAGGATAGATGAATCCTATCTAAACGTCAGAAATTGACCAAATCAGCAATAACCACACAAATAATATAAGGGATATAATATATTTCCCACTTTAAGAGAGATTTAGACATGATAAAACCAAAACCACTTCAGAAGGGAGACACAATCGCCATCATATCGCCATCAGGCGGACTAGGTGGACTTGTGCCGCATAGATTAGATAATGCGAAGAAATTCTTAGAATCAAAAGGATTCAAGGTAAAAGAATACGCATCTACAAGGAAAAGCGATGCGACACCTGAAGAAAAGGTAAAAGATCTTCACGCAGCATTCAAAAATGATGAAGTGAAGGCAGTATTATGCGCGATCGGCGGCCTTTCATCTAATGAACTTCTGCCATTGATAGATTTCTCGATAATCAAGAACAACCCAAAGATTTTCTGCGGATATTCAGACATAACTGTGCTCCATTATGCATTCAATAAGAAAGCAGACCTAGTGACATTCTATGGACCTGCTGCAATGACACAGTTTGGTGAACATCCAGAACCTTTAGAATTCACTTCACAGCATTTTATCAAAGCACTTTCAGGAAGAGTTGGATCAATCAAGGCATCTGATAAATGGACAGATGAGATATTGGATTGGTTTGGAAAAGAGGATCTCAAACGACCTCGGAAATTATATGAAAACAAGGGCTATGCCTGGATAAACAAGGGAAAAGCGACCGGGAAGATCATCGGTGGATGTTTATACACAATGCATCAGATAAATGGCACAGATTATAATTTAGACTACAAAGACAAAATATTGCTTTTAGAGACGCCAGAAGGC
Source organism: Candidatus Woesearchaeota archaeon CG11_big_fil_rev_8_21_14_0_20_43_8 (assembly GCA_002762705.1). GTDB lineage: Archaea > Nanobdellota > Nanobdellia > Woesearchaeales > CG08-08-20-14 > CG08-08-20-14. Next base: position 21,172 of record PCVE01000061.1, on the reverse strand, counting down.
CAGGATTTCACAAAAGGAGAACCTTTGGATTACGTAGATTCGCAGATAATGAATCTTCGGAACTCTGGGATATTCGATAAGATAAAAGGATTGGTGGTAGGCAGGGGCTTTGGTTACACAGATGAAGAAAGAAACGAATTTAAAAAAATCATCGAAAAGCACACCAAAGATTATGATTTTCCTGTGCTTTTCAATGTCGATATAGGGCATTCTGATCCCATGATTACTATTCCATTGGGCACACAAGTAACTTTGGATTCTGAAAATAACATATTTTCGATCGATGAGAGCGGGGTACAAAATTGAATCAAGATGATATTGAACAGGTCCTGAAGATAGTATTAGAAAAGCTCAAAGGAAGACATTTCAACTGGAGGCTAGAAGGCAGCGCCAATCTAATTATTCAAGGCGTTGATACCACAGTGAATGACCTTGACATAACGACTGATGATGAAGGTATCGGAATATTCAGAGAAGCGTTGAAAGGATACATAACAAAAGATTTCTACAGCGAGAAGATCAAGGGCAGATCATTAGTATGCAAAATAGACAATCAAGAAGTCGAGATCAATTCCTATGGTGATCGGGAACTTGACATGTTCGACAAGACAGAGATCATACAGTGGAACAACCTCAAAATACCGTTGTTACCGTTAGGATATGCTAAGATATTCTACAAGCTTATTGAGCGAGAAGATAAAGTCAGATTGATTTCAAACCATCTTGACCAAAATATTCATTAAGATCCTCAAGATTCATCTCAGCATCTTCTTTATCATTTGTCTCAGAGATCACTTTTCTTACATTAGACATATCCAGCACATCAAAGACATGTTTCCAGTCAAGAGTGCCTTTTCGAAGAGCGAGATGTTGGTCTTTCTTGCCGTTGTTGCCGTGCGCATGGATGTATACTGTCCTGTCTTTTAGATCTTTCAAGAATTCATCGATAGGACACCCAAGCATCCCTCTGCCATGCCCATTGTTCAGATGGCCAAGATCGAGATTATACCCCACATCTGGGAATCTCTTTAGAAAATCAAGTGCTATTTCTGCCACACAGACTCCATTCGACTCATAGACCATGTCGACACCCTTGCTTTTCGCGAAATCGATTATCTCCCGTATTCTGACAGCTTCATTCTCGCTTAGCTTGTCATGGTGCAGATGGAATATCAGTTCTTTCGCGCCGATCATAGAACATGCGATTATCTCTGATCTGAGCAATTCAAGCTTCATCTTCGTGAACTGCTCATTCCCGCGGAAAGGCATTGAGATCCCAGAATGCATACTGAGGTTGAATCTTTCATATTTTGGCCGGATTTTCTCTATCCTATCATCAACAAACCAGAATAGATTGGTCCGGGTGTTTATCTCGATGCATTCCACAGGATAGCCCTGCATGTCATCAAACCAATGCTTCCGGCTAAATATCTTTGTAGAGACCCCTAATTTTGGCATCATACCTTGATATAGTAAAAGGGCCTTTAAAAAGGTTTATATATACTTTCAGAAAACCAAAACAAATGGATCTGAAAACCGCATGGTATGGACGCTGTATCTTTCTTTCATGGTATTGCGACGTAGGTACATGCAAGTTCTGCTATAGATCCACCCAGAAATCCAGGATACAGCATGCAAAGCACGCTAAGAGATCAATTGGCTCTGTACTAGTAGAGGCATTATTGGCAAAGACATTGGGATGGAGAATCGAGTTCCTGACTGGCGGATATAAGATATATCCAAAAAAAGAACTAGTGAAGATCGCTGAATTAGTGGCAAAAGTCTATGGCGAGAAGATCTGGCTGAACTTAGGAGCTTTGACAGACGAGGATCTGGAACTTTTCAGGCCGCATATCAAAGGCATCGTCGCATCCATAGAGACAATCAATCCAAAATTGCATGATACAATATGTCCCGATAAAAAGATAGAACCATATGAAAACATGTTAGCGAACGCAAAAGAATTAAAAAAAAGCATAACTATAGTTATTGGCCTTGGAGAGAAGAGAGAGCATTTTGAATTATTAAAAACCTTTATTGAAAAACATAAATTAGACAGGATCACATTCTACGCGCTAAAACCCGTCCCAGGCACACCATATGAAAAAGGGCCAGAGACAGAAGACTACATCTGGTGGTTGAAGAGCACAAGAGAAGCATTCCCGGAGTTAGAGATCATAGCTGGCACAAATCTCCGCAGGATAAAAGACTTCAAAGGAGAAGTAACCAAAATAATGCTCGCTGGAGCGAACGCCATCACGAAATTCCCGGCCACAAAGAAATTTGGATCCTCTGAAGCGCAGCAGATAGAGCAGGAGATAAAAGAGGCAGGACGGATCTTCAAAGGCACACTGACAAAACTACCAGACATCGATTGGAATGATGAGATAGATAAATTAGATATCAATGATGAATATAAAGTGCAATTAAGAGAGAAATTACAAGATTATCTTAAGAGATTCAATAATCAATCAGATCAATGATCCTTTTTCTATGTTTTTTATTCTTACCCACAATTACCTGAAGTACATCCGGTTAATTGCCGGAACTTAATCCGGTAACTCAAAGTTCACATCGATAGATTTATATATAATTAGGCCGGATGTACATCAGGTAAACTGCCGGAACTTAATCCGGTGACTTAAGGTGACATGATGGAATTTTATGATAGATCCGATGAATTAAAAGATATCAAATCAAAATACGACGAACTTTCATCTGGTGAACTCTGTCTTATCTACGGCAGAAGAAGACTTGGAAAAACTGTTTTCATCAAAAGATTTATGAATCAGATAAAAGGCAAAGCAGTCTATTATTTTGTGAACAAGACAAACAAAAAAGAACTCCTTGATTTGCTTTCTGCTAGCATCTTTGATCAGACCGGAGAAAGTGAAAAATTTACAGAATGGGAACATTTCTTTGAATATTTACAGAAAAAAGCCACAACAGAAAAATTTGTATTCATCATGGATGAATTCTCGAGATTAAAAGAGCATTCCCCTGATTTTCTGACAAAATTCCAGGATTCCTGGGATTCTAAATTATCAAAGACAAAGATAATGTTCATCGCTATCGGTTCGTCGATGAGCATGATGTATGATATCTTTATGGACAGAACTGCGCCATTGTATGGGAGGATGACTTGGAAAATGCTTTTTAAGCCATTTAGATACGTTGATTTCAGGAAGATGTTCAGTGAAATAAAAGAAGAGAAAAAGATCGAGATATTCTCTATTTTTGGCGGAACTCCACACTTCCTTTGGTTTGCAAAAAAATATGCATCCGAGCCATTGATAGGGATCATAGATAAGCTCGTGCTTTCTAGAACAGGGCCTCTTAGAGATGAGCCGAACAATTTCATAACGATGGAACTTAAAAAAGAGACTAATTACAATTCCATCCTTCATGCCATGGCCAAAACAAACGGCAGCAGAGAAGAGATACTGACACAGACAGGTATAGATCAGAAAGATATAGATTATTATTTCAACAATCTGAGTGATCTGCTATGCATCATGAAGAAGATCACCCCGTTATTTCATGACAAAGGTCCAAAGACAAGATACAAGTTTGATGATAATCTATTTCATTTCTGGTATAGATTCATTTTTCCGAATTGGTCATTGATAGAGCTTGGAAATACGGAATTGCTTAGAAAAAAGATATCAATGGATGTGAACAGTTTTATCGGATTAAGATTTGAAGAGATAGTCATGGAATTGCTTATCTTATATAATAATAAAAAATTGAAGAATCTTCAGTTAGATTTCAATGAAATAGGACAATGGTGGGGGAAAAACAGAGAAGGTAATCCTGAAGAGATTGATATCCTTGCCAATAATTCACAAAGCAGAAAACTTATTGTCTGCGAAGTGAAGTGGACTGACAAAAAGACAACCATCAATTGTGTCAAGGATCTCATTGAAAAGTCCAGACTCATCAATGCCAATGGCAGTATGGATTATATCGTTGTCTCAAAATCTGGATTCAAGGAAGAATGCTTTAATTACATGGATGAAAAAGGAATCACACATCTTGATCTTGATGAAATCGCCGATCTTTTTGAAAGGATAGCATAAGCAATTTATTCATTCACTTCTTGCACGCTTTCACAAAGCCCATGAACAGCGGAGCTGGTCTCTCAAGCCTGGACTTAAGTTCAGGATGCGCCTGCGTCGCGACAAAGAAAGAATGCTTCTCAAGTTCTATGAACTCGACCAGCCTTGAATCAGGAGACATCCCAGATAGCACAAGGCCGTTCGTCTGCAGTATGTCATGATATTCAGGATTCACTTCATATCTGTGCCGATGCCGTTCAGAGACTTTATCAGAATCATAGAGTTTCGCCACATTGCTTTTTTTATTCAGCAAGGCATCATATCCGCCAAGACGCATGGTACCACCCTTCTCAGTGATTCCTTTCTGATCGGGCAGTATGTCGACGACAGGATGCTTTGTCTTCTTTATCTCAGTAGAGATCGCGTCTTTCAGACCGCAGACATTCCTTGCATATTCAGCGACCGCAAGTTGCAGACCATAGCAAAGCCCAAGGAAAGGGAGATTGTTCTTTCTCGCATACTTGATCACTTCGATCTTGCCTTCGACACCACGGGAACCAAATCCGCCAGGCACTATTATTCCATCGACGCCTTTCAATGCATCTTTCACTTTCAGTTTTCCAGTCTCGATATCAGTCGTCTCAAGATATTCGACATTGACTTTGCAGTTGTTATGCGCGCCTGCATGCACAAGCGCTTCCTCGACAGACACATAAGAATCATGTAGTTTGGTATATTTGCCGCAGATAAGCACTTTGATCTCATCCTTTGGATCTTTTATGTTCTTGACAAGAGAACCCCATTTCTTCAGATCAGATGTCAGGTATAGTTCAAGTTTTTTTGAGATGACATCCAGTAATCTCTCTTTTTCGAATATCAAAGGTAATTCATAGACGCTCTTTATGTCCGGATCGCTTATGACCTCTTCTGGATATATCGACGCGAACAACGCTATCTTATTTTTCACATGATCAGGTAATGGCCTTGAAGAACGTCCTATTATCGCATCAGGCTGGATACCTCTCTGCTGGAGCATTGAGACAGACTGCTGCGTCGGTTTTGTCTTCTCTTCACCGACAACACCCAATATCGGCACCAGTGTCAAGTGGATGTACATTATGTTGCCACGTCCGACCTCGCCCCTCAATTGACGACAAGCCTCGATGAACAACATGTTCTCAATGTCACCCACAGTGCCACCGATCTCGACTAGCATGATATCAGCTTTCTCATCGGATGATATATTTTTGAGTCTTGTTTTGATTTCATCAGTCACGTGCGGGATCATCTGGACTGTCTTTCCAAGAAACTCGCCTTTACGCTCCTTGTCGATGACATGCTTGAATATCTTCCCAGATGTAAGATTCCAACCGAATTTGCAGTTCTTGTTCAGGAAACGTTCATAATGGCCAAAATCCATATCGACTTCGCCGCCATCCTCAAGCACGAACACTTCCCCATGCTCTATTGGATTCATCGTTCCTGGATCGATATTTAGATATCCATCGCATTTCACAGGAACCACATTATATTTAGAAGACAGAAGACGTCCGATAGAAGCCGAGACTATGCCTTTACCAAGACCAGAAAGAACTCCACCCGTGATGACTATCCATTTGCACTTGTGCATAAATTATAAGGGATTTTAAGATTTATAAATATTCATAGTGCTGAGAACAATAGTCACTTTGAAGTAATCAAAGAATTTATAAGTGGACACCCCACACTACACCCATGAAAGCCACGGTCCTTGGTGCAGGAAGCTATGGTACTGCTATCGCCCATCATCTAGCACAGTGCGATGAACAAATAGAAGTTGTAGTACTATATGACATAAATCAAAATATTATATCCCATATAAATATAGAAGAAAAAAACATCGGATTCTACCCAGATCTCAAACTTTCAAATAAAATATCTGCTACCAATCAATTAGATAATGCGATCGACAATGCAGATATTGTCTTCTTTTCAACACCTGCGCAGAAGGTCAGGGATGTGGCAAGAAAGATGAGACGTTCTGTACGAAAGGATGCATACCTGATAAATCTATCAAAAGGCCTTGAGATGGGATCTATGAAACGGATGTCACAGGTCATAAAAGAAGAATTGAAAGGTAGTGTTCTTGAAGATCGTGTGATGACATTGTCCGGACCTTGTTTCGCAGGCGATATAATCGATCCGGTGAGATCAGTCACTTTGTCTTTAGGAGGGACTTCGCGACCAGAGATGCATAAAATCAGAAGCCTTCTGCATACTGACAGCTTCAGGGTCTTCAATTGCAAAGACCTTGTCGGTGTCGAGTTCGGTGGAGCGCTGAAGAACGTCTATGCCATCATGGCGGGCATGATGAAGGGTTCAGGCGAAGGTGAGAGTTTCCGTGGGGAATTCATCTCACGTGCGTTGGTTGAGATCGACACCATCATGCGATATCATGGTGCTGATCGAGATACATCCAGATCAGTAGCGGCTCTTGGTGATCTAATAATCAGTTCAGATGAACCATCGCGGAATTTCAGGTTCGGGTCTGCCTATGCGCAGTGTGAAGATGTCGAATGCGCATTCGAAAAAGTCGGGACTACGACTGTAGAAGGATATCATACTTTGAAGGCATTGCACAGATTTGTGGATGACGCTAACATGTTCGCGCCGATGGTAAGAGAATTATATGATATATTATATAACCCAGATTCAGACAAGAGCGCTCGCGACTGTATAAGGGACTTTCGTAGAGCAGACAGCGTCAGGGCTGATGAGAATCTTAGGACATATTCCAAAGTACTTGGATCGCTGTTCCCCCGCTTCTGGTACAGAAGGCATGATATGGGTTACGAGAGAATAAAAAAAGAGTTTCTTTGAGTTTTATTCATACTACGCTTATGAAATTGCGATATTGGTATTAACATCTGCAACTATAACATGATGGCTATTTTTCGGAGGATTTCCGACGGAGAAAGAGAAAAAATTAAGATCCGTTCGCGACTTCATAGAGCGCAATAATCATCTCGTATATAGCGACTTTCAATGGACCATCACAGTCATCGAGGCCTTTTGTTATCGTTGTCAACCATTGTGTGTCGAAGTTGCCTTTTGTGTAGCTGCATGTCATCGATTTCCCTTCGAACAAAGCCTTTATCTCTGGTGGTTCTGTCAGATCAAGTTTATCGATGCCTTTCTTAAGTGTGCAGTCTTCTGTCACAGCGTATTGCACATCTGTCGCGTACTTGAATATCGTGCCTTCAGCCTGGTTAGAGAATTTCGCTGGTTTACATTTATTCGCGTATTCGACAAAGCAATTTTGATCTGATTTACAATCTTTCATCATCGGAAAGAAAAACCAAAGCATGATGACAATGATTACGGCGGCGATGCCTCCTAGCCAACCGATAAGTCTCCAGTTTATCTTTCTTTTTGGACTTGTCTGTATCGTATCAAGATTGTATTTCTTTATGGCAGAATCGATCTCAGATTTTTGATAGCCCGCGTCTAATAGCCTTTTCTTTATCTGATCCAGATGAAAACCCTTGTTCTCTTCTTTTATGACATAATCTTTGACCAGCTTCTCTTTGTTCGCTTTTTTCTTTGGCATGGTATTATCACCTTTTTCTGGGTTTTTATAACTTTATCACTACTCTTGAATCAAGACGCTGCGGCAAGCTCTTTTTGTGCAGTTTTTAATACATCTGAGCCTGTTGCTTTCATCATGGATTGAATATTATTTCGTATCTCTCTTAGCTTGTCTGTGTCCATCTCCAATCCTAGGTCGGTCAGGATTGAAGTTTGCTCTGACTTCGATGTTATGTATGTGTAGATTTTGTTCAATGCCTCTGGGTCCGAGATCTCGAACTGGATCTCTGATAAGATTTCTTTGAGTTTTAGCCTTGCATCCTGTGATTTCACATCAATCGCTAATTGCTGCGCGAATTTACGTTTTTCCCATTCATTTCGCAGGATCGCTTTCTGTACATCTGAAACATCCAAGAAAGCCTTTGCGATTTCTTCATCTAAAGTCCGCAATCGATCTATTTTTGATGCATCTAATAATTCGCTTGAAGAATATGATCTTTGCAAAATACCATTCAATTCAGTGACAAGTGGCATCATTTTTGTCTGGGAAGCTTTCTTCGCGATCTCTATCATGAAATTATCTGCCTGCGATTTAGTCTTTTCAGGACCTAGATTATCCTTTATTATTTTTTCAAGCCCGCTTTTATCTCCAGAATCATATGTTTGGATCGCTTGTGTCTGACGTTTCTTTAATTCTGTATCATCAACAACACCCACATCTTTTGTGAATGACACCACTTTCTTTGTCATCGTCAAAAATCCACGCGGCAGAAGAGATGGTGATGCGCTCAATGCACCTATAAGATTCTTTGCTGAATCATCTCTTATCGCTTTATCCAGATTTTTGTTGAAAATAACATTGAAATGACTTTCAAGTCCAATCTTTGTCGTTCCTTTAGCGAATAGACCAGGTTCTTTATCGAATGTATCCAAGATACGTCTTTTCCAGTCATCTGGTGTACGCGGTTTATTGTTATCTATCCCATCAAAAGTCAAATCATAATCACCTATAGCTGCGGTTATCTTCCTTTCAGTTGTCCAGTCTTCAAGCACTTGTCTTGCAAGAAGTCCTGCGTCTGATGCAAGCTCTGCTTTTGTGAGCTCAGTGAAATAGAAGCCTTTTTCCCTGTCTGCCCAGCTTATCCTTCCTGCACCGACCGCCATTGGAATGTTTATTTTTCTTATGCCAAGAGCATCTGCGAGACGGTTCTCGCTCGCATATAGATATGATGCTATCCCAAGTTTCTGCAGATTCATGTTAGTGCTGAAATGTTCATTTAATATGACATCGTCATATGGCAATGATCGTGTGGATAAAGCGATATAATCAGACTCACCGATAAGGGAATTAATATATCTGAATTCAGGGAATGAACTTGTATCTATCACAACATCATCTATCAACGGGTGAGCCGGGTCACCGATAAGGATCTTCTTGAGTACTGCGTTTGGTCTACCAACTGAATCAACGTTAGCTTTCAATACTTCTACTGGCGTGTCTGCCGGATTAAGTCCTGCTGCCAGCGCTGCTGTATTGGTCTGTACTTTGATCATCTGGGTCTGGAGGTCTTTTAGTGCGGTTTCCGTCTCGTAATCTAAATCGGTTCTCTTCAGGATTCTTGATAATGAATCTAAAGCAGCATTCTGATCATTGTGATCTAGATATTGTTTCAATGTGCTTAGATCATCTCTTAATTCTGCTTCCAGTTTCGCGATGTCTTCTTTTGATATGCCTTTGAACTCCGCATCTGAGAAGAATTCTTTTAGTCTTTTCTCGACTTCATCGATAAGTTCTAATGTGATTTTACATGGATAAGAACATACTTCGCATTCATCCAGCGCATCCGCGACATCTTCTTGGAAATTTTTTGATTCGTCAGGAAATACTATGCGGGCATCTTCAATATGCTCAGATTTCGCATCTGCAGAAAGCAAAGCCAGTGGCAGATCTGGTTTGTCGATGTTTATAGCAGTATTTGACTGCAATCTTACTGGATCCATATATTGTTTTCCGGCATTTTTAAATATCGTGTTTAGGTTCTTTCTTAGGTTTTTCTGCCCATCAAGCAATTGTTCGAGTTTTTCTTTTGATATTTTGTCTTTCGAACTTGTGTGATCAGCATATATTTTGAAAGTGGAATAGGGGATACTTTCATATTCTTTTATCTTTGATTCAAGTTTATTTGGATCGACTTTTGACGCGATTGAAGCGAGATTGACTTCTCCATCGAAATATTCAGAGAACGCCATATTGAAATCATATGCCGCATAAGTCTTTCCATCAGAGATTTTACCAAGATTATGTATCAAAGTGTGGTCATAATCTTTTGTCGCGGCAAGATGGACCAATATGCTTTCTAAAGAACTATCTTCTCCGATGTCTACCATTTCCATCGGATCCATCGTCTGGACTACACAGCTTAGGACGATCCAGTCTGTCAGCATTGATTGTTTCATCTGACCATCAGAAAGGTCATCTTTATTCAGTATTATAATATCAGCTACATTCGCGTGAGTGACCTGGGCAATCATCCATGACAGCTTTTCATTGGCTGCTTCGTCTGCGGTGACCGATTTCATGACATAGTATTTACCATCACGAGTCTTGATCAGTTTTATTGTATCATAATCAACCACACTTTGCAGAATATAGAACGTTTTTGCTTCTTCAGAAGTCGAATCATATACTGTGATGCCACTTAAGTCGATTGCGGGCCCTAGTGGAAGATCTTCTTGCAGATATGCTTCAGCGATTAGTTTTGAGATCATCTGCTTCTGGTCATCTGTCAAAGGCATTATATTTTTTCCGAATCTGTTTTTATGCATATCTAAAGCTATTTTCTTCAGATCATCTTCAGTCTGATCATTGAACCATTTGACAACCCACTGGTTCCGGATCAATCTATCGAATTGTTTATATGACATCCTTTTTGTGTTGTATGTACCGAAGAGCAGATTTGATATGCCCGTTGTCATTTTTTTGAAAAATCCCTGCTGACTACGCATATTATTTATATATCCCTGAAAAATGATCTTTGATGCATCTCCATGCGGGTCGCTCTTGGAAGATCCGGCGACCGATGCACCTACCGACTGGATAGTCTCGGCTATGGCGAGATGCGGATCTGCATTATATATCTCATGCAGGAAGGCAGATATTTCAGCATCTGTGTGATCTTTTGTGTCTAACAGATCAGGGAACATGGCATGACCAAATTCGTGGGCTGCCATGCTTGTTATGACATTCTCATCCGGCTTGAAATCCACTTTCCTAAAAAACGCGCTGACTATGGATAATGGTTTTGCCAATCGCACCTTCTGTTCTTCTTCTGTCTCTATGCCATCTGCTATGGCTTTCTCTGCCATTATCTTTGAATCTATTGAATCCACAAGCATGTTGCTCTGGACAAACTGGTCGATCTTTTTTACAAACTGGTTCTGGTAGAAAGCGATCTTCTGAAGATTTATGCTTATCATCGCTTCGACAGCTCGCTCTGTGACGCTTGTCCCAGGTGTTAATAATATATCATATTTAGATTGACCTGCATCTATCGTACCAAGCGAAAAATCGATTAAGGCACCTTGATCACTTTGGATAGGTTGGTTATCGCGCTCTGTGATTATGGTCTTAGGGATGACATCTTCAGAAACATCAGCAAAAGTTTCATCTTTATGGAGATTGAACATTATTGGAAACCCGGTCTGGACTTCAACCAAATTTTCAAGATTATCCATTAAATTAGCTTGGCTACCTAATAATGTTCCAAGTACTTTTTTAGCTTCTGTTTTTGTGAATCCTGCTTCAAGTATCTTCCCATGCAATGTGAGTAGATTCACAAGATCATTCTTGGTTTTCGCATCTGTAGTTATACCTGCTTTTTTTACCATTGACTGTAATTTAGTGATTGAAAGTTTGTCCAGACCATAATCCGAGTAATACAAAAACCTGGAATATAGATTGGCCAAAGCCACTGTATTAAATTCCGGGCCATCCACAAATGTAAAAAATGAATCTGCAGGAACTTTAGAATTTTTAGAATGTTCAGCTAAAGTACCAGACAAAGCGAGTTCATGGTCAAAGCTGACATATATGCCGGGACTGATCTCTATCACATTTTGCTCAATCTCAGGGAAATGATCATAATCCTGGACAAGCATATACAGTGCACATAGTGTCTCAAGTGAATATGTATTAGAAGGCAGATTCATATCAACATAATCTTGGGCGGCTCTTTTTAGAATTATTTTTTTGTGTCCATTTGTTTTCATCCATTTTCCAAGATCACTATCGACAGCGGTCTCAGCTGTGACAACATACGTCTCAACGACATTCGCCCTGTCATTGCCAAGCAAAGAGACAAGCCGTTCTCGTTTCATGGATTCATCGCTTTCAGACGACACAATATACCTTGCTCCATCCGTGGTCTTAAGAAGCATCTGGTCGATTTTGAGACCAGGAATTTCAGATTTTTCAGGTGAGATCATGCTTGAACCTTTCAGTTCAAGTTTCTCTGTAGTGACAGCGCTAAAACTTATCGCACCATCTGACTGCATTTCTTTTGCAATCTCATATGTCAATCGCAAAGGTTTCGCTTGGTCTCCTAATGATTTCTTCATGATAGAATAATCTTGTTCAAGTAATGGCATCAATGCAGATAAAATTGGAGCATTAATCATGAAATCTTGCATGAAATCATCGATACTTGTCATATCAAATCCACTCTGGGTTGGTGGATTTGTCTGCTGCTTGTATTTCTCAACATATTTATTACGATAATCTGCGGCAAAATATTTGACGATCATTTCCTCAGCTATAACCCAATCCTGCTTTTCATCATAATAACTATATTTTCTTAAGAACGTTTTTTTTGCATCATTAAAATATGGAGATTCTGTGATGAAACCATTGAGAAACACTCTCCAATCCGTTATTTGGTCTAAATATGCATGCATTGTCTCATGCGAAGCAGTTTCTTTGTAGGCCGCGAGTCTTTTTTGGATCGGTTCTCCATTCAATGCGTTTTCAAGAGATTTCCCGACATCAATGAAAATCCCTTTATTTGGAATATATCCCCCAAGAAGTTTTCCGGATGTAGAATCTGCCATGGGAACCTGGGCATATATTATCACATCACCAGAATCAGAGACTTCTGTCGCGCCGGTCTTGAATCTTTCAGCATCTTTTATCCTTGCAGAGACAAGCGCATCCATCCTAGCATAATAATCCGCAGAAGCAACATCCGCCATCAATTTATTTTTTGATACGCCAGAGGTTATTTGGAGATACGCACGTCTGTACCATGGCATTTCAATGAATGATTTCAGCTTGGCCTGCGCGATCGAGAGGTCACTTTGGAATTCCTCATTGTTTATCACAATGTCAGTATCCAGGTTTATCTCTGTTGTCTTGAAATACCTGCTGATTGTCGCATAGTTCTCGTTCACGTGCCTGATATTGTCATCGATATAATCTTTTATCAATGCTGCTTCAGCAGAACTAAATCCTTCCTGCATCGCATAGGTATCATAATCAATCTTAGATGCTGTATCTATGAAATCAGCCATCAACACAGTGTCATCTGTGATCTCTATCAATTCATCTCTCTGTGAATCATAATATTTATCGCTTGAGAACAACGCACCGTTTGTTCCCGCAGAACCATATATCTCTGCGATTATGCCTTCATTGTCGATCGCATACATCTTCCCTTGAGCGGTTGTCAGAAAATCAGCAAGATGAGCATCTCCGTTGCCTAATATCAAAGTGATCAACTTGAGAAAAGTATATCTCTTCACATCATCATCTGACATATCTGTGAAGAATCTCGATGTTGATGCAGTCTCTTTGCTGTAATAGTTCTGCAAAGACCGAAACTGATCATCATTCAATGGATTAAGTCCAGGGATATATTCCGATAATATATAATCAGTACCGGCTATCTTCTTGCTTTCAACTGATGGCACAGTGACATCTACACCCAATTTACTTGCAAGGGAATTTATCACTACGGCCGCGAATCTCTCTTTTTTACCAGAATCAAGCATTATCCGGCTCATGCCGATTACACTGATTATTGTAATTCTTTTCTGTTTTGCTTTTTCGTATTCTTTTTGCAGTCCTGATAGCTCTTCTTTTTTGCTCTCATCATCAGTGATCTTGTATATCTTATCTCTTATGTCAGCCATCTCTTGCTTTATGTCTTCATACTGTTTTTGAAGTGTTTTATACACTTCGACATAACGTTCTGGTGTCATCGATGGTTTTATGACATATTTTTTTTTTCCATCTGAGATTATCAGATTGCCAAGTGGTGATTTTGTATCTGGATAGATAGAACTTATTGACTCAGATCCAGCAAAACCAATCACATCGTATCCAATAGTCTTGACTTCTATCATCCGATCAAGATATTCCATGTAATCTTTTAGGACAGCTTTCTGCACTGTCTGGGATGGTGTATCTGTTGTATCTTCCATGCCAGATAGATGCTTTTCTGCGGAGCGTTCTATAACTTCTGTCAGAAACGCATCATGTTTTTTTGTATCTACAAGATTCAACCTATCATATAATTGCTTTAGCTCTGCAGCAGTCGAATATCCAAGGAAAGAAGTTATCGCATCGTGCTTCGCCTCTATCAAAGTCCAATAGACAAGCCTGTTCTTGATGTCTTCAATCACTGCTTCTTTTGTCTCTTTTTGGATATCTGTCGATGTTCCATCAGAGTATATTATCTCAGCAGATTCGTATGGCGAAAGAGCTTCAAGCTGTTCATTTAAATATTCTGTCGCTGCGCCGGGTGTGAGACACGCAGCTCCCGCTACAGGAGATATCGATAATAGTAATATTATCAATAATGCATATATCCTTCCCAGAGCTATCCTGTGCATTGTCCTTGTTCTTTACCCATCCCAAATAATACTTTCATCGCACCGTTTATGTTCACCATGATCCGATCCATCAACCTATATTTCTGGTATTCAGCAGAAAGTTCCTGCGCCATCGGCAATCCGAGTGATACCATCTTGCTAAGAAGACTAAGTTCCGCTGAATCAAGTGTCTCATGGTTCAATACTTTATAATATACAGCAAGCATGGCCTGGTTCTCTTTCCATTGATCGGTAAATCGCTTATCAACATATTTCTCGACATTTAGCGCTTTCACTCTTGCTGCCTGCTGTACCTGCTGGTTGTATTCTTGAAGTATGAGATCTTTGATCTCTTTTGGATATGTCTTCATCATCTTGTCGAACAAATCTATCGCGAGTTTGAAGAATGCCTCTCTTTCATACGGTTTTCCATCGCGCTTAGCGGCAAGCCGGTCATTCTGAAGGCCCATCAAAACAGAATTCATGATCACTCTGTATGTATCCTTCTCATCATAGAGCCCGTCAAGATTCCTGATATAGCTCTCATGGTATGTCATGGCCTTGCTTGATGCTACGATGCGCGCCATGACTCCTATATCTTTCACAAGACTGCTATCGATATTGTCGAATTTCTTGATGTCCTGGACTGAGAATAATGTCTTCATCATATAGAGCTGATTCGCTGGCCATTGCGATACCGGTTTTGTTATGAGATCAGCAGAATCTACGATGGATTTGGTATCAGTCTTAGTGTCAGAGACCCTCAGCATGTAAGATACAAGCATAGTCTCATGATCTGTCAGATCAAGCTCTTTTTGATATTTTTTTATGAACTTGATCGCTCTGTCTGTCTCAGTCATCGCAAGCTGCTGGAAATCGCTTTCATCCAGATAGAAAGATCCTGAATTCATGAGAAGCGCAGTCATGATGGTCATCTCACGCACTTTCCATGAGACTGATGCGCCGGTCACCGTTTCATAATTGTCTATCGCGTCTGACACAAAAGTAGCCTGGCTGTATGACATCTCCCAGTTATGTTCGCCAGGAGTAGGTGGTTCTGGAAGATATTTAGCTACTGCTTCTGGATCCTCTAGCGTGCCAATATTCAGCAGTTCGACGAAGTTCAAGGCCTGCTGGATGCGTTTTGACTTGTCAAGCGTGCTTCCTAGGTAGTCTCTCTGTTCAGATAGTTTCTTTTCAAGCACTTTTCGCTTGCTCTGAGCATCTTTTGATATCACTGAGCCTTCTTTCACTGGCGGGCTGATGTCTATCAATTCCATCACGAGTTGCTGGGATTCTTCTGCGATATCGACGCCTGATAATGGTTCTTCGATTATGTCATCTGCCGATAACTCGATGATCTGATTAGATAGCAATGGATTGAACTCACCGTATGAATCATCGACATAGTCTTCAAGATCCTCGGCATCGAGCATGATCTCTTCTTCTATCTGTTTTGCAAGCGCATTCTCTCTTATTTTCGCAGAGACTGTGTCAGCGAATGGAAGCAATGTGAGATCTGTGACGGTCCCTGTCGGTGTTATATCAATCTGTCCTAACTGCGTGTTGCTTCGTACTTTCAGTCGCACATTTCCACTGGGAAGCACATCTATCTCTGCTTTCTCATCGAACTTAAATGTATTGTCGCTTTCTAGGAATCCTATCAAGTATTGCTGATATCCAAGGGCTGTCGAGCCATCATCGAATTTTTTCTCTCGCAGAAGACCTTTCTGGTACATCTCACGGACTATCAGAGACGCATAATTCCGATTGTATTCAACGATGCCTGCGGTAAGTGGGATCGCTATCTGTCCAGTCTTGACAACAGTCTCGCTGAATGCATATGTCTTGAAATACGTTGATGTTTTATCTGAATAGACTGTTCCGATGATAAGATTATCTTCACGGACACCGTTTTTCGCGATATAGACATCGCGTATCTTCTCGCCGACTCCTAAAACCTGGGTTGTCGTGACGCCATTTTTGTTCTTTATTGTGATCTCAGTCTTGTAATCTTGTTTTTTTATCCAAACTTCAAAACCATCGCGTTTCACATATTCAAGCTTCTGGTCGATCGCAGCCTCTCGTGTCTCCTGGATTATCGCAAACGGATCAGTGTCCTGATACGCCATAGGTATTATAATCCTTTCAGGCGTCTTCGCTTTCGTGAATAGCACGGGTTTTTGCTTTGTGAGCAATATCGCCTTCTGCTTTGTCAACAGATGTATCTGATCAGTATCTACAAAAGATTCTCTTGGGATAGTGATCAGATCGGCCTGCAGTTTCCCTCTTATCTTTGGATTGTTCAGTGGTATGACTTCGACCATTGAATCATCGGTTGATTGCTCTCTTAGATCAATGACCTGCTGCGGTGGCATAATCCTGGTATCAATATTATTTATAAGTTTTGTCCTTATCAATTCATCTAGCTCTTGTTCAGGAGTCTGCACTGATGCGATTACAGCATTGTATTCATATCCCGCGACTGCTGTCAGACCATCAGAAGAGGATATTGGGGTATCATACATATTAGAACCGATTGATGTGACTTGGTTGTCTGTGTCTTTAGCAGTCACGTCTGCCAGATTCGGTATCAATACCGTTACTGATTCGACCACCTCTATCTGGTCATCGGTGATATCGATCAGATCATCTGGACCTAGATCAACTGTGTCATCAAGAAGGTAATCTGTCGCTTCTGCTATGGCATCTTGTTCTTTTCTTAATTCTGCCATGATTTTATTGCCTTCGTCTTTTGATAATATATCTGTCATCAACCCGGCTGCAGGTGTCATCCTGTATTGATTCTCTTTGTTCTTGATATTCACTGCCTTGAATGAGATGTCGCCGTTTGGATGTCTTGTGATTATGTTTTTGTTATCAAGCTTTGAACCCGTATCATCGAAAAGACGAGTCAGGCCAACTTCTCTTAATCTGCCATTGTAATATAGATCACGGAGCATCTGGTCTTCTGGTTTCTGCAATAGATCCCCGCTTGTGACGTATCCATTTTCTTGCGAGAAGATATGCATCTTCTTGTTCGTGATTATGATTATATTGTCTTGGTATGGACCTTTGACTGCGGCATATGCGGCCCTTGGTATCTCACCTGCATCGAGAGTCATGGTATTTGCGTTGTTTTTCACAGAAAGCACAATTTTTCCGTCTTCAAGACTAGCAATCATCCAAAGACGACTAATTATATTACCGAGCGCCCTAAATTTCATGGCTTCTTCGACAGTCAATGTCTTTTCAGGCGTCAATGCGGTGAGAGTCTTAGCTTCATCTTTTGTGGATTGTATCACTGCTTTTCTTTGAGCAGTATTATCAATGATCGTCCTTCCAAATATTTCTCTTGCAGTCGATGCACCAAGCCCCTTGATATTTATACCCATGAACAATTCGAGTTGTTTCAATGGATCTTGATCATTCATGAAATCTAAGAAGAATCTTGCATCGATTCCGTCTTCTCCTATTGCTTCACCGGCGAATTTTTCGAATTCGATGATGAAATTTATTATATTTGGAGTTACCACAAATCTGCTTCTTGTATCTGTATTTTCGTTTCTTTTCATCGCAGAATAATATTTTATTATCATCTCTTCGGCGATTTCAATATCAGTACCTTTGTAATCAGTCATATCTCGCTTTGCATCTTTAAATTCTTGCATCTTAGCCAGTTCTGTCAAGAAACTATTACCTTCAAGATCATAATCAACATAGATATGATATAATTCATGTATAAATGTCTCATATAATTGATCGTTTAGATCTGTTTCAATTTCTGGTAAGGCCTTAAGAGCATCCACATCGAATTCTATCTCTGCAGATTCGCTTTTGTCATCAAAACGATTCACCCTAGCGATATTCATTCCATTCACTATATCTGGAGAATAGATGGTTTTTATTCCAGAAATGATGCCTATCATCTCATAGGCCCATCGAGCAAATGCTTGGTTGCTATATTTTGTGTAATCTTTATTATTCTCATCAAAACCAGAATCAGTTATCGTGATCTGGTTTCCACTTTCTTTTGATAGTGAGATTGAACGAGGATATTTAGATATCCAATCTTTCATCATGTTGAAGTCGTAGCTTCTTGCATGATCATAAAATCTTTTGATCGCTTCATCATCAGCAAGTTCTGAGTTCTTGAGATCTGTCACCTGATCAGGCCTTAATGTGAGCACATTTGTGATAAGTTGTAATATCTCATCCTTATGGCTGGACTTATCGATCGCATCTGCAAATTCTGTATACGCTTTTGCATAGCTATATTCATCATTATGATTTTCTATCTTCATGGATCTTTCAAGAATAGCATTAAGTAGCATTGCCGCTCTTTCATATAGTCCACGATTACTATATATCAAGTAATTTGATTGCTCTATCGTGACTGTTCCAAGTAACTGGTTTGAAAAAGACATCTGGGCCACTCCAGTAGTGGCTCCCGATATATAATTTTCAATATTATGGAGAATTTCAGGATCAAGTTCTGATTGATATGCTATCTCATTCAATATATCAATCATGTCATGCCTATCCATGTCCACTTTTTCTCCAAATGCTACTTCAGCAATAGAACTGATGATATCATCAGAACTGATCTCAGAATTTATCCCAAATACTTCCATTATAGTGTCAGCGATACCGAACACATCACCATTATGTAATATTGTCTTTGATACTTTGTTTCCGATAAGATCAGATATCTTATTTGAGCTTAGATCGTCTATATATATATGCCCAGAGTTATCAATGCTTATTTTTGCATGTTCTAAAGCAGCTTTTGGATCTAGAACAATTATATCATTGTTTGGGTCTCTTCCTATTGTTATTCCTTTCTTGAGCTGTGCCATAGTGAATATTTTTGGGTTTTCGCTACCAAGCTGGCCAAGTGCAATTATTTCTGGAGAACTTGTGGTTGTCGGTTCGAAAAGATCATTATCCTTGATACTATCAGGCATCATCTCATCATTCAGACCGATATTTTTTATCCCGTTTGTATCAAGAATCCCTGTTGTTGGGATATTCATATAAACCATGTAATTAGGATCATTTATCTGCACAAGCGACCCGATCAATTTATAGTTATTATAAATACCCCCATTGTCTTGATTAACTGGCCTGTGTCCGATGACCCAGTATTCTGCGTCAAATTTATCAAGCGTCATCTCAACTAAATCATCATCTATCTCACTATTATCTGTCCATGTTAGACCATGTATGACAGCAGGATCCTTCTCTTTTATCCCAGAGATCCAATCAGTCGGATAAGTCAATGCACTTTGTGCAGATTCTGTCATCGGACCAGCATGAGATGCTACGAAATTGTTTCCGATGGCCATCAAAGGCAGGCTACCTTCAAACCTCTTATAATCCTGGATGAAATCATCACCAAATTTTTCTTCCATCCATCCAAGAACCATCATCGCTTCTCCCATATAATAGGAACCGTATTTCCTGAATCCACCTTCTAATTCATCATGGTTTCCACGGATATAATGGAATGAATCAGGGAAGGTTGCTTTTAAATCCATGATCATCTTCATCATGTTCAGTGATTCCACCATCTCTGCGTTCACTTTAGAATAATCATCGTTCTTGACTATATCTATTGCAGCCTGTTCCCAACGATATTCTGCTCTTCCTTCTGCGTGCATACCGTCACCTAGAAGTATTATATTGACTTTGCCTTCTTTCAAAAGCTCAAAATTTGTCTTTCCTTCATCATTTGTCTGCTTCAATATCTGTAGGAGCATATTCCTTCTTGCATGAAGATCCGGGACTATTATCGTACGGAAATTCTGATCTTTCAATGTGATTATGCCATTCCCTTGGACTACACCATCGACAAGCTTCGCATTCCCTTCTGCTGCAAGCGCATTGATTGCATTGTCCATCGAACCTTTCAATTCCTGAGCGCTGTCTAGATATTTTCTTTTTACAAGGTCTTCATAGTACTCGATAGAATTATACTTTGATTCTTCTACTACTGTGTCCTTTGGGACAAGTGATAATGAATATGATCCGCCGTCTTCTTTTATCTCAGGGACTTTCTCGATTATCTGTAGCTTGGGCGCCTGCATGCCATCAAGATTCAATCTACCTATGGCGGCTGCATATCCATTATCCATGATCTCATTTGCGGTTCTACCGGTCAATCTTTTCAATTTTATCGCTGTGCCTAAAGATACTTCGAATGTTTCTTTTGGTTTGGCAAGATTGAAAAATTCAAGCGCCTTTGCTGCGACACGTGGCATTTCATTGCCATTCTTATTTGCGTATTTCTCAAATGCATCGATAAACGCTTTGATCTTTGGATCTAAGAGTATCGCCGCATCTGTTCCATCAATCCCTGTTCTGTATTTTACGGTGTAATAGTTAACAAGAATCTCTTCTGCGATGTAAGCGTCCTTTTTTTGCTGCCTTTGTGTCTGGCTTGTGATGCCCATAGAATCAAGACGGTCATCGAAACCATCATAAAATAGTTTATATGTTGGATATGCTGCAAGGAATGCTGGCTTTGCATCTTTAAATGAAGCATAAGGAGTTTCATATACATCAACTAAAGTCTCAAGAAACTCTCGATTTAGGAAGAATTCAATATAACCATGCATCGCTTCGTGCGTGACTCCAGTTTTGAAATCAATCAACCGTTCTTGTATGTCTTTACTCCC
>PCVE01000094.1 GCA_002762705.1 Candidatus Woesearchaeota archaeon CG11_big_fil_rev_8_21_14_0_20_43_8 | reverse complement strand
TCTTCTTCACTCTTTGCGACAAGCATGACATTCACGCAGCATACGATAAGTGATATGGCTCCGAGCACGATGCCTGTCGTGTTCGTGAGCAGTTGAGATAATGTGAACATGCTGACCACTATGAATTGGATAAACATAGTGATCGCTTCATTCGCAAGTGTCTTTTGGACAATGAAATTATAGAACAATCCAAGGTTCCCAAAAGCGAGCATGAAAATAAGTGTCTCCTGCAGACCAGTCATCTTTCCAGGATGGACAACATTGAGTGTGATAAGAAGGGCGAGCATAGCAAGCTCGAAGATGAGCATGAGTGCTGTGGATTTCCGGTTTATCATTAGTTTTACCTCTTAGGGTGGGTTAGAGGGATTGTTTATAAATGTTTCGGTTTGTTGTCACTATTCAGATATAACGGTTCTGCATCCGAATCAATCTTTTAATAATAACCTTTATATATTATTTTTGTGCAAGATATAGCTGATGCTTAAAAAAAGGGGTCAGATGGCGATCTTCATCGGGGTGGGGGTCGTGTTTTTGTTAATAATAGGATTAATAGCCATGTTTCTCTCGATCAGCATGGGCGGCAACGATTCTTCTGATTCCCTCGTGGAAGCTGTCGGTGCCGGAAACTTCAACAAGATCGCATTTGAGACGATGGTAAAATCATGTCTTGAGAAGACGCTCGCGTACAGTATCTTCACTATCGGAAGGAACGGCGGGTATATGGATATTGAAAGTAATAATGTGCTACCAAAGATTTCTAATATTGTACCAGTAATCGATCCTCAGAAGGTATATTTTGATTATGAACAGAAAGTAGTATTTGGTAAATATTTTCCAAAGGGAACTGCAGAAGATAAACATGTCCCATTGTATGTTGGAAATTTCACACGGTTAGGCACGGATACTACTTGGACAAAAATAGGAGAGCGAAGTACCAAACTTCCTACTTTCACTTCTATGGAGACCGCCATGACGAATTTTGTCCAGGCGAATGTGTGGTCCTGCATCAGTCCAAGACTGAAAGATATCGCAGCGACTGTCGATGTATATGTCGGTGAAGACGAGACACTGGCTG
This sequence comes from Candidatus Woesearchaeota archaeon CG11_big_fil_rev_8_21_14_0_20_43_8, assembly GCA_002762705.1. Lineage (GTDB taxonomy): Archaea > Nanobdellota > Nanobdellia > Woesearchaeales > CG08-08-20-14 > CG08-08-20-14. The sequence goes on along the minus strand of PCVE01000094.1, from coordinate 5,426 downwards.
AAGATTTGACTTCATCATATTCCCCGACTGTGACTTTGCAGTCACGTACTGATGACATCCTTGTCACTATGGATATGCCGATGAAGATTGTCGATGGGACAAAAGAACATACTTATACGCAATTCAATGGCGGCGCGCAGATCGGACTGAAAAGAATATATGAAGTTGTGAACTGGTTCATCGGAAATGCGGACGCAGCGAACACAGCCGACGGGACATATGTATTAATTGGTGATGAATGCAACAAATACGAGAGCGCATCAGACCAGAGCAAATATCTTTTGAATGGAAGGACAAATATCTATGTCTTGCCATCGCAGACAGAAAGCCATTATGTAATCAAATTTGTAGATTTCCAACCTAAACAGACGAAATATAGAGATCCATTCGAATATCAATTCGCAATGGATGGACTTAAGATACAATCCGCGAGCAATGCCGATGATCGGGATCCATCGACTTGTCCGCTAAGCTAATAAAAAAAAGGAGTGATCAATCATGAGGGGCCCCCATAAAAATTACAAGAGACAACTGACAGCCATTGTATGCATCTTAATCTTCTTCCTCTTGATCTACTCAACATATGCTTTCTATGGCGTAGCCATGCCGGACAAAGACCTGGATAACGTGCCCGATAATCAGGACAAATGTCCAGATACGATTGTAGGACATAAAGTGAATATCGCTAATGGTTGCAGTTGTACACAGCTTGTATCTTCTACATGCAGCGCAGATTATTCTGGTGTCAGCTGCTGCGCGAGCGGACAAGGCTGTATGGAATCTATCGGGACTGCAGGCAATACTATACTCCAATGCTGCGACTCAAATGAATGCGCGGCAGGCGCGATCTTCGATTATACATCGACGACAGGCACGACAACGACGACAAGTGTGAACGGGCCTGAGAGTCCATGTGGACAGTTCAGTTCAGCTAATCCAAATCCGACACCATATGAAGCGTCTGTCATCATCGGTAAATGCTGCCCAACACCAGTCACGCTTCTTCCTAAGAACACAGTGACGCAGGTATCATGTCAGGACGACAGCGCATGCCCGAAAGGATGGAAATGCAAGAATGCGGTATGTGTCCTTGAAGCGCCGACGACATCGACTTTCTTCACCGGAAACAAGATTGAGTTTACAGTGCAGTGCCTAAACATCCAGGAAGATGATACCTATCTGAAGAACATAGGGGGGTCGCTTGGCATCGACTATAATACATATGTGCTTGATGATAAAGATGATGGCGAGCCGGTCGTATCGAACACCGCCACCAAATATACTTCGTGCAAGAAATTCGATTTCCCATCCATCAGATGGCCTTACTTGGATGCAAGCGGTACTTTGGTTCATAAAACTGATTTAGATTCAGACAATGCATATAATCAGGGTTTCATCCGTTTCACAGAGTCCGGCGTATCGACCGCCAAGGAGCTGGTCGATCATTGCGCATCTTTGACTGAAGTAGTAGAATATAGTTGTGTCAATGGTGTGCCTGCGCAGAAGATCGTTTCATGCGATAACATGTGCACCTATGCGACAGGCAACTGCGAGAGAAGCGGGACTGATTATCAGCATGATTATCTTTATATCGCTGAACGATGCGATCCATCAGGCGATGCATTCGGCCTGAAGACAAGTGTGAACTGCAACAAGGAAGAGGAAGTCATAAATGGTGTCTGCCAGAATGATCTTTATTGCGCAGACACAGAGGTCTGTGATATGGTCAATCGTAAATGTGTCGCAGGCGATCCAAACTGCGATAATAAATGTTCAAGTCAGTTCTGCCGTCAGATCCCAGCAACATGCGCAGGTATACCTGGAAACTGCGGGGTGTTCCTTTATACATTTTTCAAGGATATAGTCGCTCAGAAAACCACTGGATATTATGCTTGCACATGTGGCGACATGGATGGTGGAGATAATATCAATGCGCTTGGCATAACTTTTGGGCTTGATCCTGATGACAACAGCAAAGCCAGAGGCGCAATCGATACTTGCGACACTGTCAAAGGGACGGCAACAGAATATTTCTGTGATCTGTTTTCAAGGGAGACCAAATCTAAAGAATATAACTGTGCTACGGACACAGCTTGTTTTGAAAAAACTGGTGCTTGTGCTTATAAGACTGATCCTGCATGTGTTTTCTCAAAGTTGACTACTGGTCTTTTCTGTGATTGGTGGCTCTGCAGTGCGCTATGCGCGCCAGATCTATGCCAACCTGTCGGAGGAAACGATGGTTCGACAGCTTATGCCTGTGGTGGGTGCAGGGAAAGCGATGGTGGAGATGATCCATATACAGCTTCCACCACAATCGGTCCTGATTCAGCCAATCCATCAACTATTGTTGCCAAAGAAGATGTCTGTGTCGGTGGTACATCAGGCACACATACAGAATATTATTGTGACTCCACAACAAAATCAGTCACTTCTGAGACTACTAATTGCAAGTGTGATAGTTCTGGCAAAGCATGTGTCCTGAATATGCCGACCGGCGGTGGCTGTTGGTCTGGCCCAGGCACGTATTGTACTTCTGACTGCGATGGGAAGTGTGTCTCACCTATGATCTGCAGCAAGATAACAAATAGCACTAATTACAAGTGTATATGCACTGATGACGATGGCGGTAATTATCCATATACTAAAGGAACAACTGGTGGCCTGACCAAGAAAGGTACAGTCGTGACCAAATCAGATGAATGCCTTGGTGATGATCTGCTTGAGTATTATTGTGTGGGTGATAAGGTATACTATGCACATTATACCTGCGGTGGCACGTCAGTTAGTGGTGGGACAATCATTGGATATTCAGGATGTATCGCTGGGACTTGCACTTACGGTGATCCGAATGTGCAAGATTTCGCATGGGAGCAATTGTCAAGTTAATAAGATATTGATGACCTAAAATATCATCGGGTGGTTTATAAAATGGGAATGAAAAAGAGGGAGAGAGTAAGTAACAGAGTGAAACATCTAGTGTGTCTTATGGTGTTTTTCATCTTATTTAGCGCTCCTGTTAGCGTCAGCTCTCTTACTCCTGCGAATCTTCCGCCATCATCTCTGATTGCAAACCAACCGACCGCCAATCCAAATACTTTCTCTACAGTATCTGCGACAACGGTCCTTAATCCAACTCTGCTGACGTACACTGCTCCATCGCCGACACAGTCGGTCCTCACTTCATCTCCTCTCCTGACAAATCCACTAATCATAACTGAGCCTGTCCAATTCTATTCTTCGACAGAAGCTTGTGAAAAGTCCTGTGATTTCAATTGCGTATCATATCAGGAATCTTACATCTGTCCTTGCTATGATTATGATGGGGGCAATGACCCGACAAAAGATGGTTATACGACAGGGATTCTGAATGATGAGCTCTATTCAAGCTATAAAAATAAAATCAACTTGTACAGTTCCTCGTTAGATATTGTATTGAATCAGGTAGTGAATCTTCTTCAATTCTCTATTGACCAGTTCGTAAGCGCTGAAGCAGAATATCTAAAAGCATATCTAAAAGGCGATACGTCGGTAGATGCGAAGATGAAAGCAGATGTCGAAGCGATCGATAATCAGGTACAGAAAATGATCGCAGAGACTTTCGGTACAGGTTCTTTTGATCTTTATGTGAAAACAGAATTCATAAATTTATATGATCCAATAAAAAAACAGTTCTATGATCGATTCTCTCTTCCGACTCAACCGCTCCCTGTGGGGATGACCCTGGAAGAATTCCTGGCAATCTATGACACATATATGAAACAATTTGTGAAAACATTGGTGGACTCGTTTAAAAAGATTCTTTTGGCTGGTAAAGATGGAGTGGTCTCAAAATATACGATCGATCTGCAGACCTCTTTGATCAGCCAAAAAATATTCACCTCATTATATCCTAAAACCATCGAAGAAGGATGCATCGATTCCGCTTCTATGCAGGAATACTATTGCGATTGGGTATTCACTGTCCCTGTCAAGACAACATGCCCATATGGTTGCGCCAATGAATATTGTGATGTGACATGCAACCATAAGTCTTTTGATTCGGCTGGAGAATTGATTGAGATCTGCGACGGCTTTGACAATGATTGCGATTATCTGATCGATGAAGGCTGCGATGATGATGGCGATAATTATTGCGACGCTTCGATGACTATCTCTTCTTCACGGCCACCTGGTCTCTGTTCTGATGGTGGTGGGGATTGCAAAGACACTGATCCGGATATACACCCAGATACTGCGGATCTATGCGATGGAAAGGACAATGACTGTAATGGGAAAACGGATGACGGCGCATGCCCAGTGCATTCTTCATGCAAATCTAGCAGTTCGTCTGGATATGCATGTTACTGTGATGATGGTTTCATCGATCTTGACGGCGTTTTCTGGAATGGCGGCTGTGAGAAAGCATGCACCGGTTCGAAATTGGGCGTCCCTGCAAAGATCCAGGAAGACACTTGCGATGGTCTTGATGACAATTGCAACGGCCAGGTCGATGAAGGCTGCGATGATGACAACGATGATTATTGCGATAGCAGCATGACTGTCGTGACTGATGCGACAGCATACAAATGCAGTGGATTCGATCAGTGCTGTCCATCGACTATCGCGACTAAGCAGAAAGACTGTAATGATGTTGGCCCAGTAGAAGTGAAGACAACTAAAGTCGAAGCCGTATATTATCCATCAGCACCTGCGACAAGCAGGCTTCCTGGATTGGATGTCGAATTTGTCGATGTGACCGATTCAGTTGGATATTCAACTTCTCCTGGATTCCTGGCTAACCCAGGCTATGTGGAAAACGGCCCGAACATGTGCACTGATGGATTTGATAATGATTGCGATGCTATCGTCGACAAAGACGAACCCCTATGTGACTACTTGCATGTATGCACGACAGCGAATATGGACAACACTGTCAAGGTCGAGAAGAAACAGGCAGTGGATGGGACTTTCAAAGCGACATATTATAGTGTCACGGACAACGGCAATGATAGAGGATGCACAGACGGCACATGGTGTACAGGAGCATATCAAAGAGATTCATTGGGTCTGAACAACCCGCTTGTCACGTTGCCAAAATGCGATTCGCCAGTGTTGACTATCGCAGACAATCTTGGGAAAAATGAATATTATGTATATATCTGCGCAAAAGACGGCTGCCAGAAATATTCGAACGGCACTTTCGAAGTCGCGTTCCATCCTTCACTAGATATGGACAATGATAAGATCCTTGATATGTATGAGGATGCGAATGGGAATGGTATTGTCGATGTCGGCGAGACCGATCCGAACAATGCTGATACCGATGGCGACGGTCTTGATGACGGCGAGGAAGACAAGAGCCTGAATGGCTTGTTTGAACCTCTGGAAGGCGAGACTGATCCGACAAAGAAAGATACTGATGGTGATGGTCTTGACGATAAGAAGGA
>PCVE01000010.1 GCA_002762705.1 Candidatus Woesearchaeota archaeon CG11_big_fil_rev_8_21_14_0_20_43_8 | reverse complement strand
CCGATTGATATGAAGATGGTGGCAAAGAAATGTCTGAAATCTGGAAATGATCCAGACATCACAAAGATGTTCAACCGGGCAAAGAAGCTCCATAAACGATGGAATGAAGACCTTTTTCCTCTTATAAAAGATGATGTGACATTCCAGGAAGTAATGCAGACCCTCGCAAAGCGCTTCGATCTCAAGGAAGAGAAAGACAAGAAGAAAGACCCATAGATCTTGACAAGGAGCCTCTTTCGTGGGTGTTTGAGTGCATTACAGCGATTTATAACTATCTATCTTCGGAGATACTGCACAAATCAAAAACTTTAAAAAGCAGATGTTTTGACGATATCTAGGGTGAGTATATAATGAAAGTCAAAGAACTACCAGATAAGGGGGCAGTCGATGAGATAACTCTCAAAGTGACTGCTAAAGAAGAACCAAGAGAAGTCAGGGGAGGATCCCTGAAAGTATGCAACCTTACAGGCGAAGATGACACTGGCAAGGTCACTGTGGCACTTTGGAACGATGATATCGACAAAGTGAAAGAAGGCGACATGATCAAGATCACAAAAGGATGGTCACAGGTATATCAAGGCGCTATGCAGGTATCATCCGGACGATTTGGCACTCTCGAAGTGGTAGAAAAGTAATCTTTTCTTATATTTTTTTATATTAGATTCTCGTTTTAGGCTGTTGACATATTCTTTATCTTAATTTCAGAGTCACCATATATATTTATAAACCAACAATTTTATCTTTTATCTATGAAGAAGAGACCTTACTGGCTCATCGGTGTCGTCGCTGCAGTTATCTTTCTGTTAGTGTTATTCTGGCCAAGGAACGTAGTTGATGACAGCACAGGAACAGAATCATCAAGCGACATAAAAGCAGAATACGATGCTGCAGTCAAAGAACAGCAACAGATCGTGATGCCGAAGAAGGATTCTCTAGATATAATCGATGATCTCTATAAAAAGGACAAGATCACAGAAGAGCAATATCTGATGCTTAGCATCCAGGCCTCTTATGACCATGACAATCTGGATCCAAAATATAAGGGTGAAAGACCAAAACGATATGATAATTCTTATCTTCTCAGGCATCTTCGTCTGAAGTTCGACACCCTGTCGCCAGATGCGCAGGATGCCTTGAGACCATTCATCCTGATGCCAGATGACCCAGGCAGCTATTGGTATTTTGGTCAGAAAAAAATGTCTATACTCGAGAGGTTGTCTATAGTTCCAGGAGTCACTGCGATGGATAATCCGACAAAGACGGGTGATAAGTATACCGTTACAAACAATTTTGGTGATGCTTTCAATGGGAAAGCCGCGCTTATGAAGACAGCGCTTGATGAAGCATATGAAAAATACCGGCTGCTTGGTATGAAAGAGCCAAAAGATTGGGTCGCGGTATATATCCATGATCTAAGCGCTAGCGGAGACATGGGCGAAGAGATGTTTGGCATGTCTAACGGAACATCAAGATGTGTCATACTTATCGATAAGAAAAATGAAGGTAATGTCCTAAAAAGCGTAGTCGCGCATGAATTGTTCCATTGCTTCCAGGAATATATCCCCTTGAAGTCATACACAAACGAGAAATGGATGTGGGAATCAACCGCTGTGTGGGCAGAAGAATTTGTATATCCTACTCATGATACTGAACATGTATATGCAGATTATATGTTCTCGACATTAGGGAGTGATCTTTTAGATGATTCTCAGGGAAGGGATTATTCATCATATCTTTGGTGGTTCTATGTCTATCAGAAAGATGGGAAGACAGGAACTGCTGTAAAGACGGCGCTTGATGATGCTGGCAGCAAAGGCATGAAACAGGCATTGAAAGACCGAAAAGGGATCTATGATGAGATAAAAGAATATGCCTTATGGAATCTCAATAATGATCCGTTCAGATATTATTCTGATGCAGGTAAATTCCCAGACAAGCAACCATTGATGGATACAAATCTTCTGGTCGGAGATGATCAAAAGACAGTCAATGTGAATATGGGTGCTGGCGGTATGATCTATAATCATTATTTCTTGCATTCTTCGATAGATAAGATCAAGTTCGATCTTTCGACAACAAACAAGAACATCGATCCAGGTATAGGTGTGCAGATTGTATACCGGATCGGCAAGACCTGGTTCTATGAAGATGTATCTGACCGTGAAGAACTTGTGTTCTGCAGGACAAGGCCGCCTGAGAAGGTCGATGAAATATATCTGATTGTCTCGAATTCAGATCTGGATTCAAGCATAAACACTGATTTCAGGATCGACACATCAGGCAAATGCAAACCAGAATGGAGTGGGTTCACAATGTATCAATGGGATCATTCATTCTCTAAATCAGTCTCGGATCAGGTGATCTCAAAAGAGCAGAGCGCGTTTGCATCGTTCTCAGATCGTGGTTATATGATATCAAGAGATACATTGATCTATGATGACGAAGCAGATAGGTTCATCCTAAAAGATCAACGGATCACTTATCGATATGAGACCTCGACTTCTGTCGATTATGGTCGAGGTTGCAGTTTCATCTGGGAAAGAGATTCATCAAGCACATGGGGTTCTGATTTTATCAAATACGATGATGAAGATTCGGCGCCGATACGGATGGTTGTCTCAAAAGACGATCCTCTCGCATATGATGTGCGAGAACATGCGCTAAAAGACCCCAAAAATTTTTTGAACTACAAGTCCTATGCTGGCTGGTATAAAGTCCCTTGTGATCCCTTTGATGGGATGCAGTCAGGACCACCAATCTTGTATGAGCAAAAGGATCAGAGTATGGTGTCTGGATATGGCGAAGGTTTCAACCATGATATAACTGCGAACATGTCTTCTGATGGGAAGAGAATCTCTGGTTCTGGCACAGGCATGCGTGTGATAGATGATCTGAATATCCCTGTGGATATCGTTGTCGATTATTATTATGGATGAAAATGTGTCATAAACTGTGACGAAAATAGATTAGACTTTTTATCTCTTAATCGTTGTTTCTTTGAGTTTATTTAATCCAAATCTACTGTTTTGCTATCGGGACTGTGAATCGAATCGATGTGCCCTTTCCAAGCCCTTCGCTCTCTGCCCAGATTTTTCCTCTATGTTTCTTTATTATCCGTTTGCAGATCGTCAATCCTAATCCAGATGAATGCTCATGTCTTGATGAATCCACTTTGTAAAACTCATTGAATACAGCCATGAGATGCTCCTTTCTGATGCCAGTGCCAGTATCCTTGACTGTTATTGTCATATGTTTTTCATCTACATCAGCATAAAAATGAATTTCCCTTTTATGATCATATATGAATTTCATGGAATTCATCACAAGATTCTCCAATACTTCCTTTATGCGGAGTTTGTCGATCCTGACATGCGGAAGATCGTGTGTGATTGAATTGGATATCTTTATCTTTTTTTTATCAAATATATCTTTATTATTGTCTATGATCTCATCTACTACGGTCTTCATGTCATATATTCCATAGTTGAAGTCAATCTTTCCGGATTCTAGCCTCGATATGTTCAATGTATCATTGACTATCTCATGCAGGTAATTGGCATTGTTCAACACAACATTTAGTTTCTTTTTGTCGAATTTATTGCTCATTCTTTTCCTTATTAGGGGCAACAATGTAAGTATTGGTGTCAATGGTGTCCTTAAGTCATGCGCGACTTGGTTCATGAATTGTTTATTATTCTCTAATAATTGCTTGACATTATGATTCGCTTTTTGTAATTGGTTTGTCCTTTTCGAGATATTCTTTTGCATTGTATTGAAGCTTTTTCCAAGTGATTCTAGTTCATCTCCAGTATCGATATCTATATCACAGCTAAGTTTACCATCACTCATGCGTTTTGCCGCAACTTGTATCTGTACTATCGGTCTTGATATAGTGGATGATATGTAGAATGAACCAACTGTGAAGATGATCAATATGAAAAATAATAATGTAATATTTATGATCTTGCTCTTTTCAGACTTATATTTTGCATCTTCTACCAATACATGGGTCTTATTTATGTTATGTTCGCTGATCTCATGCATCTCTGACTGGATTTGTACCAGATTTATAAAATCAAGCTCACGCAGCTTATAGAATCCATCAGTCAGATTCTGGTTGGCCAATTGTATATTGTACTTTGTTATAAGCTCTTCAGATATATCATAGAGTTGATGTATCATTTGATTGAGATTTTCCAAGTCGTATATCTTATGCAGATCTCTTGTTTTCAGTTCATTGGTTATTTTAAATGCCTTTAGGAAGTAACCATTCCAATTATCTCTGAATGATTCATCATTATGTCTTTCTGAGAGTATCATAAATTCTTTTATATAATTAAATAAGGCTTCTATGTTTAATAATAGGTCATTATGGAGGTTTTCTGTCTCATGAAGATTTTGGATTGTGCTGAATGTTTTATTCATATTTATAAATGAGAATATGAGGATAATGCTGAATAGAAACAAGGGGATAGAATTGAAAAAAAATATTTTATGTGATATCTTCTTGAATTTCATCATTGATTTACCCTTACCATCTGATATCGCCTTAATCTGGCCTGTATCTCGTCGCTTGCCAAGAAAATCAATAATGGCATGATCGTTGACTCTGATTCTTTTTTATAGATGATCCCGTAATTACGTACCATCGGATATGATCCATCATCTAATGTCTGCAAAGAAGGTTTGATGCCATCGATGCTTAGTGGTTTTATTGTAAGATTTTTATATGATATTGCACCAAGCGAAGTCTGTCCAATCGAATATCTCGTGGTCTCTATGCTTTGGTCCATCGCATCTGGAGAGAGCATCATTATCGCATCTTCTGTGACGTTAGAATCACCTATGATATATTCTCTTAACAGTATCTTGCTTGATTCATGCTCTTCACGATCTAATACAATTATTCTGCCACTTGTGTTTCCGGTCTCATTCCAATCAGTGATCTCTCCTGTATGTATCTTTTTGATCTGTTCTTTAGTCAGGTCAATGATATCCACATTCTTATTCACTGCAAGCACCATGGCATCTTTGAACAAGGTCTTCTGGATCAGATTTGGATATTGTGTCTTTTCTGTATCATCCATGTCCCTTGCGCTCATGATCAGATCCACCAATCCTTCTGCGATTGTCTCCAGGCCTTTTTTTGTCCCAGAACTAGGAAGAAATATAAGGTCGATCGATGTATACTCATTTTCAAAATCAGGTTCCAACATTTTCATGATGATGACACCAGATCCTGAACCAGATATTGTGATCTCTTGCTTTGTTTCTTTTTGTGTGTCTGTCTCGTTGGTTTGTCTACAATTGGCCAATGCAAATAATACGGTACATAGAATCTCAATAAATATGTTCTTTTCATATGGGTTCACATAGATACAATATTAATTGCCTTTTTTTTGCCTTTTTTTTCTTATACTAGGAGTGAGGGGTTATCTCCGCAGGGGGGAGGCTGTTTTGGTCTTTGTGGGGCAATGAGTCAGAACCTAAAGAATTAGTCATTTAGGTGTTTATACCATCTCTAATACTTGTTTTTGATGTCTCAGCCTGCTTGTTACCAAATTTTTATGATCCAAACATAATGTTATCATTATCTATATATATATATATAAGTCTGATATTCGAATAAATCGAAATACTTATATATTAACTTATTATCTTGCCAATATGCGGCGAAAGATTGTGCAGCAGGGCCCTTGTACTCTGATGGTTTCTATACCTAAGGAATTCTGCCAGAGGCACAGCCTTAAAAAAGGTGATATACTTGATCTGAGAGACTGTGGGCAGTTCTTGCAGGCGGCGTATCATGAAAAAGAAGATGCAAAGACCAGTGCTCTTAGTTTCTCTTCAAGCACAGAATCTGCGATAAGAATCGCTATTATCAATTCTTATCGATGTGGTCATAGCTGTATAAATGTTGACTTCAAAGAAGACAATCAGTACAATATAATCTGCACAGTTGTTTCTGAGAATATAATGGGTCTTGAAGTGACAAGGACTAGTAATAATACCTGTCGCATCGAGAGCATCAATGAACCTGATATTGACCAGTTCCAGATGATACTGAAAAAGATGATCTTCTGTATCTCCACAATGATTACGGATACTGTCCAGCGGTTAGATGGAAAGAAAGATTTTAGCGATTATAACCACCTTGGTATAAAGATCGAGAAATATGAGAATTTTTGCCTAAGGGTGGTTGCGACAGATGGCAGATATACTGCAAGTGGCCAGTTCTATTCTAGTCTTTTGAGCAAGCTAAGTCACTGTTCGAGAGAACTTTATCATCTAAACAAGTATATTGAAATTAGTAGCAATAAAATAGCCAAAAGTTCCTTCGCAGAACCGCTGTATAAGATATTTACTTTGTTTGAGGGATCTTTCTTCAAGAAAAGCACAGAGATGATAGAAAAGCTCCATCAATATCAGAATCAGATCATCTTCTCGCAATATTATAAGTCAATCGCTAGCAAGAAAGGGGTCTCTGTGATAGACCATCATCTCGCATGTGCGATACGGCATATCCATCTTGCATCAAGTCCTTTGATGGGT
>PCVE01000032.1:5570-12066 GCA_002762705.1 Candidatus Woesearchaeota archaeon CG11_big_fil_rev_8_21_14_0_20_43_8 | reverse complement strand
GCCATCATAGCATTGATATCATTAAGCCAAGGACTTGAGAATGCGATAACTGAAAATTTTGAAAGCCTTGGCGTCTCGAACATACGTGTCACACCTGGGCACCTGCGTGGCCCGCCTACAGCCGGCAATGGTCTTGACGGCGGGATGCTTGATATAGTCAGGAAGATCAAAGGCGTGAAATATGCAAACCCAGTCCTGCTTAATCAAGGCAAAGTGACATATAACAATGAAGAAAAATATATGCTTATAACAGCTGAAGATCCGGCCACTTCTATAAAAGGTGTTGCCGATGCCAAGATCGATCTCACTGAAGGCAGGTATATGTTACCTGCAGACAATAATGTGGTCATCATGGGTTATACAATAGCATATGATCTGTTCGAAAAAGATGTCAGCGCAAGGACATCCATCGATATAGACGGAAGAAAATTCAAGGTAATCGGAATATTTGAGAAGACTGGGACCAGCGTAGATAGTACAATGATCATGCCAATCGATACTGCAAGAGATCTTTTCGATGTTCCAGACAAGATAAGCGTGATTGTCGTCAATGTTGAATCTGGAGAAGATAAAGAAGCCATGGGAAAAAAGATAAGGCGTGTGCTCGAAAGACATTATGATAAGGATGCTTTCGATATCTTCACGCCAGAGCAGCTTCTCGCACAGCTTCAGACGATACTTGGGATAGTAGAAGCAGTGCTTGTCGGCATCGCAGCGATATCGCTTGTGGTCGGAGCTGTCGGAATCATGAATTCTATGTTCACATCAGTCATGGAAAGGACACGGGAGATTGGCATCTTCAAAGCCATCGGCGCTTCGAACAGTTCGATATTGACTATGTTTTTGATAGAATCTGGTTCTATGGGGCTTTTTGGCGGTGCTGCTGGTGTCATCATGGGGCTTTTTTTCGCAAAAGCTGTCGAAAAGATCGCTGATCTTGCCGGATTTGGACTTATCAGTGTAAAAGTGTCTATACCACTTGTATTATTCGCGCTTGGTTTCGCTTTTGTCATAGGCATGATTTCAGGAGTCCTGCCGGCATATAAAGCATCAAAATTGAAGCCTGTAGATGCGCTGAGATATGAATGATTCTGGGTTTTGAATACGTGTTCTTTCCTTTGCCAGAGCACATTGCTATACGCAACGTGCGCTTGTATGATAGGATAGCATCTCACGATATCCAAATGAGGAGATTTTTTAAAATATAACTAATGGGCTTGAGCGAAGTGAAACCCATGCATTTCGTCAACGTTTGAGCGAAAGGTTGAGCGCGAAACATTTAAATAAAGCCATCCTATAAGAGTAATAAGTATATTATAAAAGAGGCATCAATAGTATGGGATTGTCAAAGATAGAGAGTATCGCCACATTTCTAATGACATTGATAATCATGTGGCCGATCTGTTCTGCTGATGTGATGGGAGCTAGTTCTGTCACTCAAGTATCTGCGACAGGAGTCGATGGGATCGATAGCATAGTGAGGGGGCTTGATACACTATCTGTCACAGCGAAGGTCAAGATCACAGGTGACTCATCGATCTCAGCGACACAAGTTCTGCTAGGCACAACGCCGTTCAACAGCTGCACTGCTATCGATTCGACATCCAGCCAATGCATATATACTGATTCATCGCAGAGATCTTTTTCAGGCAGCGGTGCAAAAAATGTATTGGTTGTAGCAAAGGATGATTTAGGGGCGACTGTTGCATCAGGGACAGGTGTCTATTATGCAGATGAGACTGCGCCCATGATTAGCACATTCAGTGTGACTGAAGACGCGACCACAAAACAGGCGACTCTTGCTTATTCAGTCGTAGATATCGCACAGGCAGGAGCCAGTTCTTCTATGTGCTCAGGGATAAAGATGCTGACTATGTATATAGATACTGTCGCAATCAAGACAATCGCGGGCAATGGCAAATGCAGCATGTCTGGCTCAGAGGTTCTCTCTTCGTCATTGTTCTCGACAGCAGGCGACCTGAAGATATGCCTAGAAGCAGACGATTATTTCGATCAGAAATCCGCGCAGACATGCACCAATTATCAGTATGACACAGGAGCCCCTCTATTTGATGAAACTTCATTATATATCTCGAAAAATGGTGGAGCGCTTCAATATGTCGGAGCCGGCATGAATGTGGTATTTGATCTTGAGATGGACATAGCTGATGACTCAAAGAAAGTCATTCCCGATAGCAAGATCTGGATAGACACATCGAAGGTCGGCGGAACATCAAAGAAAAAACCATCCAGTTGTAGTTTCAGTTCTGGAGTGAACAGCTGCACATGGAGCAATCTGCAGGTATATGTGCCGTCAGTCTCTGATGACTCGACAACGACATTGCCTATCACGTTCTATGCTGAGGATGATAAAGCGAACAAAGGGAATCATTCAGTCGATCTGGCAAATTATCTCAAAGTCGACAGCACAGCACCTTCGGTGACGCAGATCGGCTCATTATATACTGATGATGATGGTAATTATTATCTTGGAGCAGAAGAAAATCAGATATGGGCGCAGATCGATGAGACTGAAAGCGGCATCGATGTTGGAGATATATCGATCAGCGGCGCTGCGAGTGGTTCGCCGGATGAATGTTTCCTTGGTTCTGGCTGCTACTGGAATTTCACTGGCGTCACAGGGACAGATGGAAAGAAAGTGAAGGCGACGATCAGCTCTTCATCAAAAGACATGGCCGGAAATCTCATCACCGGCACCCTTGAGCAGAGCTTTATTGTAGATAAGAACAAACCGAAATTATTGAATGCGACTTTCGCGAACGAAGAGAACTTAGCCTGCACATGGAGCCCAAAAAACACATCAGCCTGCAAAGCGGATTCTTTCTTCCGGGATGGAGATAAATTGCTTGTGCTAGCTGTCATCGAGGAGATGGCATCGACCCCGATTGTATATCTAAACGCTTCTGACATCATTGATGAGAACAGATCATATGTAGGAACCTGCGAAGAGAGATTGGATTCAGATGATCTGGAGACTGGCATCTGGGACTGCTATTGGAGCGATATCGGTCCTGTCGAATATAATCTAGGCGGTAAAGTGGAAATAACAGTCTATGACAGTGCAGGAAACCACATCGACCAGGATATCAGCGTCAAAATATTCAAGAAAGCAAAAGACCGCGAATATTGGTCTACAATTGTTCTTGATGAGATGATGCCTGAGAAGCTTGACAGAAAGATCGCACAGGCAGTGTCGCAGTCCGCGTATCTCAAGATAAAACTTGTCCCTGGTGAAGATGCCAGCTCTGATATGAAAGTGCGTGCCATCGAATTATATGGCTGTGATGATGAGCAGAACCAATCGGCGTTTAGGGATTATCGTGATGTGGAAGCAGAGACAGATACAGGAGACATGAGGTGGCAACGCTTTGAGTTCAACCCGTTCGATTCAAAGATCGATGACACAAAGATGCTTGAGAATCTGACACTCAATTGTGAATATACGATTATCACACAAGTCGGTTCAAGCCTGTCAAAACCACAGAGGATCAATGCAACATTCGAGATCGGACTGTATAATCTTCCGATGGGTTTCATCGATGACAGCGTGCAGAAAGAGATCGATGAGCTTATGGAAAATGTCAAAGATGGCAGCACGTTTGATGATATGCGCACACTTGGTCAGGTGATGGCTGTGTGGAGCAATATCTGCGGACTCATGACTCTCATCAACGCAGTCATCGCCTTATGGGGATCTGTCACTGATGTACTTGCGTGTCTAGGCATATTAGCATGTGTGAGCAGCGCAGCTTCAACTGCTTCTGGAAAAGCACTGACAGCATTCTCGCAAGTAGAACAGACTGGTTGGAGAACCGCGATGGAATGGATCTGCACAATCCCTACGTGCACACTTCAGGAGAAACTTCTTGAGAAATTCTCACCAAACACATACAAATGGATAAAAAATCCTATTGGTGAAGGGATAAAGACAACTGATCCGAATACAAAGCAGAAAGTGACATTATCACAATATTTTGAGAATAATGTCTATTCATCAAGCACAAGCAAGAAGACAAAGATAGTCGATGATGGAAAAAAGAAAGAGACAGTCAACTATGAACAACAAAGAAAAGTGGTCTTTGATCCGACAAAAGAGATCGGTGGTTTCATGGATTCAAGCGCTATCAGAAAAAACAAAGTCTTAAGCTATGCTTTCTTGTGCGCACCAGGGATATCTGATTTTTATGTGAAACAAGGTGAAGCCGCCTGCAAGAAGATATCATGTCTAAAAGACAGAGTGCCATATGGGACACCAAAAGAAGTATGTGATGAGATATATGATTATGATATGTGCATGCTGACAAATCAGCAATATACTTCGCTCTTGGAACTAGTGCCATTCACGAAATTATTCGATTTGGTCGGTCAGATAATCGGTCTTGTCGGGTGCGCATTCGGTATAGGAGATTCAGACCAAAATGGATATTGCGTCGCTCAATTGGGGATAATAGGTGCATCGATTGGTTGTTTCATGGCAGGATGCGGTGGATGCGCGGAGTGTGGATTATGCACTGCTTGCTATCTATTGACAATGTATGATATGACAAGTTCAGTGATAAGCATGGTCGAAAGGATGTTCAAAGATAATATCTTCAGTGAGGATTATTGGCTTCCGAACAATACACCATATTGCGATGCTTTGCTTGAAAACAACGAAGATGAAGACAATACAGCGACAGGAGGTGGATCCATGTGAAATACTTGAAAAAGATATTGATTCCTGTCTTGATTATATTTATGACCTTTGTCATCTGGACAAATGTATCATCACTTGGATGCACAAATGATAATGACTGTAACGATATCTGCATTGATAGTGTATGCCATGTCACAAAAACGATAGTCACGAATTCTTATGGTGCATTCTCTAAGGTTTTCTGTGCCGAAATAAATGGTGGATCCGATTCATTCTGCTACACATACACAGGAACGATGATGCGTTATGAAGCTGCGACAAAGACATATAATTACTGCGCTGATGAGAATTGTGATCATTATGCAAAAAATAATGGAGAAGCATATAGCTTATCTTCAGATAAAGCTAAATTATATAATGACGCTTATAAGAAAAAAATACAGGCTGCACAAAGCGCAGACGAAAAAACAAAGACTAATGAACAGACCAAAGAAAGCACCAAAAAAAACTTAGGGAGCGAATGTGGAGATAACTCTGAATGTGCAAGCGGTGAATGCAGTATAGGCTTTGGAAATGCATGTGTTGCATACAAACTAGGCAATCAGATTAAAGGGCAGATATGTACATCCCACATAGATTGTGTCACTAGCTTCTGCAATGCAGGTAAATGCGATACACGTCCTAAAGATATAGAAAAGATCGACGAGATCAAAAAAAATGGTGAGGCTTGCGGCAACGATAATTATATCTGCGCATCTGGTAATTGTGTGAATGGTAAATGCGCAGAGGAAGCAGACGAAGAATGGGATGATATATACGGAAGTGAAAGTGATGGCATGCCTGCAACTGGATCAAAAGTAAGCGGGACTGTACCGCCAGCAAAAGGATGCAAAAGCACTTATACAATTACGTCGACCAGTGGAAATTCTGTCGGTGGATGTGTAAGTGGGTCTAACCCTGATGGCGGCCCACCAAAATTCTTTTTGAGTGATAATGGAAATCTCTATTATTATAATTCTGAAAAAGGGATGTACATGCAATGCGATGGTGCTGTCAAGTCTGAAAACGATGCTAAATCAAAATGTACTATACCGACTAATCTCAGAGATGGAAAGAATAATAAAAAATCTAGTGACACCGATGATGACTCAGTTGCCCAGTCTGCAAACAATCTTCGTGACTGGCAGACCGATAAGACAAAATGCGGGCAGGATCTTGCACATGGGATTGGGTGGAATGTGTTCGATTGCGAAGCCACAAAATGCCCGGATGGCTTTTCTGGATGCTATAAACGGAAAGGATATAATTCAGAAGGAGATTGCATAAAGAGCGACCAATTCAAATGCGAAAAGATAGATGGACAATGGCAGAGAGTGACTGCGAACTGCCTGAAGAAAGGAGACAACTCATGTCCAGAAGCGAAGACGCAGACAGAGATAAGGACCTGCCTTGCAACTGCAAAGAGCGATGCGGCAAAGAAAGTATGCAGTGAGATCAAGGTCCAGACCGATTTCTTTTTGCTTGGCAGCTTCCTTGGAAAGAGATACAAAGGCATAGATTATGATGAAGCGCTTGCAGAATACACTCAGCAGATAAGCGATTCATTCTTAAGTGGATGGATTAGTGGTGGATTAACACAAGGGATTCTGAGGGCTTCATGCGACAGGCAGGAGATGAGCGATGAATCATTGAGCGGTGGATTGGCTTTAAGTAGGACATCAAGAACATATCTCCATGTTGAGGGAGAGAAATCGACTTTGACAAAGACGATTGCTGGCGAAAAATCATATCAATATAAATTCACATTTGATATCGATCCATCAGAATGCGGGATCGTGT
>PCVE01000032.1:0-5555 GCA_002762705.1 Candidatus Woesearchaeota archaeon CG11_big_fil_rev_8_21_14_0_20_43_8 | reverse complement strand
AATTGTCGCAGGCAACCTTACATCAGATGAAAGAAAATTATGGGGAGAGCCGATGATCAACAGCTCGATGCGATGGGCTCCAGGCGCTGCTGCCAGCGTCCTTCCTGCATGGGAAGTGATACCAGGAAATAACGACCATGATCAGATCTGCATCAAGATACATAACAATCCAAGGTGCTTCGCCGCAAGAAGCATATGCAATACAATCGTGGATTCAAAAGTCAATTTTGTGTCAAAGAGCGGCGATGGGTCAGATAACATCATCACAAAGCCAGGAGTCAAATCAGATCCTGGAAAACCCACTTTAAATTCAGGAATCTAGTGAAAAAAGAGGTGAATAATTGGCAGGCAGAAAGGGACAGATAACCCTATTCATAATAATAGGGATACTCTTGATAGTAGGCTTTGCCATATACACTTATATCTCACAGACGCAGACTTTGGACCCACTCAAGACCTCACAGACAGATGCTCTTCAAAGGCAGCCTACAGAGCTCCAGCCGATACAGGCATTGATCACCTCATGTCTTGAAGAGCTTGGCGATGAGGCGATAATGAAGATCGGGCAAGGCGGTGGATATATCGATGGCAATGATCTTGCTTATGACGACAGCGGTTATAAATTATTCAATAATCCCATCTCACCGACAGATTCTGAAGGCATCGCATTCAGCAGTTCTGGAAATATCATCCCGTACTGGTCATTTAAGCAAGGTAGTGGCGGATGCGGAGACGAATGTCTTTATATGTCAAAAAGGCCTGCCTTGACAAAGACACAGGACCCAACATTTTCGATGGAGACACAGATAGAAAATTATATCAAAAAACATTTTTCAGGATGTGTTGATGATTTCAAGACATTCAAAGACAATGATTTCGATTTCAAGGAGACTGGGAATATAGATATCTCTGTCATGGTGAATGACAACGATATCCAGGTCAACATGAAGTATCCAATAGAAGTCACCAAGGATGATTCAAAATACACGCTGTTGAATTTCAATTCAAAACATCAGGTGAACCTGAAACAGATGCTTGACTACGCAGATGATATCATAGAATTCAATGAGAATTTCGAGTTCTTAGAGAGAAATACCATATATCTTATCGGCGCGCATAGTGGACTTGATGAGAATATGCTTCCACCGACATCAAGCTCTCCATCAGATAATAAGAAAGTATATTGGATGAAATCAGATGTCAAGAAAAATATCCAGAGCCTTCTCGCCCAATACGTGCCGTTATTTCAGGTCGATTCAAGTATGAACTATCAAGAGATCAATTCTCCGGCTAACCCGAATTTCCAAACTCTTGTAAGAAAATTTGTGTTGCCATTGAACGCAAAAGTATATCTTGATGTAGACAAAGCGCAGGAAGAAGACGCTTCGCAAGCAGACATATTCAGGATCGAATATAATGAGACCGCGGGTTTCAAGCCATTCGATATAGAATTCCTTTATTTCCCTAGCTGGCCGATATATCTTGATCTGGATGGACCTGGATCTATGGGTGAGCTTCTTGGACCAGAGACGACAACATCATGGTTCCCACTGATGCCTGCAGAATCGACAAGATACAAATTCTATTATGATGTATCATATCCGATCATCATCACGATACATGATCCCTATGCAATGGGAGGGAAGGGATTTGATATCAGATTTGCAGTCGAGGTGAACCTTGTCGACAACGCAAGAAGATTCACGCATTTCACTGATAAAGATGGAAACCCACTCGCTCCGCTTGCGACAGGGAACACGATGCTATGCAAATATGATCAATTGAATTCAAAAGAGGTAGAGATAAGGACCTATGATGCCTATGACGCAAGCCCGATTGATGATGCAGGGATAATGTTCAATTGCGGCGAGAACTGCAATCTTGGCTTCACTAAAGAGACAACGCCGTTCAAGTCTGAACTGAAGACAAAATTCCCTATCTGCGTCGGAGGAGAGCTCGCCGCGTTCAAGAAAGGATACAGCACGACAACGATGCAATTCGACACGTATTCAGATGCCCTGCTTCCAGACAAGCCAGTGAAACTTTACATGTGGCCAGATCACAAATTGAATATCTCAATGAAAAAATATTTGACAAAGCAAGTGAAATATAACGATGGCCGCGTATTCTGGGAAGAAGGAGACCTAAAAAAGCATCGGTGGTACATAGACACAACGGCAGTCCCTTTTGATCAATATGATCTTGCAATGATATCATTCAAGGATAAGGACAGCAAGAATGGTTTCAGTGAGTTTGGATTTTCAATATACAATGGAAGCACACAAAAGTCAAGCAATGAACTCAGCATCCATCCGGGAAATTACACATTCACAGTGACCACATTCCATACCGACAAAGTGATCATCCCACCACGATGCTACGCCACATGGGAGTCTTTGATTGATGGTGGAATGGTCGATACACAGATTAATATAGATGACCAGACAAAAATAGATCTATGCAAGAAAGCTGAGAAAGACGAATTCACTTGTGATCTTTATTTCGGTGGTGATGAATGCAAATTCGCTGAGAGTCAAATATTTGATGTTTTTCCGCTTGGTTCAGTCACTTTTGATGTTGAATTCAAGGCTGATATCTATAATTATAATGATCTATTGATCACAACAATCACATCTCCCGGTGAATTCGCAAAGGGCACTGAAAGCAAGTATAATCCGGATTACCTGCTTACACATCTTGATCTTGATCAACTTGGAAAGGAGAAAGACCTGCAAAAAAGTTATTCATATGCAATAAAAGCTATCCCCAGAAAAACATTAAATTAAATACTTATTTGACAGTAGTAAAAACATCGAAACATTTATATACCTGATTCTATTCTTCCAAACCATGGGAAAAATACTACGAAATATGGCATTGACAGCCATCATATCGACATCTACACTTACAGGATGCGTCAATCCATTCCAAAGACCACCGAATAATGCTCCAATGGGATATCACTGGGAAAGATCATGTGACAGGCTGGTCAGCTACACAAAAAGGCCGGAACTAGGTTCAGTCAATGGCGGCTATTCACGTGATTATATCAAAGATTGGTGTCTTGTCAAAGACAAGAGAGACTAGATCCCATACAGTTTCTTGAATTTTGTCTCTAGATAATTTATGTAATCATCAGCTGACGGCTCTTTTCCAGTGGCAAGCTCGATCAATTGCTTACCGGAATACATCTTCCCGTGTCTATGTATCTTCTCTTCAAGCCAGGAATTAAGCTCGCTAAAAGAACCGTTCTCTACCTTTCCAGGCAGATCATCTATGTCTCGGGCAGCCGCGGTATGCAGCTGCGCAGCGAGCATGGAACCGATCACGTATGTCGGAAAGTATCCAAACAATCCTGCACCCCAATGAATATCTTGTAAGACTCCTTCTGTATCGTTCTTTGGCGTGATCCCAAGATAATCCTGCATCTTCTGGTTCCATAGACCAGGCAGATCATCGACATTTATTTTTCCATCCATCAGACCATATTCCAATTCAAATCTGAGGATAACGTGCATATTATATGTCAATTCATCTGCATTAGTCCGTATCATATTCGACCCAACTCTGTTCGCCGTTCGATATAGATCATCAAGTCCAAGTCCATTAAGCGCAGGAGAATATGCTTTTTTTACCTTTGGCAAAAGGAAGCTCAAAAATTCCTGCGATTTTCCTATATTATTTTCCCAAATCCGGGATTGCGATTCATGTATGCTCATCGATCTTGCATTGCAAAGCGGTGTCCCGAAATATTCCTGCGGCAGGTTATGTTCATACATCGCATGCCCGACCTCATGGATCGTGCTTCCGAGTGTGATGAACCATCCATCATCAAGATTTGTCGTGATACGACCGAAGCATGATGTCGAAGGGTGCACTGCTTGATCAAGTCTTCCTTTATCGAAATCATAACCAATCATTCTTGCGATCATCTCATTCAATTCCATCTGTCTTGTCTCTGGCACCTGCACATTGAGAAGAGAATCATCTGGTGCGGGGCGTTTCTTTATCTTCTCAATCATAGGCACAAGTTCTGTACGGATCATTGTAAAGTATCCTTTGATATCGTCTAAAGTGAAGTCACCTTCATATTCACCGAGCAATACTTCATAAGGATGTGATTCCGGATCGATCGCGTCCGCATATCTTTTTTTCAGATCTAAGACATGTCTCAAAGATTGCGCGAACATCGAGAAGTCATCTTGCTTCTTCGCATCTTTCCAGATTTCTAGACTTTTTGCAGTCCCCTCTGCTATTTGCTCCACAAGCTCGGATGGGATTTTCTTCTGTCTTATATAATTTTTTCCGATCTCACGAAGATTCGCTTTCTCGATATCTGTAAGATCATGTTCGTCTTTCAGATCATCGAGAAGTTCGCCTATCCTATCATCAATCGACAAGTCATGTATCACGCCAGAGAGCACGCCCATCTGCTTTGCGCGTCTATCGGCTGCGTCTTTTGGCATCATTATATCCTGGTCCCAGTCCAAGACTTCAAGAACACTATCTAATATACCGCCTTTTTTCACTAGTCTTATAAGTTCTTCGTATTTATCTGCCATAATATCCCCCCATATGACTTGGAAATACACTCTGTAGATATAAAGTTTTGTTCGAATTATTTATATAGAAAACAGCTTTAGTCAATCTTGATGAATGGAATATCTGTTGTCATACCGGCATACAACGAAGAAGACAGGCTAGGTGATACCCTATCCAAGATAAAATTATATCTAGACAAGAATCACGACAGATATGAGATCATTGTCGTAGATGACGGTTCGCTAGACTGCACCGTCGATGTCGCAAACGATCATGATGCTATCCTCATCAAGAATGATTCGAACAAAGGCAAGGGATACTCATTAAGGCAAGGGCTATCGGCTGCCAGATATGATCTTATATTGTTCTCAGATGCAGATCTTTCGACACCAATCGATGAACTGAAGAAATTAATCAGATATATCAAAAAGCATGACATAGTCATCGGTTCTCGGAACATGTCTGGATCTGATATACAGATAAGACAGCCATTCATCAGAAGCACACTTGGAAAGATCTTTCCGTTCTTTGTCAACCTGATCGTCATCGATAGGATCAAAGATACACAATGTGGATTCAAGCTTCTAAAGAAAAATGTCGTTGATAGATTGATCCCCCATATGAAGACAGATGGTTTCACTTTCGATGTCGAACTTTTGTATCTTGCAAAGAAAGAAGGATTTAAGATAAAAGAAGTGCCAGTCCGGTGGCTGAATGACAAGAAAAGCAAAGTAAGTGTCATCGCAGATCCAGTGAAGATGTTTATGTCTCTGTTTCGGATCAGATTCAGCTGATCACTTGGTCGTCTTCAGGATCAGTTTTGTTCCTCTGTATATCAGAATAACTCATCACTCTGTTCCTTCCGGAATTCTTAGCATGATAAAGTGCTTGATCTGCCATTCCAATGAGTTTCGCTGACTCGGCTTCGGTATTCACAGCCTCTTTGATAAGCATCCTATCTGGTTCATATACCGCAAGACCAATGCTTACAGTTATCTCTCTTCCAGTCTTAT
>PCVE01000007.1 GCA_002762705.1 Candidatus Woesearchaeota archaeon CG11_big_fil_rev_8_21_14_0_20_43_8 | reverse complement strand
GACGATCTTTAGAAAATTGGCTATCACAGTCTTATTTCCCTGAAGATGACCCATCGCTTTTGGGATCTCAAATCGTTCTTTTTCAAACACAGATTCAGGCATATTATCATATGCTTGTTTCAACAGTTTTTCATATTCTTTATTATCTGTCATCAGTGAAGATGGAAATGATAGGCGATTTATAAATCTTCCTTTAAACACTGATTTATATTTCCATAAGAAATAAAGGGGTGTATATCATAACAAAATAGATTATTCCTTGATTATAGGCCCAATTAAAGCTTGATTTCATCCATTCCATGAGAAATGAAGGAGGCATATATTTTAGATTATAGAAATCCCAAAACGAAATTATTTATATATTCATTGATATTTAAAAGATATAGTGTTTTCGACCAGAAAAAGCAAAGCATTTATAAATGATTATACAATATCTTTATAAATCATTTATAAAAAAACCGATCTTAATCGACGGAGGTCATATAAAAATGGCAGATAAAAATCAAGTTGCTAAAAAAGCGCCAGAAAAAGAACGAGATATCACTGTTGTGAACATTGTTGTTTCCACTTCATTAGAACATGACATTCCTCTAGAAAAAATGGCTGCGACCTTATCTAATACTGAATACAACCCAGAGCAGTTTCCTGGACTCGTCATCAGGATAAGAGAACCAAAGACATCAGCCCTTATCTTCAGCTCTGGCAAAGTAGTCTGTACAGGTGCCAGATCCATGCAGAAAGTCGAGGAATCGATCGCAAAAATCATCAAAAGCCTTGAGAAGATCGGGATAAAGATCACTATAAAGCCTATCATCAAGATACAGAATATTGTCGCATCAGGCAGTGTCGGCAGAGATCTCAATCTGAACGTACTCGCGATGAAGCTTGAGAACACAGAATATGAACCAGAACAATTCCCTGGACTTGTCTATAAGCTCGCTGCAGCAAAAGCGACATTCCTGCTTTTTAGTAATGGCAAGATTGTCTGCACTGGAACAAAAAGTGAAGACGGAGTCCATAATGCACTTGATATGCTCATAGCAAATCTTGATAAAGTTAAATAATTTTTTGATCTGTTTTTTATTAATTTGGTTGGGGGTAGCATTACAGGATAATTAGGAGTAGCTATAAAATGGAAACTACAGAACAGATAAGGACTTTTCAGGAATTCCTTGAAGCGGAATATTATGAAGAATTATTATCAAAAGCTACAAAAGAAGAAAGATTTCTTGTGATAGATTTCAGAAAACTCACTAAATTCAGCCCTGAACTCGCAGAGAACCTGCTTGAGAATCCAACAGAAGTATTAAAAGCTGGTGAGATCTCTATAGAACATATAGACCTTCCTTTCGAAGCGAAAAAATTTAGGATCAGATTCTCAAAGCTTTCAGACAATGAAACCATATGTATAAGAGATATAAGAAGCAAACATATAGGGAAATTCCTGAAGATTGAAGGTGTAGTAAAGCAGAAATCCGATGTAAGACCACTTGTTACAAGCGCGAAATTTGAATGTCCAAGCTGTGGAAATATAATCCCTATGCTGCAATTAGATTCTAATTTCAGGGAACCTAGTCGTTGCGGATGTGGTAGAAAAGGAAAATTCCGTCTGTTGTCAAAAGATCTTGTCGATGCACAAGGTATGGCGCTTGAAGAGAATCCAGAGATGTTAGATGGAGGCGACCAACCAAAACGACTTAATATCCTCCTTCAAGAGGATCTTGTGAGTCCTATAAGTGATAAAAAGACAAATCCGGGCTCAAAAGTAACCATAGCGGGGATAATCAAAGAGATCCCCATCATAATCCAGGGAAACAAGACTACCAAATTTGATTTGATAATGGAAGGAAATTATCTTGAACCACTTGAGGAAGATTATTCGCAGATCAAGATAATTACTGAAGAAGAAATTAAGATAAAGGAACTTTCGGCAGATCCAAGAATATTTGAGAAACTGACAACTTCCCTTGCGCCTTCTATCTACGGACATGAAAGAGTAAAAGAAGCATTATTATTGCAATTATTCAGTGGAGTCAGCAAGAAAAAGACTGATGGTGTAAGAAGGCGAGGAGATATACATATACTTCTTATTGGTGATCCTGGCTCAGGTAAGAGTCAGCTATTAAAGAGACTCTCTTATGTGGCACCTAAAGCAAGATATGTATCAGGCAAAGGAGTCAGCGGCGCAGGACTCACAGCAGCAGTAGTGAAGGATGAATTTCTTAAAGGATGGTCTCTTGAAGCTGGCGCATTAGTTCTTGCAAATAAAGGTATATGTATGATTGATGAGCTTGATAAGATGAGCAAAGAAGACAGGAGTGCGATGCACGAAGCTCTTGAACAGCAGACGGTCACTATCTCAAAAGCGAATATCCAGGCGACATTACGATCAGAGACCACTGTGCTTGCTGCTGCCAATCCAAAATTTGGAAGATTTGATCCATATGAGATCATAGCAAAACAGATAGATCTTCCTTCATCATTGATAAATAGATTTGATCTTATATTTCCTGTCAGAGATCTTCCTGATAAGGAAAAAGATACTATGATGGCTTCTTTTATCCTTGATCTGCATAAAAAAAATATTGATATGGAAGGTGAGATACCTACAGAGCTTCTGCGAAAATATATATCATATGCAAGGCAGAAATGTCATCCTGTATTGACTGATAAAGCTATCGAAGAGATAAAAAGTTATTATATTAAAATGCGAAATTCAGGTGGATCAGATGAAAATAATATGAAGGCAATCCCTATCTCAGCACGGCAGCTTGAAGCGCTTATACGACTCGCAGAGGCTTCTGCAAAAATCAGGCTCTCTCCAGAAGTGACAATAAGAGATGCAAAAAGATCTATAGGGCTTGTCCATTATTGCTTATCACAGATAGGTATAGATCCAGAGACTGGCCAGATAGATATAGATAGGATCTCTTCAGGTGTGACTGCTTCTGAGAGAGGCAAGATATTTGTCATCAAAAATATAATAAATGAACTTGAGAAATCAACCGGAAGCAAGACTATAAAAATAGATGATATAGAAAAAGCTGCGAAAGAGAAAGGTGTATCTGAAGACATGGTGATTGAAGCTATCGAAAAATTGAAAAAAGCAGGAGATATCTTCGAACCAAAAAGAGGATTCATAAGCAAGATATGATACTGGTGGATGAAATGGAACAAAAAGAACAGATGAAAAGACAAATAGCGATAAAACTTCCATTGAGCAAGATAAGCGATGGCAAATATTTCAAATCAGATTCAGAACCGAATTTTTTATTGATAGATGAGCGATTCAAAATCTCAAGAATAAACATCATGGGAATCATCATAGAAAAAGAAGATGATCCCACACATGCTTCTTTGATCATCGATGATTCGACAAGCAAGATATCTATCAGGATATTTGATGCTTCTGATATAAAGAGGATGGATAATCTTGAAATAGGCGATGCTGCTATGATCATCGGAAAACCAAGAGAATATAATAGTGAGATCTATATAATTCCTGAGATAATCCGAAAGATAGAGAAAAGAGAATGGTTGAAATATAGACAGCTTGAACTCGAGAATCAAAAGATCGAAGAGATAACAGAAAAGATAGAGATGATATCTCTTGATACTCCTAAAAAAATTGCATCAAATACAGAAGAGATATTCGAGAATTTTGAAAATGACCCTTCTGAGAATCCTTATGATAAATATCTTGCCATAATAAAAGAATTCGATAGCAAAGATGGAGCGCCTACTGAGAGTGTCATAAAGAAGATAGATGAACTTGGTGAAAAGGGTGAACAAATAATCGAAAAATTGCTAAAGGAAGGAGAGATTTTCGAGATCCGCGCTGGAAGAATAAAGATACTTGGCTAGAATATCGCTGGTGTCACAAAGACTTCAATTATAGCTGCGATGAATAATATCGCAATAGATATCAAAATCAGATCTGCTGAATCAAGGATTATCTTTTCAAATTTCTTTGTCGAGAAATCATGTCTTATCACTGCGACAGATATTATCCCTCCAGCAAGGCCACCTATAAAATACGCCATAATCTCAGGTATTCCATGGAAACTTAATTTTGTGAATCCAATAAATATCACTTTGAAATAAGCTCCTACTTTGAACAACCCGACTGATGATGCATATTTTGCGATATTAGCTCTTATAAATGAACCTATGTATGCGCCTATCACTGATGCATTCCATGTCAAGATGAAAATAGCACCTGCACCATAAAAAAATGAGAATAATAGACAGAACATCAGGACTTTCAGATTATTAAAAAAAATCCTTGTAAAGATTGTGACATGAGAAGATACATGACCTGTTGATGATGCTATCATATTGCCATTGATATTGCTTATTGTATTAGTCTGTATACTGAACACTTCAGTAACAAGATTATTTGGCAAAAATACATAGAACGCGACAAATGCAAGCACAAATCCCAAAAAAAGGAACATGAATGCCACAAGCGCTTTTGAATGTTCAGTCAGAAGAGTTGATTCTTTTATATTCATTTCAGTATCTTTGATCTCTTCATATCTAAGGGTGCTATACATTATAGGCACACAAGCGATCACAGTCAAAAAAACCATCACAAGACTCACATGATCTCGAAATATCCATAATCCAAGCAATATAGAGACTGAGACAGCTAAGAAACCAAAAAGAATCATCAAGCTTGGTTTTTTCTCTGCTTTGATGGGATTTAGCAGTGATTCTAGTACCATTTTATAATATTAAAATTGCTCCATGGAGTATATAAACCTTTTTATAGGGTGTCTTGGACATCTGAGAAAAAAATACGTATGTGTCACACCATGGTTTCCGATGGAACTTCATTTAAATAGTTTCTTAGGTCATTATTATTATTATTATTATTATTTACAATATAGTAAATAAATAAATAAATAAATAAATGAAAAAAATAAAAAAAAGTTTAAATCATCAAAAAGCACTTATCTAACGTTTAAATCACAAATAACAATGAAAAAAATAAATTATAGTTCCATGAGAAACGAAGGGGTCAGTGTCATTTTATTATATGAAAATCAAAACATTGCTTTCTACAGTGGAAATATTTATATAACCTTATTTCCTTTGGAAACAAAGGGTGAAATCATGGGGGATGATACAGGTCTTACATCGTTTTTCGAAAGCTATCTGAAAAAAGATTCACTTTTTCTGAATAAAACAGCATTGCAGGCAAATTATACTCCTGAGACAATCGAACATAGAGATGAACAGATAAATCTTATCGCTAATATACTTGCTCCATCTCTCAAACTTGATAAACCATCCAATATTTTCATTTACGGGAAGACCGGCACAGGCAAGACTCTTGTTGTGAAACATATAACAAAGAAGATGACCACTCTTGCTGAACATAGAAACATACCGATCAAAATAATCTATTTAAATTGCAAATTAAAAAAGATCGCAGATACTGAATATCGTTTGATCGCATCTTTGTTGAGCGAGGCATTTGATAGAGTGATACCTCCAACAGGTCTTCCGACAGATGAAGTATATAGGATTTTTTATGATACAATAGAATCAAAGAAACAGTTGATCATGCTTGTATTAGATGAGATAGATCAGCTTGTCAAGAAGACTTCAGATTCGATAATGTATAATCTTTTGAGGATAAATTCAGAACTTAAAAATTCTCAGATCGCAATAATTGGAATATCAAATGATGTCTCATTCACAGAGCTTCTTGATTCACGAGTGAAATCCTCTTTATGTGAAGAAGATGTCATCTTTCCAGCATATGATGCATTTCAGATACAAGATATATTGAGAAAAAGATCTGAACAGGCGATAAAGAAAGATTTTATAGAGAAAGGAGTGATTGAAAAATGTGCTGCATATGCTGCACGTGAACACGGCGATGCCAGACGTGCGCTTGAGCTTTTGAGGGTGGCAGGCGAGCTGGCAGAAAGAAATGGAGATGATAAAATAGGTCTTTGCCATCTCGATGAAGCAGAATCAAAGATCGAGAGAGATAGCATTCTTGATATCCTTGAGACACAGCCTAAGCAATTTCAGGCGACATTCTATTCTATATTACGTGTGTATGAAAAGATCAATAAATCTTATATCTTCACAGGAGATATATATAATTTTTATAAAGAATTATGCAAAAAGATAGTACTTCGTCCTCTGACACAGAGACGTCTGTCTGATATCATCGGTGAACTTGATATGCTTGGTCTTATCAATGCGAAAGTGATCTCCAAAGGAAGATACGGAAGGACACGTGAGATAAGTGTGTCAATAGGAGATAATATAATGAACAAAGCGAAGGATCTTCTTGTCAAGAAACTTGAATTGGATTAAATAGGATGGAATCGATAGAGATAGATCGGAAAAGGAAAATAGTAGAATATCTTCTGGATAATGATATCCTTGTTGATTCAGATATGCTTGATAATATCAATAATATAGATGAACTTGAACAATTTTTTGAAAGAATCAAACATGATCCAAATCCAAATGATCTATCAATACTGAAAGATAATCTTATGGAGATACCAAAAGAACAAGAAAAAAAAGAAGATGAAAAAAAAGAGACAATTAATGATCTTCCTAAAAAAAATATCAATGTGAAAATAGTATCATCATATGATCAGCAACCTGCAAAAAGAAACATAAAAGATTTTGTCGAATTTTTTAGGAGCAGATTCAGATCCATGGAGAATATCCTGAGCAACAGAAGAGAATTGAATGCGAATCTGACTTCTATAGGGAAGATCCTTATGAAGAAAGAGAAAGAAGAAGTGGCAATAATTGGT
The DNA here is from genome assembly GCA_002762705.1 of Candidatus Woesearchaeota archaeon CG11_big_fil_rev_8_21_14_0_20_43_8. Classification (GTDB taxonomy): domain Archaea; phylum Nanobdellota; class Nanobdellia; order Woesearchaeales; family CG08-08-20-14; genus CG08-08-20-14. The sequence continues at coordinate 21,169 of PCVE01000007.1, read as the reverse complement.
ATTGTCAAATCAAAGAATGAGACAAAGAATGGTAATATCATATTGGAAGTAGAAGATCTCACAGGCGAAATAAAAATACTTATCAATAAGACACGTTCAGAATTATTTGAATTAGGCAAAGAGATCGTCGAAGATGAGATAATCGGGATTGTCGGCACGAATGGAGATAAGATAATATTCTCTAATAAGATAATATTTCCTGATATCCCTCTAAGCAAAGAATTCAAGAAAGCAGGAGAAGAAGTATATGCTGTGTTCCTTTCAGATCTTCATATAGGTTCGAATAATTTCCTTTACAAAGAATTCAATAAATTTCTCAAATGGATAAATTGTGAATTAGGAAATGATAAACAGAAAGAGATGGCATCAAAGATAAGATATGTGTTTATCTCAGGCGATCTTGTTGATGGTGTCGGAATATATCCTGGACAAGAACATGAATTAGATATAAAAGATATCTGCAAGCAATATGAATTATGCGCTCAATTATTAAGCAAGATCCCAAAAAATATAGATATTATAATAATCCCCGGAAATCACGATGCATCCAGATTATCTGAACCGCAGCCGCCACCATATAAAGATGTATCCAGCATGCTTTGGGAGATGCCAAACGTCACAATGCTCAGTAATCCCGGTATAGTCAATATACATTCAAGTGATGGATTCTCTGGATTCGATGTACTCATGTATCATGGTTTCAGTTTTGTCCATTATGCTGATTGTGTCGAATCGATAAGATCAGCAGGTGGTCTTGACAGACCAGAATTGATCATGAAATTATTGTTGCAGAAGAGACATCTTGCGCCGACACATAGCTCTGCATTGTATATACCAGATACAAACAATAATAGCCATATAATAAATAATATACCTGATTTCTTTGTGTCTGGACATATCCACAAAGCATCCATCTCCAATTATAGAAATATCACTATGATATGCGGTTCATGCTGGCAATCTATCACTTCATTTGAAGAGAAGATGGGTCTTCATCCTGAACCAGGAAGGGTTCCTATTGTGAATCTGCAGACAAGAGAATGCAAGATAATCAAATTCATGGAGAATTGATATGGAAGAACCAAAAGAAAGCGAAAGCATGGGAAGATATTTCTCTCATCTACAATCTGAAGTAGATAGATGCTACGCTATAGCCACAGAGGCACGTAAGAAAGGATATGACCCCGATGAACGTGTAGATATCCCTCTTGCGAAGAACATGGCAGAACGAGTCGAAGGTCTTCTCTCTATCGCTGCGCCTGATCTAGTAGGAAAAGGTGTTCCACAAAGGATAAGTGAACTTGAGCAGAAATATGGCAATCTTGCATGGGAGATAGCCCTGATAATAGCAGCAGAAGTCGCACAGGAGAAATTCTGCAAGTTCAAAGACAAAAAGGAAGCGATGGAAGTAGGTATACGGGCCGGATTCGCATATAACACATTAGGGATAGTCGCCGCTCCGCTTGAAGGTTTCATCGAATTAAAGATCAAGAAAAGACAGGATGGAAAGGAATATGTGGCTCCACGATACGCCGGCCCTATAAGAGGAGCAGGAGGAACAGCAGCGTCAGTATCTGTAATCATAGTAGATTATGTGCGCACAGTGATGGGTTATGATAAATATGATCCGACAGAGAAAGAAGTGAAAAGATTCATCACAGAAGTACGTGATTATCATGAACGTGTGACCAATCTCCAGTATTTTCCATCTGAAGAAGAAGTCGAATTCATGGTTAGGCATCTTCCTGTGGAGATAGATGGAGAGCCTACCGAGATTATCGATGTATCTAACTATAAAGATATCCCAAGACTTGATACAAACAAAATACGTGGGGGATTATGTCTTGTCCTTGCTGAAGGTTTGACACAGAAATCTCCAAAATTATGGAAACGTCTTTCAAAGTTCGGAAAAGATTTCGGATTGGAATGGGATTTCCTTGAAGATTTCCTTGCTCTGCAGAAGAAGATAAAAGCGAAATCAAAGCAATCATCTACATCAAAAGAGAAGATATCTCCTAATTATACATATATCAAAGACCTTGTCGCAGGACGTCCTATATTGACTTATCCGATGAGACCAGGAGGATTCAGATTGAGATATGGAAGATCAAGATTATCAGGATTCTCGACAGATGGCATGAATCCGCTCACTCTTGCTTTCCTTGATAATTTTGTCGCGACAGGCACTCAATTGAAGCTTGAAAGACCAGGAAAAGCCTGTTCTATAACACCGAACAATAATATCGATGGTCCGATAGTCCTTCTTGATGATGGCAGTGTCGTCAGGATAAGACGAAAAGATCAAGTGAAAGAATGCAAAAAAAGGCTCAAGAAGATCTTGTTTCTTGGTGATATATGCATAAGCTATGGTGATTTCTCAGAAAATGGGCATATCCTTGTCCCTGCTGGTTATTGTCCAGAATGGTGGGCGCTTGAACTAAAGAAAAGTATAAATGAAAAACACGGTGATCTTGAAAAAGCGGCCTTATCTAAAGATATCGATCTAAAGCTTCTTGATGATCTTATCAGGTCGCCTTTGACAAAAAAAATGTCTTTCAAAGATGCTGTGAATATATCAGAGGCGTTTGATGTCCCGCTCCATCCAGATTTCTTGTTCTTCTGGAAACTGATGGACAAAAAGGAATTGCTCTTGTTGTTAGATGGATTGAAGAATGCTGAATCGATTTCTGATGAAGGCAGTGTTTCAAAAGTGATCATGAAGAACGAAGAGATCATTAAAAAGATTCTTGAGAAGATCGGGCTTCCACATATCATGAGTTCAAAAGAATTCTTTGTGATAGAAAAAGACGATGCAAGATCACTGTTGCTCACACTTGGATTGGATGAACTTGGTCATGATGAGATATCGCATAAGATAGAATCATCTGATTCTGATGATATTATGAATATATTGAACAAATTATGCAGATTGAAGATAATGGATCTTGCAGGCACATTCATCGGAGCCCGTATGGGGAGACCTGAGAAAGCGAAGATGAGAAAACTGAAAGGCGATCCACATGCCTTGTTTCCAGTAGGGGATGAAGGCGGCAGGATGAGAAGCTTTCAGTCAGCGCTCCAAAAAGGCAAGGTCACAGGTGATTTCGCAGTCTTCTATTGCAATGACTGCAAGATCGAGACAGTGAACAGCAGATGCGAGATGTGCGGCATGAAGACAAAGAAGCTTGAATTCTGCACGATCTGCAATACACAAGATGGCAATTGTGATCATCCAAAGAAGACATTCAAGAATCATTCTATCGACATCCGTCATCATTTCCAGAAAGCGCTTGAAAAATCAGGATTGAAAGTCTCACCAGATCTTGTCAAAGGTGTCAAAGGGACATCCAATGAAGATCATATACCAGAGAATCTGACAAAAGGCATACTCCGCGCAAAGAATGGGGTATTTGTCAATAAAGACGGGACCACACGATACGATATGAGCGAGCTTCCGATCACTCATTTCAAACCAAGAGAGATAGGTACATCGCTTGAGAGATTGAAAGAGCTAGGATACGATCTTGACCACAGAGGAAAACCGATAACAGATAGTGATCAGATAATCGAGATAAAGCCGCAGGATGTCATACTACCGGATTTCAAGAATCTGCTGGATGAGCCATGTTCTGATGTCCTTGTGCGGATAGCGAGATTCATCGATGATATCATGATCAATCTATATGGACTTGATCCATTCTATAATGTGAAGAGCAAAGACGATCTGATCGGACATCTGATAATTGGTCTTGCTCCGCATATCTCAGCAGGTCTCATAGGAAGAATAATAGGATTCTCAAATACGCAAGGTTTTTTCACGCACCCGATGTTCCACGCAGGCATGCGACGTGATTGCGATGGTGATGAGGCATGTGTCATCATGCTCATGGATGCATTCCTTAATTTCTCGAGGAAATACCTTCCTAATAAGAGGGGCGCGAAGACCATGGATTCACCTCTTGTATTGACATCGAAACTCATACCATCTGAAGTCGATGACCAGGTCCATGGATTGGATGTATCATATGAATATCCATTGGAACTATATGAGGCTGCGCTTGAATATAAGAATCCCTGGGATGTGAAGATCGATCAGATAAAACACAGGCTCGGAAAACCATCCCAATATGAGAACATGGGATTCACCCATGATATATGTGATATAAACAGCGGGATACTCTGTTCTGCATATAAGACACTTCCAAGCATGAAAGAGAAGCTTGATGGACAGATGAAGCTCGCATGTCTCATAATGGCCGTCGATGAGGCCGACGTGGCAAGATCTGTCATAGAAAAGCATTTCTTAAAAGACATAAAAGGCAATCTAAGAAAATTTTCAACACAGAAATTCAGATGCATAACATGCAACACAAAATACAGAAGGCCGCCATTGCTTGGGAAATGCACAACATGCGGCGGAAAGATAGTGTTCACGATCTCAGAAGGCTCGATCGTAAAATATCTTGGACATTCGATAGAACTGGTCGAGAACTATAATGTCTCTGATTATCTCACCCAGACAATACAACTCACGAAGAGAAGGATCGAGGATAATTTCGGAAAAGATAAAGAGAAACAGACTGGCCTATGCAATTTCTGCGATATCTAGCATCTAGCATATCCTGGGAACGATCTCTCCTTCTGGCATACGTAATCTCTTCTCAGAGATGATTGTCTTTAGAAACACGCCCTTTCCTTCTTCTGCATAGCCGATCACACACGCATGATCGTTGTGTCTTTTCAATTTCGCGACGACCGCTTGTTCATGTTTCTTTTCACAAGCGACGATTATCCTTCCTTCGCACGCGATAGAATATGCATCAAGTCCAAGAAGGCCGAGTATAGAAGCCACTTCATCTTTTATAGGAACTTTCTTTTCATCTATTACAATCTTGACATCGCTCCTCTCTGCCATCTCATTGAGTGATGCAGCGATGCCACCTCGTGTAGGATCTTTCGCTGATCTGATATATTGTAAGATATCTTTTATCTGCTCTGTCACAGGCGCGCAGTCGCTGATGAGCTCTGTGTCATAATCGAATCTCTTCGACAATAGCGCAGCGCCATGATCGCCTATGCTTCCAGAGATTATTATTGAATCGCCAGGCGTGACATCGCTGTTCTTCAGTAATTTGGTCGCGATCCCTACACCGCTTGTGTTGATAATGATCCCATCGACATTTCCTTTCGGCATCACTTTTGTATCACCAGTCACGATAGGCACTCCTATATTATGCGATATATCTTTGATAGAATTGATTATCTTCATGAGATCTTCTTCAGAGAATCCTTCTTCGATCACGATGCCAAGCGACAATCCAAGCGGAGTCGCTCCCATGACAGCGATGTCATTCACTGTCCCACAGACAGACAATTTACCTATGTCTCCGCCAGGGAAAAATATCGGGCTCACCACGTGCGTGTCTGTCGAGAACACAAGAGATCTCTCATCGTCGATCTTTAAGTATGCGCCATCATCAGAATTTCCACCCCATCCGCTTCGCATAGATAGAAGCGCGGTCATCTTCCTGATGAGTTGGTCTGATGATTTGCCACCTGCTCCGTGATCCAGTGTTATCATCATAAATCACCATATCTATATTCAATCTGGCAGCTGCCTTCATGCGATACCATACAGGCTCCGTTTGGGGTCTTTGGCGTGCAGCTCTTGCTAAACAAAGGACATTCGTTTGGCCTGCATAATCCACAAAGCACATCTCCACATCTGCATCCCTTTGGTTCCTTCGCTACCGGGACCTTATCCAATATATCTGCATATATAATCTTTGCATCCTGATCTTTATATTTATCCTTCAATGTAAGTCCGCTTCCTTTTATGCATCCAAGGCCTCTCCATAGGGCATCAGATGGCCTGAACACTTCATCTAATATCTTCTGTGCCTTGATATTGCCTTCATCAGATACTATCCTCAGATATTCATTATGCAAACCTTTTTTGCCATCTCTGATCATCTCAAGAAGCATATAGATGCTTGACAGCACATCGATCGCCTCAAAACCGCTTATCACCTGCGCGATCTTCAGGTCTGAATATGATCTTGATCCTATGATTGCTGAGACATGTCCAGGCTGAAGGAATCCAGATATCTTCAATTCCATCGATATCAATGCAGAAAGCGCGGCAGGGATTGTCTTATGCGCAGGATATATAGTCAATCCTTTCTTCACAGCGACAGCTGTCATTGGGGCTGTCGTCTCAAAACCTATAGCGAAGAACACCGCATCCTTGTACTTCAATGAATCAAGCGCAGAGTAAACATGTTTGACATCAGCGCCTTCAGCGCGCGCCTTTTCAAGGGTCATAACTGTGCCAGGTACTCTCAACATATCTCCATATGTGACGACAGTCACGCCCTGACGCGCTAATTCTATTATATTATCGATATCCTGTTGCGATGTGACACAGACAGGACATCCCGGACCAGAGATAAGTCTCACATTTTTTGGAAGTATAGAACGGATACCATATTTCGCGATGGTCTGGCTATGTGTACCGCAGACTTCCATCAGATTGACTGGTTCTTTTAGATCCTTTGCTATCTTGTTTATCTTGAATATAATCCCCTTTAGGATATCTGGATTCTTGAGATCTTTATCTATCATCAGGAATCAACTCTCCAAGTTCGTATAACAGTTCAAGATTCTTCTTAGCGTCATCCTTAGAAATCGTCTTGATCGCGAACCCAGCGTGAACAAGGACATATTCTCCTATCCTGGCATCTACCAATGAGACACATATATCTTTCTTGGCGCCGCCGAAATCGACCACAGCCATGTCATCGGCGACACTCACGATCTTTCCAGGTACAGCAAGGCACATTTTAGATATTTTATTGACAATAGATTATATAATGTTTATGTTGAGTGTATCGCAATTGTTACAAATACCTTTGAATATGATGATGCATCATGATCATCTGGATGATAAAAGAGATAAAGGACAATGAGAACATGGTCTGACTGATTCCACACTGGGCAGCGAAACTATAGAAGAATCGATGAATGACGCAAAAGAAGGGACGACAATATACATTGACACATAGATCATCATAGTCAATACAATATATCAATCGCTTGGACGATATGACAAGATCGCAATCGATGATGAACAGATCTTTCCAGTCAATTACGTGATCGATTGAGAGTCCGCTCAAATCCAATTCTTGTTAGGTGACTTTGTCTGATTGTTTGAGATAACTATCCCTTCAACTGCGGTCAACATAACAACAGAAGTATATGGCTGGATAATCAGAAAGCTCCCCTAAGCCCCAAGTTTTAAATAGCTTGATTTCCATGGTATGATCATGAGAGAATTCCTTGATGGAAACGAGGCTGTCGTGAAAGCCGCATTGAAGGCAGGATGCGATTTCTTCGCAGGATATCCAATAACTCCTGCGACATCGATACTTCTTGGTATGATGCAGAACATCAAAGGGATAGCTATCGAAGGCGAAGATGAACTTGCGTCGATCGGCATGTGCATAGGGGCTTCGATGTCTGGAAAGAAGGTCATGACAGCGACAAGCGGTCCTGGGATGAGTCTTTATAGTGAAAATCTCGGCCTTGCGATAATGGGAGAAGTTCCTTTGGTCATCGTGGATTCCCAGCGTCTTGGACCAGCGACAGGATCAGCGACGAAGGGGGCGCAGAGCGATATACAATTCGTGCGTTGGGGCACATCGGCAGGCATCGGTGTGATCGCGCTTGCTCCAAGCAACGCAGAAGAATGCTACTATCTTACATTGAAGGCTTTCAATCTCGCAGAAGAGCTCAGATGTCCTGTGTTCGTCATGCTGTCAAAAGAGATCTCGACAACAAAAGAATCTGTTGATCTAGCGAAATATGATCATATCAAGATCTCGAAGAGAAAAGGAAATAAGGACAGAAAATCATACAGACCATACTCAATCCGGAAATCATCAGATATCCCTCCGTTCTCAGAGATTGGCGGGAAGAACATCGTGCGGTTCACGACATCATCCCACGACGAGGATGGATACCTGACAAAAGATAAGAAAAAAATATCTGATCTGATAATGCATCTGAACAACAAGATACTTTCAAGAAGAGATCATCTCGGCATCTATGGGAAAGATCTTGAGAAGGGTGCGAAGACGCTTTTGATAAGCTATGGAGACACGACAAGGACATGCAATGATGCAGTTTTGCATCTTCGGAAAGATAAGAAGAAAATCTCGCATCTCGCATTGAAGACTGTCTGGCCTATACAAGAGAGATGTATAACCAAATGCTTGGGTGGTATAAAGAGAGTGATCGTCCCTGAATTGAATATAGGACAATATGTATCTTCAGTCGAAAGGATCGTGAAAAAACACAGATCGACAATCAAGGTCGAAAGTCTGACACGTGTAGACGGAGAGCCGATGTTTCCAGAACAGGTGATCAAAGCATGCAGATGAATAGCTGTATCAATAAAGAGAAGCTTCCCTTTGGTTTCTGTCCAGGCTGCGGCCATGGCATGATACTTCTCGCACTTGACAAAGCCATATCATCTCTCGGTCTTGATCCAAAGAACACAGTGATAGTGACTGACATAGGATGCTGCGGTATATCTGACAGATATTTCACGACAAACACATTCCACGGGCTTCATGGAAGATCGATAACATACGCGACAGGGATAAAGCTTGCGAAACCACACCTGAATGTGATAGTGATCGTCGGCGATGGCGGGATCGGGATCGGCGGCAATCATGTGATCAACGCTGCAAGGAGAAACATAGGCATCACTGTCCTTGTCTTCAACAACTTCAATTTTGGCATGACCGGTGGCGAGCATTCTGTGACGACTCCAAGATCAGGCATCACGACGACGATGCAAAGCGGAAACATCGAAGAAGGATTCGATATCTGCAAGCTGATGAGCGGCGCAGGCGCAAGTTTCATCGCAAGAGGCACAGTTCTTGACAAGGATCTTCCAGAGATCATAAAATCCGCACTCATGCATGATGGTTTCTCGATCGTGGATATATGGGATTTATGCGCTGCATATTTTGGGCCGAAGAATCAGATGAACAGATCATGGATCGACAAGAAAAAAGAAGAAGGATTCTCATTCGGTGTAGTGGAGAACAAGATGAGGCCAGAATATTCCCGACTTGTCGCTGAAAAAGAATCGATGCCCATCAAAAAGAGAGAACCAAAATATAATTGTTCGAAGTTCAAAGGTACAATGACCATACTCATCTCCGGAAGCGCAGGACAGAAGATAAGATCGACATCATCATTGCTTGGCTTTGCCGCGACAATCAGCGGTCTCCATGCGACGCAGCGAGATGACTTTCCGATAACAGTCCTCTCAGGATATTCTGTCTCAGAGATGATAATAAGCGACAGGCAAATTCATAGCACAGCTGTCTTATCTCATGATATGATCGTCATATTATCAGAAGAAGGCATAGCGCAGATCAAAGACAAGATACGATCATTGCCAAAGACATCGAAGATATATGTCTTATCATACCTCGCGAAGAAAGTACATTCGATCAACAAGCTTCCTAAGATAATCTCTGTCGATATCACCAGCATGGATGTGAAGAGAGAATATCTATGTCTGTTGATGATATGCCTGATGCTCAGGATGGAAGACAAGACGATAGATAAGAGAGAGATGATCGAAGCGATCAGATGCAACAGGAAAAAAGAGATCGCAAGACAGAGCATAGATCTTATAGATGATGTCTTCTAGATAACTCTCTTGAAATATTCGATAGTCTTCTTAAGGCCATTCTCAAGATCGACTTTCGGAGACCAGCCAAACTCTTTCTTCGCAAGCGTGATATCTGGATTCCTTCTTGTCGGGTCATCTTTTGGAAGATCATCGTAGCAGAGCTTCGATTTTGATCCAGTGAGTTTTATTATGGTATTCGCAAGTTCAAGCATTGTGTTCTCAATAGGATTCCCAAGATTGACAGGACCTGTGAAATCATCTTTCTCCATCGCTGCATACATGCCTTCGATAAGGTCGTTCACATAGCAGAAGCTTCGTGTCTGTTTTCCATCGCCAAATATAGTGAGGTCCTCACCACGCAATGCCTGCACGATGAAATTCGAGACGACCCGTCCATCATTAAGCGCCATATTAGGGCCGTAAGTATTGAAGATACGTATTATCCTGATGTCGACGTCATTCTGCCAGTGATAGGCGAAGCAAAGGCTCTCAGCCACTCTCTTCCCTTCATCATAACAGCTCCGTGGACCGATCGGGTTGACATTTCCCCAGTAGCTCTCTTTTTGAGGATGCTCTATCGGATCGCCATATACTTCTGAGGTCGATGCCTGAAGTATCCTCGCATTTGTCCTCTTCGCAAGGCCAAGCATGTTTATCATGCCGATAGTCCCCATCTTGATTGTCTTTATAGGATTGTATTGATAATGGACAGGAGACGCAGGACATGCGAGATTGTATATCTGATCGACTTCAAGTGTCAGCGGGATAGTGATGTCATGTCTTATGAACTCAAAATCCTTGTTGTCAAGTAGGTGTTTTATGTTCTCTTTGTTCCCGGTGAATAGATTATCCACACATATGACAACATTGCCTTTCTTCAAAAGGAATTCACAGAGATGGCTTCCGATGAATCCTGCTCCGCCAGTGACCAATATAGTTTTTTTCGTCTTCATTCATCATCACCTCCCTATACTATAATAATGGAATCCATGCTTTTTCATCTCATCTGGCTGATACACATTCCTTCCGTCGAATATGATTGGTGTGTTCATCATATCTTTCATCTTCTTCTTGTCCAGATGACGGAATTCATCCCATTCAGTCACGACGACAAGAGCGTCAGCATCTTTGAGGGCATCATGCGGCCTATCATGATATGTCACATCATCAAGGATCTTTGTCGCTTCTTCTCTCGCGACAGGATCGAACGCATGTATCTTCGCACCATGTCTCTGCAGTTCATTTATGATGACGACAGATGGAGCTTCTCTCATATCATCAGTATGCGGTTTGAACGCAAGACCCCATACCACGACTTTCTTGCCTTTGAGATCTCCATTGAAATGTTCATGGATCCTTGGGACAATCATTCTTTTCTGTTTCTCATTTACATCATCGACAGCGTCGAGTATCTCGCTTCCGCATTCATATTCTTTTAGTGTCTTCGCAAGAGCTTTCACATCCTTTGGAAAGCAGCTTCCGCCGTATCCGACTCCCGCCTGCAGGAATCTTGGGCCTATCCTTGAGTCAAGGCCCATGCCTTTTGCGACAAGCTTGATATCAGCTCCTATCTTCTCGCAGAGATGCGCAAGCTGGTTGATGAATGATATCCTTGTGGCGAGCATGGCATTCGATGCGTATTTGATCATCTCAGCGCTCTTTATATCTGTTATAAGTATCGGTCTTCCTGTCCTTTCGATATCATCATATAATTTGATCATCACTTCTTTTGCTTTTGCCGACTCGACACCGATCACTATCCTGTCAGGCCCGGTGAAATCTTTGATTGCCTGTCCTTCACGCAGGAATTCAGGATTCGACACGACATCGAAATCTGTTTTTTCAGACTGTGATTTCCTGATCATCTCTTTCACTTTATCCGCGGTCCCGACCGGGACAGTGCTTTTATCGACGATGACTTTGTAATCATTCATATATTTCCCGATATCTCCAGCGACGCCTAAGACATATTTCAGATCGGCCGAGCCATCTTTGTCTTCAGGCGTACCAACGCAGATGAATATGATATCAGAGAACTGTATCGCGAATTTCTGGTCTGTTGTGAAGAACAATCGCTTCTCTTTTGCGTTGCGATCCACAAGCTCTTTTAGTCCAGGTTCATATATGGGCATCTTTCCTTTGTTGAGATCATCGATCTTTTTCTTGTCGATATCAAGGCAGATGACATCGTTTCCAAGATTCGCAAAGCAAGTGCCTGTCACAAGACCAACATAACCTGTTCCAATAATCGTGATTTTCATATTATACCACCCTTCATCATATATGATCTGTTTAGACCAGTGATTGTTTCTATACGGGTTAGTAATATTGCAACTATAAATATCTTACCTATATCCTACTTTATCCGATAAATATATAAATAACTGATTATATGTCTTCTATTGCATGAATAAGACCAAGATAAGTATCACAATCGATAAAGATGTCTTATCACATATAGATTCTATAATCGACAATGTCTATATCAGGAATCGTTCTCAAGCGATCGAATATCTGGCAAAGATCTCGCTTGGCGAGAACAAGACAGCTGTCATCCTCGCTGGTGGTCCAATAGAAAGGCAAAAAATAAGCGAGACAGAATTTCGTCCTACATATCTTGTCGGTAGTCGTTCTGTCAGTGAAAGGGCTGTGCAGAAACTTGTCCAAAGCGGATTCAAAAAGATATTTATCATCGCAAGGCATGAAGTCCTGACAGCATTTTTCAGCCAGTTAAAAGATGGTTCGACACTTGGTGCAACGATCCAATATGTTGAAGAGAAGGAAAGCAATGGCAGTTTCTCTTCACTTAAGTGCCTACGTGGAAAGATCAACAGCCGTTTTCTTGTGGTCTATAGTGACATAATTTTTGAGAGTATAAATCTAAAAGCGCTTTGGGAAACACATCTGAAGATATCTTCTTTTTGCACACTCATGTTGACTACGTCAGAGCAGCCGATTGAAAAAGGATCAGTGATGATGGAAGGCACCAAGATAACAGACTTCAACCAGAAGACAGATTCGAGGAACAACCTTGTGTTCTCACCGATATTCATATGCGAGACGGATGTATTAGATCTTCCAGGCAGCAGTCTTGAGCTTGACTTGTTCCCTGCGCTCGCAAGCAGGGGGCTTCTTGATGGCTACATCACAAGCGCAAAAGAGACACATATCCATTCTGTTTCAGATGCGGATAATTTCAAAGATTAGCGAGATAAGCCTGCCCGAATGCTATCCCGCCGTCTCCAGGAGGGACTTCTTTATTGATAAGTACTCCTTTTCTTATCAGAAGATCAGTAATATATCTGTTGCATGCGACACCGCCTGAGAAGACGATCCTATCACCTGTATCGGCGATTGCATGCATCCCATCTGCGATGTAATAGTGAGCGACAGTGGCTGCGTCTTTTCTGAATGATGCGATATCTTTCGCTTTTTCCATCTCGCTTGCGATGTATGAGATAAGATGAGTCGTATCAAGGATTTTCATCTTGTCTTGTGTATGGATGACAGGTTTTTGCGGCTCAAGCATCATGATTTTTTCTATATCATCATAGCAATATGATTCTAAGAGCATAGCAGGCCTCCCTTCATAAGTGCGTCTGTCGCATATACCAAGCAAAGCCGCGCAGGCATCAAGGACCCTTCCAGAGCTGCTTGTCTTCATCGTGTTGAATCCGGTCTCATGCATCTTTCTAAATATCATCTTCTCCTGGCTGGTCCAAAGCTTCAGCTTTTCGGAATGATCTGTCCCTGCAAGGATCCCAAAAAGCATCCTCTTCGGTTCAAGGGTCGCGACATCACCACCTATCATCGGCTGTTGCTCCAGATGCCCGATACGTATCTTGTTTTGGAATATCTCTCCGCCCCAGATTGTTCCATCTTCTCCATAACCGAGACCATCGCATGCGATCCCTGTGAAATCTTTCAGGCCGTGCTCAGCCGCGACAGAAAATACATGAGCTCTATGATGTTGCACCTGACAGAGCCCGACATTGTATATCTTAGCAAGTCTTTTTCCAAGACGAGTCGTGTTATATCTAGGATGAAGATCACATGCTATTTTCTTCGGTCTTATCTGAACCAGATGCAGCATCTTTTCCAGCGATCGTTCAAAGAAATTAATCGTCTTCTCATGCGCAGTCATCCCGATATGCTGGGACAAAAAAGCGTTATCTCCCGCGCAGACGCAGAACGTGTTGTTCATCTCCGCGCCGAGCGCTATCGTGCCATCGCAATCTATAGGCAACCTGATGGGGGATGGCACATATCCTCGTGATCTTCTCAAAAAGACCGGACTACCGTCTATCACTTTTAGTACAGTGTCATCGCATCTGTTGATGATCTTCCTGTCATGTGAAAGGAAATGCTTTCCTTTGTTGAATTCTTCTCGCGAGATCGCGACAGGTTCTCCGGGCATGTTCGCCGATGTCATGACAAGTGGCTCGTCGATATATCTAAACAGCAATTGGTGGAGGGCCGTATACGGCAGCATTACACCGATAGAATCAAGTTCAGATACATCGTTTAAGATATCGCTTCTTTTCTTAAGCACAACGATCGGCCGTCTTGGGCTCTTTAGCATTTCTATCTCTTTTTCATCCATATGAACAATGCTTTCTGCCATTTCGATATCTTTCACCATGATTGCGAATGGCTTATGCATCCTTCCAAGCATCTGTCTCAATCTTTGCACCGGAACTTTATCAGTCAGGCAGGCGACATGATATCCGCCGATACCTTTTATCGCGACAGGCTCGCCGTTCTTCAACATTTCGACTGCTTCCTTGATACCACCAGGGATGGACAATCCTCCTGAATGGAAATGCAGTCTTGGTCCACAGTCATGGCATGCGATAGTCTGCGCATGGAATCTTCTATCGAGCGGGTCTGTGTATTCTTTCCTGCATCTCTCGCACATCTTAAAATCATCCATGCTTGTCATCGGTCTGTCATATGGCTGTCCGCCAATCATCGAGAATCTCGGTCCGCAGTCAGTGCATGTTATGAAAAAATAACCATATCTTCGATTCTTTTTATCAGTCAACTCTTTCATGCAATTGTCGCAAGTGAAGATATCTGGCGGAAGTATGGTTGTGCCTTCTGAGTCTTTGCTCTTGATGATGCTAAAATCATTGTATCTTCTGTCATCTATCTTTTCGACAATGACATCATCGATCTTTGCGAGTGGCGGCGCATCTTTGAATATATCAGCGAATTCCTCTTTATCTGCGATGATCTCGACACCATAACCTATGTTCCTCACAGTGCCGACCACATCCATCTCTATCGCTTTTCTATAAATAAAAGGCCTGAATCCCACTCCCTGCACTGTGCCTTTGACTATTATCTTATACATAAAGTAGCATACGTATCTGTGGCTTTTATTATTTTGCATAAACCTTTTTATACGCACTATGCTGTTAGATATTCTATGAACATAGTCATAATAGGTCTTGGGACTGGCGGGTTCGCCGCGCATCTGTATGCGAAGCGTGCATGCCGCGATGCGAAAGTGATCATCGTCGACAGAAAAGAATTCAATCTCTTCCATCCTTGCGGGCTTCCTTTCATTCTTGATAAGACACTTGATGCAGGCAAGCTTGAGCATATGCTGAACCTTAAAGGGACTGAGGTCCTGCAAAGCCATGAATGTCTGAAAATAATCCCTGATGCGAATGAAGTTTTGATCCAACAGGTCGGGACAGACAAAAGGCGAAGGATCCCATACGACAGGCTGATAATCGCAACAGGTTCAACGGCATCTATCCCGCCGATAGATGGAATAAGACCATTACTTGGAAAAAGCATCTTCACGTTGCACTGCACAGATGACGCAAAGAAGATCATAGCGAAAGAGAAGAAGCACATCTTAATCGTCGGAGCAGGTCCGATCGGCCTTGAATCAGCAGCAGGTCTTAGAAAGACATGCAAAGTCACTGTAGTCGAGGCGCTTAGCAATGTGTTTCCGCGATCGCTTGATACAGACATGGCAAAGATGATAGAAGAATATCTTGTGACAAAAGGAGTAATGTTCCATTTCGGAAAGCTCTTGTCAAAGATACTGTCTGAAAGTGATTCGCTTGTCGGTGTGAAGATTGGAGAAGAAGAGATCAGATGCGACACAATCCTTCTCTCATGCGGCGCGCGTGTGGACTTGAAGATGTTCTCTGACGCAGGACTTTTGATCGGCGACCATGGACTGAAAGTGAACTCGCGCATGCAGACGAATCACAAGAATATCTATGCTGTCGGCGACATAGTCGAGACAAAGATCATCGGATCTGAGCAGAAACTCCCTTCCCGCCTTGCGACTCTTGCATATGCTCAAGGCAAAGCAGCAGGCATCAACTCTGTTGGCGGCGATGCATTCTACCACGAGACAAATATGGCATTTGCATCTATGATAGGTGATCTTGAGGTGGCGTCTGTCGGCATGACCTCAAAAGTAGCTGATGATTCAGGTTACAGTGTGATCGCAGTGAAAGTGAGGTCCACAGATATCCCAGAGTGGGCGATATGCGATGAAAAAAAACATGATATAACACTAAAGATAATCATCGACAAGACGACATTACAGGTCCTTGGCTGTCAATCAGTCGGTATCGGCGCAGCTGCTAAAGTGAACGTTGTGGCGGCGGCGATTGCATCTGGTCTTACAGCAGACAAGCTAGCGGATGTAGAGCTGGCATACTGTCCTTCAATTTCGAATCTTCCTGATGTCCTTTCTGTCGCATGCGAGACGGCTGTCCGAAGGGCTCGGTTATCATAGATTTTTTATAGGTATGATTTCTCATCTTATCGATATGGCGGATCCGACACCTGAAGAACAGGAAGAGATGATAAAGCAGCAGTGTCCGTTCTGTCGCATAAACCGAAAAGAGATCCCTTCTAAAGATGTCTACGCAGATGATAAGATCATGGCTGTGCTTGATATAAATCCCGCAGCGAAAGGCCATACTGTAGTGTTCCCAAAAGATCATCACATGCTTCTTCCTCAGATCCCTTATGAGACATTCTCCCATATGTTCAGGAAGACAGCCAAGCTCTGCGGTGTTGTGAGAAAAGCAATGCTTGCGCAGGGTATGAGCATCTTCATCGCGAGCGGTGGCGCTGCAGGCCAGCAGGCATATCATTTCACGATGCATCTCATCCCGCGGGACAAAGGAGATGGATTGTTCCAGTCAGGGATTAAGAAGATAACGCCTGAAGAGATCATGAAACTTAAAGCGCCCTTGATGCAACATATCACAGCAAGAGTTGTACAAGCATATAAACAGGCAGGGAAACAACCGCCAAATGTGAAACAGCAGGCGAACCAGGAAGAACAGCTCATGAATCTCCTGAATGCAAATCCACAGATAAGAGACCTGATTATCCAGGATCCAGAGAAATTCAAATCCATTCTTCCACAGAACCCGCAGCTTGCCCAATTGTTCGATGGGATGAATCTCGAAGAGCTAGCGAATTTCCTTAAGAAGAAAACAGCAGGTGATCAGAGATGACATCCTGCGTTCTATGCGGCATAGTGACTGATAGCAGCAAAGCGCCTGTCGTCTATGAAGATGACCGCGTGATGGCGATATTGCTTGAAGAAGGAGTTGTCTCAGGGCACATACGTGTGTTTCCAAAAAAGCATTCGCAGTTCATAGATGAGATCTCTGAAGACCTGGCCGAGCATCTCTTTCTTGTCGCGAATGTCTCATCAAGCGTCCTTTTTGAAGCCCTTGGGCTTGGCGGAACAAACATCATAATGAGCAATCTTGCTTCTGATGACAACAGTCATATGTTCATAGACGTCATCCCAAGGAGACAGGATGATGGACTTAATCTTCAATGGGAGCCAAAAAAGCTTCCAGAGCAGGACATGATCGAGGCGCAGAACCGGATAAAAGATGCGGCTTTCATGATTAGCTATGTGGCGCCAAAGACCAAAGTGGTCAATCTTGATGAGAAGAAGCTTCCAGTGATGAAAGAAGACAAGGATAATTACCTTTTCAAGCAGCTGAAAAGGCTGCCATGACTGAGATATCTTTGCAAAATTTTATAAATTGCCATATATTACTCCGTCCGGGAAACGAACGGGGGTTCGCCATCTATTAATATTATAATTATTATATGATTTGGGAGGATTGATACTTATGGGAGAAGATGATAATGATTTTTTATATAAAATAGTCAAAGGAGTAAGAAAAGCTTATAATGTACTTGCGTATCCATCAAAAGCGAAGAAGAAAGCAAAGCGCGAGCTTGACAAGCATAGGGATACTGATATGGCTCCGATCGAGCGCGATATCAAGATGTGGAAAGATGTCAAAAGCGCGCTTGAGAATGCAGTGATCGCATATGAACTGGCTGATCAAGAGAAATATATGCTTTCTATTCCAGGATATTTGAAAGATTGCAATGATTCTTACAAGATGGAACTTGACAAACTTGTCGACAGCTATAAGACCGATAAACTTGACAGTATGAAAAATCAGATAAAGGCTGATTTTAAGAGGAAGAGCGGAAAGACACTCGACAAAGAGATTGAGTTCAATGATGTCATCCGTCCGAATATTGATTATCTTGCAAAGATGATCGAGTTCAAAGAGGAACGAAAAGATGAAGTCGAGAAGAAAGGTCCAGGCAAAGCGAAATACTACGGCTGGACAGCTGCAGATGGCGCGATCAAAGGCGGGATCACAGTGCTTGTCGTAAGGGCTCTCATCAAGAAGTTCCTATGATCTATTTAGAAATTATTATATATGTTTTTTATTCTTATTCTTGATATGGATCTAGATCTTATCTCGCGAAAGCTCGATTCTGCTGATATCAAGTATTGGGAATTTCGGCAGGATTCAAACGAGAGCACGACAGCCATCGCCTGGAACAACCAGATAAAAAGGCTTGCATCAAGCATGAAACTTGGCTGGTCGATCAGGCTGCTTCTAGGAAATTCATGGTCTTTTGTGTATTTTGAAGATGAGAAAAAACTAGATGACGCGATCAGGCGTGCGATCCATTCCGCGAGATCACTTGATAAATATTCAAGATCGCATAAAGAACTGTTTGGTTCAGAAGCAGTCAAGTCAGACAAGAAAACAAGGCTCAAGATCGATCCAGCAGACATATCTCTTCAAGAAAAGAAGAAGCTTGTCTTAGGCCTTTCAAAGATCCAATGCAAGAAGACAAAGAACAACCAGATAATCTATCTTGATCAAAGAAAAGATATGACTTTCATGAATTCAGAAGGATCAGATATCCATCAGCGGCTCACTTACTGCTATTGTGGCGCTAGTGTAACAGTACAAGATAACGGCGTCATGGAATCATTCGATGTCCGAAAAGGAGGTCTCACTGGATTTGAATTGACAAAAAGCCTTCCTGAAATAGCGATTTCTGCGCACAAAAAAGCCCTCTCGCTCACAAAAGCTGTCGTGCCGAAAGGCGGCATCTATCCAGTCGTCTGCGATCCGGGCCTTACTGATGTATTCATCCATGAAGCGCTTGGCCATGCAGCAGAAGCCGATCTTGTCAGATCAAAAGATTCATGCCTCCAGGGCATGATGGGAAACAAGATCGCGAAGAATTTTGTGAATGTCTATGATGATTCTACATTGAAGGGCGGCTGGGGATCATTCTTCTTTGATGATGAAGGCATAGAAGCGCAGAAGACCCAATTGATAAAGTCCGGCAGGCTGGTGTCTTTTATGCATTCAAGGGAGACCGCAGCCGAGATGAATGTGAAGTCGACAGGAAACGCACGTGCCCAGAGTGTCGCATATGTCCCACAGGTACGGATGTCGAATACATACATAGAGAAAGGCCAGTACAAGCGAGACGAACTGTTCGAAGGCATCAAGTTAGGTGTCTATCTAGGCGGAAGCAGAGGCGGTCAGGTCGACACAGCCAAGGGATCATTCCAATTCTCAGCTCAAGAAGGATTCATGATAAGGAATGGAAGGCTCTGCGAACGTCTTCGTGGTGTCTCGCTTGCAGGGTCGACATTGAAGACACTTGCGAACATCGAGAAAGTGTCTGATAGATATCAAGAGGGTTTTCCAGGATTCTGCGGGAAAGGTGGACAGTCTGTCCCGGTGATCGGGAATTGCCCCCACATATTGATCAGGAAAGCGACGGTGGGCGGAAAATGAAAGAGGATCTTTTTGACATAGCCAGAAGATTCTGCAGGAGACCGCCGAAAGGATGTGATTTCATCTCCATCGATCTGAGCGAGAGCAGGGTTGATTCGATCGAGATGCAGGACAATGATATAGATCTTTTCAATTCTTCAGATCATAAACGTGCCATAATCAAGGTGGCGATAGGAAAGAAGATTGGCATAATCGAGACAAACATTCTGGATGAGCAAGCGATAGCCCGCGCGATAAGAGTTGCAAGGAACACAAAGCCGCTTGAATATCTATATGGTTTCCCATCTCAAGGCAGATACATAACACAGAAGAACTTCGACAGGAAAATCGTGTCGATGTCGACTGATGATTTCGCAAAGATGGCAAAGGACTGCATCTCATATTCGACAGACAAGAAGACGACTCTTTCACAAGGCGCAGTCTCTTCGATGCGATCAAAGTTCGGTATCTTCAATTCAAATGGTCTTGATACGCAGGCAAGCGCGACTGAATTCTCAGTATATGTTTCATGCATCATAAAGTCAGATGGAAAAGTGAGCAGTTACTATGATTCACAAGATGATCATTTCCTTTTTGATCCAAAGTCACTCTGTGAAAATACCAAAAAAACCGCGCATGATTTCCTGTCTCCTCAGACATTGAGACAAAAAGAGAAAGATCTTCCGATAATCATCACTCCACGTGCGGCGTCTTCTCTTCTGAATAGCGCATTCCTTCCGAACTTCGACGGAAAGAACAAAGAGAAATGGAAAAGCATCTTCTGCGGAAAAGAGAATGAAGAATTGCTGTCAGACAATCTTTCAATATTCGATGATGGCACATTGAAAGGTGGGATGAATTCGACTGTGTTTGATTCTGAAGGCACACCGCGTTCACGCACAACGCTTATCGATAAGGGAATACTGAAGGGATTCATCTACGATCATAACACTGCATTGCATGCCAAAACAAGACCGACAGGGAACGCCACTTCTTCTGGGATGGGTTTCTCAAATGTCATCTTGAGATGCAAGAAGAAGCATTCATATGTCTCTGCAAAAGATGCACTAGTGATAGATACACTCATCGGCGCACACACATCTGATCCATTGACGACGAACTTCAGCGTCAAGGCCGAGCAGATATATCTTCTGAAGAACGGCCAGCTCATACCAAAAGAAGGCACGATGTTCGCAGGAAAGATGCTTGACTTGTTCTCATCTATAGAATCGATCGGGGAAGAGATCGAGCAGAGAGATTGTATTTATACAGGACCTATATTGATAAAGCCAGGTTGCTATAAGATACTCTGATTCACTTCTTCTCTTTTTTCATTCCGCCC
>PCVE01000087.1 GCA_002762705.1 Candidatus Woesearchaeota archaeon CG11_big_fil_rev_8_21_14_0_20_43_8 | reverse complement strand
TCAAAATTGAATATTGGATTTATAGCCCCCGAGAGCTAATTAGCAAAAACCGTTCTACGGAGCCTAATTTATAATATGTTTTTATATAATTCTCGCCACTTGATGCAAAATTAAACGATTTCGGTATATATGTTGGGTTGATTCCATATCGTGCATGAGAATCTCCTAAAAAAGCGAATTCAATTGTCTTATCTGGATTCTCATTTAGATACTCGTGAAAGGTTAAATCTTGGCGATATATGATCTTTTTTTCCTGTACCAGTTTAAGATAAATAAACTGGACAGCAAGAATTAATATGCCTATGGAAATAATAAAGATAATTCCATTCTTTAATATTTTTCTTTTGTCTTTTTTCATTTTTTTTATCTAAAATTGGAAATATATGAATTGTGTGCCGTGAAATACCCCAAATAGGAGTATCAAAAGTACCAGTGCTGAATAAATCGGCCAGCGTATCCAAATCGGTTTGGTTGTGAGGAATTCTCTCATCCTAATATGTTTTTGCAGGAGATGCACGAATTCGAGGAATCCTATGAGGGCAAAACAAAGCAAAAGACCCATCATACCAACTCCAATATTTGACAGATTGAATACCGGATAAAAAAGATGGGATGCGATATACAATGCATCAGATAAAGAGTTTGCTCTAAAAAAAATCCATGCAAAACAAACCAGGGAAAAAGTTATTCCTGTCTGTATCAAGCCATGGAATCTAGGAAATTTATCTAGGTTGATTAAATGTAAAAAAGATTTCCTGAACTTATTGGTCATTTTTTCAATGACATAATAAACACCATGCAATGCACCCCAGATTACAAATGTCCAGTTTGCGCCATGCCAGAGACCGCTGACTAAAAAAACTAGGAAAAGATTTACATACCATCTTGGAATTGATACACGGTTTCCCCCAAGAAATCCAATGTAAAAATAATCCTTAAACCATGAACTAAGAGAAATATGCCAACGCCGCCAGAAATCAACAATAGATTTAGCAGAATATGGTCGCTTGAAGTTATCCATAAGACTAAAACCAAGTACTTGGGCAGAACCAATAGCAATATCTGAATAACCTGAAAAATCACAATAAATCTGAAAAGCAAAGAATACTGTTGCAATCACTAACGAGAGCCCACTGTGATCAGCGGGGTTATTATACACTGTGTTTACAACAATAGTCAATCTATCGGCAATCACCACTTTCTTAAAAAAACCCCAAAGCATCAATTTTATTCCATTGGCAACTCGTTGATATTCAAAATGATGTTTATCATAAAATTGAGGCAGAAGGTTTTTTGCTCTTTCAATTGGTCCGGCCACAAGCTGTGGAAAAAAAGAGACATAAACTGCAAAAATACCAAGATGTTTTTCGGGTTTTATTTTTTCTCGATATACATCAATTGTATAACTTAATGTCTGGAAAGTATAGAAAGATATACCAACTGGAAGAAGTAATTTTAATGTGATTGGATTCATCGGTATGCTAAATTTGGTCAGCAATGTCCTAAATGATTCACTGAAAAAATTGAAATACTTAAAGCAGAAAAGCAATCCAAGATTGGCAAAAAGGCTCAATCCCAAGAAGAATTTCTTGCGGAAGAGTGATTTTGAATTATAAATCTGCATTCCAGCCAGATAATCTACGAGGGTTGAGATCATAATCAGGATTACATATTCAGCTTTCCAACTCATGTAAAAATAATAGCTTCCAAGAAGCAGAAGAATCCACCTATAACGGTGTTTAATTCCAAAATATAAAGATACTATGATTGGAAAAAAGATCAAAAAATGTATCGAATTAAACATCATAATAATCAACTTAAAGACGAATATTTGTGTATTTTATAAATGTTTCTTCTAAGTAAAACTGGGCTTTTTGTACAAAAACTTAATAAACCGACACAGATTCCACAGATACATGGCAACACTTGATTTCGAGACACTGAAATTTGAAAGAACAGATGGATATCTGCGTGTCTGGCTTCTATCATACTTCTTTTTTGATATACCTGAAAAAGAGATATTAGCAATCGCAGAATACAAAATCGGAATGAAATATATCACTTTCAAAGACATATCAGAGAAAAAAGCAGGCAACAAGTTCCGTAGTCTGCTTATGAAATACATGGGCAACTTGAAGAACTCATTGAACGGCCATGATACAGTGTATATCCATGCTGGTTCTGGGATCCCTCTTCTTGGCAACATCGCTTTTGGCATCGTTGATAGGGGTACAAATCTCATCGAAGCGAGGCCAATAACCGGCTGCAATCTCAATTGCATCTTCTGTTCAGTCGACGAAGGCACAAGCACAAAGAAAGTGACTGATTTTGTGGTCGAGATGGAATATCTCGTCGAAGAGGTAAGAAAAGTTTCAAAGCTGAAAGGCGATGACATGGAAGTGCATATCAATCCACAGGGTGAACCGATGTTATATGCGGACCTCATCCCGTTTGTAAAGGCAGTGTCGCAGATAAAGAATGTGAGACATATATCAATGGACACAAACGGCGGACTGCTGACAGAAGATAATGTGAGAAGACTCACAAAAGCAGGAATGACACGGATAAATGTCTCTCTCAATTCTCTTGATGAGAAGAACGCATGGAAGTTCGCAGGGACCAAAAAATACGATGTGAAAAATCTGATCGATGTCATGCGCATGATACCAGATCATTGTGAGCTCACTGTAGCGCCTGTCTGGATGCATGGTGTGAATGATAAAGACATAGAAGAACTCATCAAGTTCGGGATAGAGATCTCCAAAGGCAGTAGATATAAAGTCAGGATAGGCATCCAGAATTTCCTTGAATACAAAAAAGGTAGAAGGCCTATCAAAGCACGATCTTTTGAAGAGTTCTATAAAGACATCGACGCGCTTGAAAAAAAGTATGATGTGCAGCTTAGGCTCACAGCAGATGATTTTGGCATAGTGAAAGCAAAACCGATCTCGTGCCCATTTGTGAAGGATGAGTTGATCACTGTCGACGTGGTCTGTCATGGCAGATATCATGATGAGATGTTTGGTGTGGCAAAAGACAGGGCAATATGTGTCCATGGATGCAGCACGACCGGAAGGAAGAAGATCCGCCTTACACGTGTCAAGGATGGGATAATCGAAGGCACATGTCTCAGATGATCTCTATCACCATGCAGTATTCTGACCTTGCGGTCAGCTTGAATCCCTGTTTTGAGAGCAGATAATTCGCGAACATGAATTTCTGCTGGTCTGCGATCACATAATCTGCAGTGAAATCGTTCTTTAGGACACTATATGGATCTTTTTCAGCTCCAGAAATGAGATTTTGATATTTTCGATATAGATTCTGATGATATAGATAAAGGAATGCCGGGTCAAGCGCGACGATATAATCATTGTCTGGGTTATAGAAGAACAATGCAGGAGCGATGTCCCATGCAGAGAAGACCAATGCTCCGTCTGTCCTCTTCACGAATTGTGAACATTCTTTTAGATGATGCAGCCCTTCTTTCTCTGTCGACGCAGGTATCGCTTTTGATAATTTATTCACCATGAAGATACTATATCCGCATAGGATTATCAATAATACTGCTGTTATCTTTGTCTTGTTTTTCTCGACCCATATCTTCAGGTTCTTGATTCTATCTATCAGGTCGTTAAGCGCAGATCCAAGGAATATGGCAGTGAATGGGAACCAGTATTCGAGCGAGCGTCTGTGGCTCAATGTGAAGAAGAAAAATAATGTCGCAAGAATGAACATTACCCAAGTGAGCAGGCTGCATCTCTGGAAAAAAGCTTTCTTCTGCCTGAGCAGAAGGAAAAGGATCACTATCGCGATGATAAACAGCAGAAGCACTAACCAGCATACATAGAAATATTCGAATGCCGATGCAAAAGGTCGCGCATCGACTGGGATAGATACCTCATCTATCGGAAACAACATAGCCCGAAAGAGCTGCACATAGAACAGTCTGATATTCGTCGGAAAGTATGGGTTGATGACTAGTCCTGCTATAGATCCAACAATCGGGATCGCCGCTAGTTTAATGTCGAATCCTTTTTTTCTGTCCTGCATGAAACGTATGGATACAATAAGCAGGACAAGCATGATCAGAAGCGGGAATGCAGTATAATACCATGTGAATAAGAAAGCAAGCACAAAGAGCCATAGAAACTTGCGTTTCAAAGTCAGGTGATACCCTAATGCCAGGACTGGTATCACTAAACCATATGCTCGTATAAGTGTGAATCTGTAAAGAAAAACATATGATGACACAAATGTCAAAAGAGCAAAGATATGTGGAAATCTGACATCTGAATATTCCAACCATAGATAGACCGACAAAACAGTCAATGCCGCGAATATAACCATGCTTATTTTGACACCAGTTATCGTGCCGAATATCGCGACGAAAGGGACAAGCAGGTAATGATAGAGAAAATGAAGGTCAGACCCGGAATTGATGCCAAATCTCCACCAGGATTGCTCTGGCACAAAACCTTGTTCTATTATCTTTGTGGCCATGCTTGCATGATGATAGCCATCATATCCTATGATATGTGGTGTCGAGAACTGTAATATGTAGAATACCGCAGCAGAGATCAGGAACAAGAGCGTGCAATTGATCGCAATATTTTGTTTCATAAAGAATATAGAAATCTATTTTGGTTAAATATTTTGTGTAGAAGAAAATATAGAGAAAAAAAGAAATTAAAATGGAAGCTTTATTCAAGCTCCCAGTTGTTTCATCTATGCTGTTTCTTCAGTCGTTTCTTCTGTTGTGGTTTCTTCCACGACAGCAGCTGCTTTAGGTGTTGGCTGGCTGACGGTTATGTCATCCAGTGTGGTACCTGAAACAACGACTTCAGTGCCAGTCAGATCGTCTGCATACTTAGCGTAGTCAGAGACAACTCGTGCAGCTCTTCTGGTATCAAGAGCGCTGTAACCAGCTACAAGCAGAGCGACTTTGCCCTTGCTTTCGTAGAGTTTGACCAAAGCTTTGCCCTGCTCAAATCCTGACGCACATGTAGCAGCACTTACGCCCATAACATCAGCCGCGACCTTGTTTGCACATGGTCCGCCGACGATGATGAGGTTCTGTGCCCATGCATCGCTGATCTCTTTGTCGAGTTTTGCTGCGCCGACATTGATCTTTTCAACAGTTGTCACGTCGATTGTTCCGCTGGATCCAGCAGATGTGCTTGTTGTGGTTGCGCTACCGAAGGTAACGTAGACCTGAGCACCTTTCTGCTTAGATGGCATGACGACTTTCAGATCTTCAGCATCTGTTGATGATGAAGTGTCGGTGATCTCGTAGACTGCACCGAAGTCGGTCATACCTCTTGACAGATCCTCGTCATCCAGTGATCTTAGGGTGACGTTGGATGTTGCACTGTATATTGAGATGTCTACTTTGTTACTGGATTCTTCAGTAACATTCACATAGACATTCTCATCGCCGTGTGTTGTCTCATCGAACTTGTCTGATTCCACTTTAAAGTTAAGTGTCATCTGTGTTGCCACAAGGTCCATGTCGTTTCCGTCGAAGTCAGCGTTTCCGAAGTTGCCTAGATCGATGATAAGACCGCCGTCAACTGCGATTTTCGCTTCACCAGCGCTTCCGTATGTTCCTGAGTTATCAAGATCAATAGCCAATGGATAATAAGCTGTTGAACCTGATGTGTAGTTTCCTCCAACCCATACAGTATATGACTTGCCGCCAACAACAAGTGTACCATATGCGGTAGTTGCTGTGCTGTTTGACAAGACATTTGTGTTGTAAGTTAGCTCTTTCTGTCCTCCTGCGAGGTCAGTGAACTGGATTTCCCTGTTGCTGGTGTCGATGGATTCGTACCTGAGCACGTGCGTGTATGCGCCGTCTTCATCATCATTGTCACCAAGGACGAAGTAATCGTCTTCTGTGACCCAGAAACCGCCATTCACAAAGGAGTTGTCGCCGTTTGCGTTGGTCGCTTCTATGAAGATCAAGTCGTCATCATTGTCGCCGTACTTGAAGTTGTGTCCATCGTTGTTCGAGTTATCCGCTAGAGGCATCTTGTAATCAAGTCCTTCCAGGTTCGTGAAGTACAAGTAGTACTGGTCGTCCCCATTGGATTTGATTTCCACAGTGCTCTCGTCAGGCTTTGTCAGACCAAGATACATGATATCCCAGTTCTCGTTGATCATGCCTTCTGGTTCATCGAGGAATGCCCTTAGACCCTGGCCTTCCTTGATGAAGACGTCGCCTTTCGGTGAGTCTGCATGTAGCCTGTACTTGATCGAGTTGACTTCTATCTTGGTTGTCGACAGCTCGCTTACATCGACGATGATCGATGCATCTTCGATGCTCTCATCATTGATCTCGATTCCAGATGAATACCATGTGGTGGTATCAGTGTAATCCAGATCTGTGACTTCAAGCTTGTTAGCTCCTAGATAGAATTCAACGATATCGCCGCCTTCTTCTTCAGTGCCTTCGTTTGGCATGACATCCCTGATACCGATCAAGGTGCCGTCTGATAGAGTGTCAGTGCCTCCTTCAACTAGCTTGTCAGTGACTTCGCCGTTGACAACGAACTTAGCTTCTGAATTTGTATCTGCTACAATCAAAAGTTTAACTTCATAGTCCTGGCCACCGATGGTGTAGGTCTTTGTCTCTCCTTCCATCAATGTGTCAGTGACATCGCCGCCGAGCATTGTCAGCACGATATCATTGTCAGTTGTACTGATCGAAGTTGTCAC
>PCVE01000038.1 GCA_002762705.1 Candidatus Woesearchaeota archaeon CG11_big_fil_rev_8_21_14_0_20_43_8 | reverse complement strand
ATTCTTTCAACATTTCTATCAACCTAATATCTCAATGCATTCACTGGCTTCATTTTCATTGCTGTCCTTGCAGGAAGGAATCCCGAAAGAACACCAGCAGTGAACGCGAAAACTATACCAAATAGTATGAGCCATATGCTGACATCTACTTTTAACATGCTGTATCCTGCTGAAGCCGCTAAAGATTCGACGATCTTTCCGATCCCTGTACCGATGATCGATCCGAGCACGCCACCGGCAGTGGCGATTAGGCCGGATTCCAGCAAAAAAATCAAGAGTATATCTTTTCTTCTCGCACCGATCGCTTTCATGATTCCTATTTCTCTTGTCCTCTCAAGGACTGAAGTATACATTGAATTCATGATGCCAAGGCCCCCAACAATAAGTGAGATGGCTGCGATTCCGATAAGGACGACATTGACGATTGTTAGTATGGATCCGAACTGTTCAAGCATCTGCTCTGGAGTCGACACAGTGAAATCCTCTTCCCCACGCGACCGTTCAAGCTTCTTCTCAAGCTTGCCGACGACAGTTGGTATATCAAGGCCTTTTTTTATGGTGGCGTCTATGAAAGATATCCCTTTTTTATCATCAAAAATATCTCTTATCGTATCAAGCGGCATATAGATCACATTGTCATCTTCTGCGCTTCCGATGCTCTTTAAGATACCGATCACCTTGAACTTCTTGCCCTTGATCTCGACATTACTGTTTATCCTTAGTTCCTTGTCGAACATATCGCTAGCGGCCCTGCTTCCAAGTATAAGCGCATAATTATCTTGGGGTGAGAAGTACCTGCCCTTCGCCAATTCATAATCATATGATTCGAATCTTTCTTCTGATCTGTCAGATGGGAATCCATATAGATAGCTTGCGAATTCTGTCTCTTTTCCATATGTTATGGGCGCGCTTTTGCTAAGCAGGCTGTTAACAAGATCGAATTCTGACATGCTTTCGACTATCTCCAGATCATCAGTAGTAAGTCCGACTACGCTTGTCGGATCAGAGAATCCGACTGTTTTTGGCATGACATAAATCCTGTTCCCGCCGATCTTGTCAAGTTGTCCGGTGATAGAACTTTGAAGGCCCTGTCCGACACTTATCAGAGAAATGATGGCAGCGACACCGATGACTATTCCAAGGATGGTGAGATAGGATCTAAGTTTCCTGTTCTTGATATTCTTCCATCCGATCTTGAAATAGTCTGCTAGCATACTTTTTGCATCTCACCCTTTCTTTCTCTCTTAGTGGACTTTATTCAGCGCTTTTGCGTCCAAAGATGTAGTAGAGCAGTGCGCCGATCACCAAAGTAGAGACAATCAGGAAGATCCACATTATCTTCTTGCCAATGCCATGCTTGCTTCTGATTGCGCCGACCAACATCTGGAGCCAGAACACAATGACCAATATCCCAATCATAGCGCCGATGATAGGTGTGTACTTGTTGCCACCTACCACGTAACCGAACTTTTGGGCATCTGCGTCTTTGTATAGCGGCATATAAAGTGTCTCTTCTTTTGAGACATCTTTATTGTATTCATCTGTGAAATCTATCTTGAATTTCAAAGGCAGGCTTTCATTCCCAACTGCTTTCTCTGAATTGACAAAGATATCATAGTCTGCAGTCTGATAATCATCTGGTTCTACATTTCCAAGATATACCATCGGTGTAGATAATATGTTGTAATCATCTGTGTCGAGCAAAGTAAGCCTGACAAAGTTGATGTTGCTGAATCCCACATCAGAGAAACTGATTATCACCTTGCCTTTTTTGTTGTTTGTGTATATGTCGCTTTCCTCTAAGTTCAATACAAATTTAGGTGGGTTGTCGACAATCAGTCCTATTGTCGTGTTTGTGCTGTAAGAATTTCCAAGCTCATCGCTGTATGTTATCTCGAGCGGGATCTTATGCACATTCGATGTCGCATCTGTATCCACCATCAATTCGTAATTGACAATCATCGTCTTTCCTGCATCGATCTGCTTTGTTGTCTTCTCATTAGTTGAGCCGACTGGCGCGAAATTTGCCGGAAGCGAAAGTTTTGTCTTTATATCTTTTACCATAGAGTCAGCGAAGTTCTTGATGGTGATGTCAAGTTTCACTTTGTTTCCAGAGACGACTCTTTCTGGCGTCGCTTTGTAGCTGTCAGCCATAAGGATCGCGTCATGCGTCCTCACATTGATATCGAATGCGTCAAGTGTGATCCATGAGACTTTTCCTGGGTATGTGTATCTGAGTTTTATCTCGTTTTCGCCTTCGATCGCATCCTTGTCGACACGGAGTTTCCAATCAAGGATAGCGCCGTATTCATCTTTCTGCCTTCCAAAAAGCCCGCCGATATCGATGGTGGCATCTTTCTGCGAATCTAATGAGAATGGATATTCTGGTAGGATCTCGAAAGTCAGATCATCAAGATCATCGTTTCCAAGGTTCTCTACCTTAAAACGGACATTGACATATTTTCCTGGTTCCACAGGATCAGGATCCTGGTTTAAGAAAACCACTTTCACACGATATGAACTTGATAAAGCGTCGACTGGGTCTGACACTGCTGATACTGCGAATGGCATGAGCATCATGCTCAATAGAATAAATAATGCGAAATAGATCGATCTGTCTGTCTTTTTCATATGTATCACCTTTTGGTTTTTCCTTTTTTCATTATGCTTTTGCAAGTATTTCCTTTCCTGCATACCTGTTCATCGACTACTACTCCATCTTTTAGGAACAAAATCCTGTCAGCCCGTTTAGCGAGCTGGTTGTCGTGTGTGACCATGACGATGGTCTTCCCTTTTTTATGTAGTTTCTCAAGGAATTCCATCACGCTGACTCCTGTCTTTGAATCGAGGTTTCCTGTCGGTTCATCAGCGAGTATGACTTCTGGGTCGTTCGATAACGCTCTTGCGATAGCGACTCTCTGCTGTTGTCCGCCTGACATCTCTGTCGGACGATGGTGCAACCTGTCCCCAAGATCGACCAATTCAAGCAGCTGCTTTGCACGTTCGATCCTCTTCTCTTCTGGGACACCCTGGAATGTCATCGGAAGCATCACATTCTCAAGCGCAGTCAGCACATTTATGAGATTGAATTGCTGGAAGATGAATCCGATCTTCTGTCCGCGGATCTGCGCGAGGTGCGATTCAGTCATCTGGCTTATGTTCTTGCTGTCAAGAAAGATATTTCCGCTTGTAGGGATGTCAAGGCAGCCGACCATGTTCACTGCTGTCGATTTTCCGCTGCCGCTCGGTCCTTGTATGGCGACAAATTCACCTTTCTCTATCTGTAGTGTGAGCCCTCTTAGGGCGTGGACCTCGACAGTCCCGATCTTATATATCTTACATACATTATCCAATCTGATTATCGCGTTCTTCATTTTCCAAATGGTAGCTTCAGCACAAGCTTGATGAATAAGCCTGCTTGCGAATAGACCTTATGTAAGTTGCCTATCTTGGTTTTCACATCTGGGTCTTTCACGTCATCTACTCTGCTTTTACAGAGTCCTGTCAGTGGTTCTATCACATGGCGGACCATAGCTTCCAGCTTCTTCCTCTTTATCTTGTTGAAATCTGTTTCTGTGCTATATATCTTTTTTCTCCCATCTTTTCCAGAGACATATATGAGATTGAAATTCTCAAGGATGGTGATGCTCTGGCTGACAGAACTTAGGGCACAGCCAAGCTCTTCTTTCAACGCTTCCTGGGTCATCTCACCCTTGAAATAAAGGATCGCCCACATACGACCTGTCACAGGCGGCAGGCCCATGAATTCCATGACTCGGCCGAATTCGTCGGTCAGTTCCTGTATTATCTCTTTATCTGGCATATGGCTGTCTTTTAGTATTCAGAATATTTAAAAGTTTCGAAATTTTGAATATTTGAAATTTCTGAAATTTCAGAAATAACATACTATCTCTTTTTCACACCCCACATCCCACAAGCCCACACCCCGCCGGAAGCTATAAATAAGATGACATGATTACTACTGCGATTTGAGGGTGATTCAAAGATGGCGATTGAAGAGAAAAGCATATTTATGAACGACGAATTGACGATAAAGAACATAAGAGAACAGTTCCTGCCGAATCTGTTATACTCAAAAACAGGTTTTAATCGGGTCTGCAATGGCATGAAAATCGATTATCAAGATTCGGAAATTCTCACATCTGAATTTTACGGTGTATATAGAGAAAAAACAGGTGCGCTTTATTCTGCAAGGCTTATAGCAATGCAATATATTGATCAGGATACATCATTTGAAGAAATATCTATATTCCAGAAGCATCATCCATTGACGCCTTCGATCTGCTTCATTAATCCTGAGCTTGCGAGAAAAGAGGGTTTAAAAGTGCCAGAAGTATTTAGCGAATTGATGTTGAAATCGAAGATTGAGAACCAAGCTGCGCAGATACGTTATCATGGCGACCAGACAGGGCTTCTTGGACTGATGCATGAATATATCGGCAATTCGCAGATAAGACAGGGATGATTATTCATATCTTTATTTTTCTTCACATATCCTTTGGCATCTTCTTGATATCATCATATGTGAAGACAGGTCCGCATTTGCAGACGTAGACAGGGCCGATGTTGCATCGTCCGCATTTTCCTATGCCGCACTGCATCCTGTTCTCAAGTGTAGAGATGATCTGGTCGCCCTTGAATCCCTTCTTTGAAAGTGTATCAGCGCAGAATTTGATCATGATCGGCGGCCCGCATACAAACACGAGGGAGTTTTTGGTTTTTGGTTTAATCTTATCAAGAATCACAGGCACAAAACCGACATTTTCTTTCCATCCTTCTTCTGGCTGTGTGTCCACAGTAAGGATTACATCGACTTTTGCTTTCTTGTTCTTTCTAAGTGCCATAAGTTCATCCATATATGGTAGGTCAGCAGGTGTTCTCGCGCCCATAAGCAAAGTGACCTTGCCGAATTTATTCCTGTTCGCGAGAATGTGCTGAAGAAGCGATCGTATCGGTGCTGTACCGATTCCACCCGCGACCAGATAGATGTCTTTCTTTCCTTTGATAAAATCAAGGAAACTGTTGCCGTATGGGCCACGCACTCCAACAAAATCACCAATTGCCAATCGATGTATCGCCTGCGTGTTAAGTCCACAGCATTTCACAGAGCATTCGATGTCGCCAGAATCATTCGAGAATGCAAAGGCAGATTCACCCGCATTGAACACAGACAAAAGAAAGAACTGTCCTGGGCGGAATGTGACTTTTTCATCTGGTTTTATCTGAAGAGTCAGCACATCAAGTGTTTCGTCTCTAAGCGCGACTACTTTTGCTGGAATTGGAATATAGTCTTCTCTATTTTTCATTGATATCAAGCGTCCCATTAGCTATTGAAAATATATCCACTTTCATCGGACAGTGCAATGTGCATCTGCCGCACCCAACACATAGATGCTCTCCAAAGTTTTTCTTGTAGTAACTAAATTTATGATAGACCCTCTGTCTGTATCTCTCACGCTGAGTGGGTCTTGGATTATGCCCTGATGTATGTTTTGTGAAGCATGCGAACTGGCATGAATCCCATATCCTGTATCTAATATTTCTTTCATCGCTCATACAGAAGCAATGGCAACTAGGGCAGAGGAATGTACATGTGCCGCATCCGATACAATGGAAAGAAGCGCCGGTCCAATAATCAGAATCAAATACTGTGTCGAGCTTCTTGTAGACCTTGTCGACATCCATCTTCTTCTTGAACACAATGCCTTTCTCCAGTTCTTTTCGTCTGGATTCATGCACTGGTGAGGCTTTTTTACCACTTACCACACACCCCACACCCCTTTTACTTACACCTAAAACCATAAACTCATCCTTTCCTAGCTGATACACCATCACATCTACATCTTTTGATTCATGCGGTCCGTATCCGAACGATGTACAGAAGCAGTGATCGCCTGCCTTGTTGCAGCCAAAGCCGATAAGCAGAGCATTCTTCCGCCTATTATCATAAAGACCATCCTTTGTATCCCAATTGAATACCTTGTCCATCACAGAAAGCGCTCGCGCATCGCAAGGACGTATGCCAAAGATCGCGATATTCTCTTTGCTTTTTTTGACTTCTTCTATCGAATCCGAATCATACCTAAGTATCGGATCCTTTATCGGAAAGAAGAATTCTTTCGCTGTGTTCTTCGGATTGATGTAATCAAAAACTATTTTGCTGGTATTTGATACTGCATCAAAGAACAATCCTTCATCTTTCTGCACAGGAGCGATCAATCTATATTTCTTCCTGATAGAATCAATAAATTTCAACAGTCCTTTTTTATCAACTATTATTTTCATCTTACCCACTTGTCTGGATCATCTTCAGACCAGTCTGATAATGGTGTCTTTTTGCCGATGTTCTCTTTCTTTCCAGATACAAAACCAAAATTCACAGCGATTGTCTTTGCCATCTTCCGGTTCAACAGATACCATGGGATCCCAACAGGACATGCTCTGTCGCATTCCATGCATCCAGTGCATCTTCCGGCAAGATCATATGCCCGGTTCATAAGCCACATATAATTGGCATTCTCATTTGCTACATCAGGGATATACTTTGGCACATTCTGCTGCGCAGCGCATTCCTGGCAAAAGCATAATGGGCATGCCTGCCTGCAAGCGTAGCACCGTATGCATTTCTTTGCCTGCTTTTTCCAGAATGCAAGTTTCTCAGCGCTCGTCATCTTCTCATACTTCTCAAGCACAGAAAATATCTTCTTTTTCTTATCAGC
>PCVE01000047.1 GCA_002762705.1 Candidatus Woesearchaeota archaeon CG11_big_fil_rev_8_21_14_0_20_43_8 | reverse complement strand
CTTTTAGGTTCAAAAACTCAAAATTGAATATTGGATTTATAGCCCCCGAGAGCTAATTAGCAAAAACCGTTCTACGGAGCCCATATTTTCAAAATATTTATATAATGAATACCGTTTCAAAACACAGAATCTTACAATTAGACAAAAGGGGTTTAGGGCAATGAAAAGAGGAAAGACAACAATTCTATTGATATTAGTGCTGACAATGCTATTGCTTCCATCTGCGTTAGGCGCATGGAAAGAAGTATCAAAAGACCAGTATAGTACAAACAAAGACCTTCTGAAATATTCATTGATCCAGGTCCAGATAAAAGCGATCGATGTCAGTGGTGAGAGTGTCTCGCTAATGGTCATGAACTCCAATGCGGATTTCATCGGGAATATCAACCTAAAGAAAGGCGAATCTTACACATTCAAAGATATCGTCAGGCTAACAGCAGCTGATTTCAAGAAAGAAGGTTCTGTCGATATGGTCAAGATCACAGTCGAGTATCTTGTTGATATCGAAGTCCTCGGACATACATTCCCATCAGATATGGAAGTCGGAAAATTATATGAAGCGAAGATCACCCTCAACAATAAAGGCGCTGAGAACGAACGTGTGGCGATTGACATAATCCTTGATAGCCCATATCTAAAGACCGGCACGACACGGATGGTACAGCGTATAAATCCACAGGTGAAGACCACATTATCTATCAATCTTGAACCATTGGCAGCGATAGATTCAGGAAAAGCGACTGTTCGGATAAGCTGGGACGATGGTGTCCTCACTGAATTTGATGTGTCAAACATCAGCATCGACGATAACTCAAACGGCCGCATCGAGAAATTCATCATGCCGCCATCTTTGATGGTGGGAGAATCATATTCTAACAAAGCAGAGATATATCTGAAGAATTATGCCGGCGCTACCGGAAGTTTCAAGATAATGTTCTATGCCCAGAACATAAAATTCAAGACAGGTTCCAAGTTCGGCGATGATATAATGGTCGAGAGCATCGGACCAAATGTCACAAAGCATCTGTATATCCCTAATTTCACTCCGCTTGAGTCAGGTGAACAGGATGTACTTGTCGAACTATATTCTAATGGGAAGATAGTCGATAAACTGGTTAAGACTGTGCAGGTCGGTTCTTTTGGTGCTGCGAAACCGGTGTCTGTCAAAGAAGAAGTCTCTGACGTATCGACTGTCACGCCAGTCGCTGAAGTGACTGTGCCTGCAAAGGCCGAAGTGTCCACAGAAGTCGAAGAAAAGATGACCTCTGTCCCGATCACAGGAGACGCGATCAAGGATGTGTCTGACACAGTGGTAGAACAGAAAGGTTCTATGTCAAAGATACTTCTTGTCCTGGCTCTTGTCGTGATCGGCGTCCTTGCTTACAGAAAAGTCATGTCTCGGCACAGTGTGACTGAGAAGCAGCTAAGGCAGCTTGATCGAAGGGTTAACATGATGTCGGTTCGGCAGCGGAAGAAGAAGCAATGATTCTGCGCTGATCTTAGGCATGTGTCCACCATATGGTTTTTTATATCTTTTCTATAAACCTAATGCCATCATGATTCAGGAAGGCATGGCAAAGCTCGCTTTGTCAAAAGAAGAGAAGATATCAAAGAAACTTCCTGTATTTTATAACCCTATCATGAAACTCAATAGAGATATCTCTATCTTCTTGCTTAACGCTCTTGGAGAAGATCTATCTGTCGGGGATATCATGGCCGGAAGCGGTGTCCGCGCGATCAGGTTCCTGCTTGAATGCGAGAATATAGCGTCAGTCACAGCGAATGATATGAGCATAAACGCGATCAAGAGCATAAAAGAGAACTGCGCATTGAACGGCATCGAAGTCATCGAAGGAGAATACGCAGAAAGTAACAAGACTAAGAAACTTCTTCTCCACAATAAAGATGCCCGTATGTTCCTGCTGGAATCAGGTGGTTTTGGTTATATCGATGTCGATCCATTCGGCAGTCCGTGCCAGTTCCTCCCTTCAGCATGCGAACGTCTCGCGCGTGGCGGGATTCTTGCTGTGACCGCGACAGATACAAGCGCGCTTTCAGGAACCTATTTGTCAGCATGCAGGCGGAAATACTGGTCGAATCCACTTCGCAATCATCTGATGCATGAGGTCGGCCTTAGGATATTGATACGTAGATGCCAACTTTCCGCATCGCAGTATGACAAAGCGCTTCTACCAATATATTCATTCTCGACAGACCATTACATGCGTGTGTTCTTCAGGTGCGAGAAAGGCAAGAAGAAAACAGATGATATCCTAAAAGAGCATAGATATCTTCTGTATTGCAACAAATGCGGACACTTCGAGATCAGCGATAAGAACGATGGAGAATGCTGTTCTGCGATGCAGGCGGCAGGTCCGTTATGGGTGGGTCAGCTATGGGACGCATCGCTTGCTGAGAAGATGGCTGGTTCTGGTGGGTTGATGGATATCATCGCAGAAGAGGCGAAAGTCCCTTCGATAGGATTCTTCGATGTCCATGTGTTATCGAAACTGATGAAACTTGGTCATGTGAAGAGGAACGATGCGATACTTTCTGCTGTGAAAAGTGCTGGATACAAGGTAGCGCGGACGCATCTGTCCCAGTCAGGCTACAGGACAGACATGCCGCTTGACGAGTTCAAGAAGATACTCGGCGCATAGGTGCTTAGTCGCTTTGATATCACTTAAACCTCATCCAATAAAATCATGATAGCAGAAAGATTTTTATTTCTATGTGGGGATGTATTTCTTATGAAGCAGCTTAGAAAAGACGAGATCAAGAAACTTGACATGACGATAGAAGAGAGATATGGCGTGACCCGCTTGTCGAAGAAAGACAGGGTCGCAATAGCAGACAATATAATCTCTGTCAATGATTCTGCGGATTTCTTTTTGCTTGACGATGTCCCGGTCCCGACACTAAGATCTCTTCTGAGAGAGAATTTTTTGAAATCTATCACTGTCGACATGGGCGCTGTCCGTTTCATGACAAACGGCGCAGATGTGATGAGGCCTGGTGTAATCAGCATCGATGAATCGATAAAGAAAGATGATGTGGTCTCAGTTGTGGATGAGAAGAACAAAAAACCGCTATGTGTTGTGGTCGCATTGTTCGATGGTCCTGAGATGGCTGCCATGAAAGACGGCAAGATCGCAAGGAATATCCATCATGTAGGAGATAAGGTATGGGGGGCTTGATCTACTTCTCTTTTGTTGTTCTCTTATACAATATCCCTGTCTTGCAGCTGCCTTCACTTTCAATCTTGTCAAGCACAAGAAGATCTCCGCCAGTCTTCGCCAATGCTGCCCTTTGGTCATAATCTGATGAGAAATGAGTGCTCCATTCACAATACATGACTGGCCCCATCGGCGTGTAATTCTTGTATCTCTTGGTGTTGAAGTCTCGATGAGCTATCACTTCGACTCTTTTTTCCAGGGGTATAGAACTGATATATCCTACTGTGCCAAGACAGACGGCTCCACTCAAGGCCAATATAGTCACAAGATTATTGGTCTTCATACAAAGTGTATGCATACAATCATATAAATATATTCCGAGTAACATTTATATATATACAGTGTCGTTAAATGCCCTATGTATATCAAAAAAAGAGGGCAGATAACCTATTTTATAATCGTTGGGATAATAATTCTTTTGACTATCGGATCTGTCTTGTTCTATAAACACCAAAATACTGATCTTCAG
The DNA here is from genome assembly GCA_002762705.1 of Candidatus Woesearchaeota archaeon CG11_big_fil_rev_8_21_14_0_20_43_8. Classification (GTDB taxonomy): domain Archaea; phylum Nanobdellota; class Nanobdellia; order Woesearchaeales; family CG08-08-20-14; genus CG08-08-20-14. The sequence goes on along the minus strand of PCVE01000047.1, from coordinate 3,041 downwards.
CTTGGATTGAAAGAACCAGTTGAGAAGGTCCCTGCGGAGATACAGCCGCTCATGACTTTTGCTAGCAACTGCCTTGACACAGTCACAAAAGAGGCTTTGGTCATAGTTGGTATGCAGGGCGGTTATATAGATCCTGAATCATTTAGCATAATCACTATCGCTGATGAGCCGACGCGATCTGATGCCCTTGATTTCAGGGATGGCAGCTTCAAGATACCTTATTGGTGGCATCTGGATTCAAGCAATAATTGCAACGGGAACTGTGTATTCGAATCAGAAAGGCCGCCATTGGGAAAATCTGCCGGTGAGAAGTCAATCGAGATTCAGGTCATGAGATATATCGGAACGAAGTTCCCGCTCTGCCTCGCAGGGTTCTCGTCTTTTAAGAATGCTGGCTATAAAGTCACAAATGGCACCATGACGATAGAGACATCTATCGCGGCCGATGATTTCCAGGTTCTTGTGACGTATCCACTGACGATCGAGAAAGGAGAGGTCAAGCATACGATAAATCAATTCTATACAAAACAGGATGTCAATCTCAGGAAAATATATGAGCTTGCGACTTTGATAACCGCATCTGAATATACTTATAATTATATCGAGAAAGAGACAGCCAACATAATAGCCGCATATGGTGGTATCGATAAAGACAAGTTGCCGCCTATGTATGAGACATCGTTCTCTCCAAGAAGTCCAGTATACTGGGTCAGATCTGAAGTCGAGAAGGATGCAATGGGACTTATAGGGAGCCATGTACCGCTATTCCAAATTCCAGGCACAGCTAATTATCAGAGCAGAGAGAATCTTCCTGATGATGAATATGGTATCTATAAACTATTCGATCTGCCGCTTAGAAGCCTTCAGGGCTATTCTTATCAAGATGTGTCTGTGAGTTTTAGATATCACAACTGGTGGAAACCGTTCTTTGATATCAGGGGTCGCGGTGTGTCTGGCGAGCTTATCGGGCCTGAGCAAGGGTTCATGGCGCTTCTTTCATTCATGGGTTTCCAGCGTTACAATAATTATTATGATATCTCATATCCTGTCATGGTTGAATTATATGACAAAGATGCTTATGGCGGGACGGGTTACACATTCAATGTCGCGCTTGAATCTAATCTTAGGAACAATAAACCAATGACTGTTAAATTCCAGGAACTTGGTGCTGTCATAAGTGGAGAGGACAGTCTATTGTGCAATGCTAACCAGAGGAATTCTGGGGAGTATACAATAATCGCAAAAGATGCTGTAACAAACAAGCAGGTCCCTGGTGTGCTTGTGTCATATTCCTGTGGTGAAGAATCATGTGTTGTCGGACATACTGTCTCATCACAGGGCGGTATATCAATCAAAGATAAGCTTCCTGTCTGTGTGGGTGGGATGATGACATTCTATAAAGTCGGCTATGAGACTAAGACAGTTCCAGTGACGACACTGCTTGAGAAAGGCGGCAAGGTCGAAGTGTCTCTTGAGCCGGAAGTCACATTGGACCTGAAAGTCATGAAGAAACGCTTCTCAAAGACGCTTAATGGCTGGCAGTTCAACCCTGTGCCTGTGAATCTGCAGGATAATGAATATGCTATCGTGATGCTGACAAGAGTCGATGGTGATGAATATGAGGCAGCTTCTGTATATAGGGGCAATGAGACATCGACGATAAAGCTTCTTCCTGGTAAATACAGGGCAGAGATCACACTCATGTATGAGCTTCCATATCTTGGTCGGAACAGTATAGTGATCCCTGCAAAGAAAGAGAAGCAGGGGCCTATTTGGGATGAGACGACTGTGGAGCTTCCACAGATCGAATTCAATACGACTTTTGTCGAAGGCGGAGCTGTCTTTGATCAGGAGAGCGGATATCTTGTGGTCGAACGTCCAGACCTGACTGGTGCGAACAGTGTGAACTTCTTTGCGATCGCGGCGATATCCAGCAATAATTTCGATCAGTTGGAACATAGCGACATAGACAGGCTCGATCTTGTCGATGAGAACTCAAAGATCTATAGATCCGATCTGGAACCTGCGTATTCAAAGGGGAAATGAGCTATGATAAACTTTATAAAAATACAGAGAATCCTAAGAAGGGGGATTGAATGAATGAGATGGAGATATAGTATTTCAGTGTTCATGATGTATCTGATACTTGTGTTTCCGATCTATTCTGCCGCCGCTTTTGGGAAACTGTATTCAGGGAAGATCTATGGGGAAGATAAAGTCGCAGGATTTGTCAAACAGAACGATTACACTTATGCTGAAGCGCAGGCAAGTTTCATTAGCAATGGCAGCGATCCCGCATTGGTGAAGTTAGGTTCGATGCCTTTCACAAAATGCATGGCAAGCACGACAGGGAACTATGATGATTGCACTCTTATCCCACCATATAAATCTCCCTGGTTATCAGAAGGAATGCATACATATACTATAACTCAATTAGATGGAGATTACAAAAAGATCGATTCGCTTCCTGTCGTGTTCTACGTCGATGTAAGGAAACCAGAGATCAAGACCATGGCTTTTTTGAAGACAGCTTTTGGCGATGAGCCGGTATCTTTCTCACTGACGGCAGAGGATCCAGCGACATGTTCAGCTATCAAAGAGATACAGATATACAAGAAAGGATCGATAAACATCATAAAGAATATCACACCGTCTTCGATGACATGTTCGTATACAGAAGTCGTGACAATCGCATCAAGCACGATCAGCCCATCAACTGGCACAGTGGATCTTTGCGCAAAGGCGATAGACCTGCTTGGTCAGGAATCTGCTGAGAAATGCACAGCCATCACAATCGATCTTGCCGCGCCTTCGGTCAATGCTCTATCTCTTAATGTCACTGACCAGAATGGGATGGCTGCAGATTATTTCTATAAGCCATTCTATGCGGATGTACGTGTAGATGTGGTCGATGCAGGTTCGGGACTTGGAGATGTGTATGCTGATTTCAGCCAGTTCCTGAATTCCGGATCATCCGCGAAGAAGAAAGGGAGCTGCACATTGACTTCTTCGTCTTCTTCGTCCAGCAAGACCTATGAATG
>PCVE01000112.1 GCA_002762705.1 Candidatus Woesearchaeota archaeon CG11_big_fil_rev_8_21_14_0_20_43_8 | reverse complement strand
CTTTGTCCTGATAAGATCTGTCGTGCCTTTGAGAAGAGATTCTGTGACACCTTTCTCACCGAAGAATCCGGCTTCTTTGAATGCCTGGTCGATAAGTTTCGCAGCAGCTACAAGTTCTGGATCCGCCGCCCTCTCTCCGCCGCCGTTTCTGAGCCTTGAGTTCTCCTGAGCAGTGAGATGCACTTCATCTATCAATATGTCAGTCGAATCAAGTTTGTTTCGTATGTCCCTTAATGTGTCTAATCTTTTACTTCCAAACAATCCATTATCAATCAATTCATTCCTATAAGCGAGATCGATCTCGTTCGCCACTGCTTTGTCCATGAAAATCGCATCTGATTCCTTGATAAGCTCGTTCAATTTATTGTAATCAATCTTTCCTGTTGCTGGATCCTTTAGATTTATCGCTTCCTGGCTCTTTGCTGATCCTGCTATGTCTGTACCACGATATATCTTCACATCGGTCAGACCTTCGCCCATGACAAGTGCTGTCTTTCCAGTCTTTTCGCTGTAGACTTCAGACATCTTGACCGGATCAGTCATCTCTGCAAGCTTTCCCTTGTCAGGCGCAGTCACTCTTGATCTTTCCATTGCGCTGTATTCTGAGACAATCATCCCTGGAATATTTACAATAACTGATGATTTGCCCTGTCCAGTGCCGATCTCGACATTGTTCCTGCCGCCAGCCATCTGCTTGACTATGAATTCGACCTGGCTCTCAAGAAGCTTAAATGTCGGCATGTTCTCTGTGACTGAGAAGACTAACTCAAGGTCGCCTAGCTTTTTATTGAATTCCTGCTCGAACTCTTTTGTGCGAGCTATCTCATCAGAAAGCCTTGAAGCGCTTGCTGTCTCGCCTCTTGCTTCTGCCAAATCAAGTTTTCCTTGTAGTTCAGCAACTTTGCTTGATAGATCTATCCTTGTCTCAGTCGAGAATTTTACTGTGTTCTGTGCTTTTGCCAGATCAGTAGATACAGTCTCAAGCTGCTTTCGCAATGGTGTCGTATCAAGACCACTGGATTCATCTGCTTTTATCTTCGCTTCCAGAGAAGATATTTCTGCTTCATATTTTGGGATGCTGTCTTTTGCGAGTTCATAGCTTTCTTTTGCCTTCAGCTCAGACAATGTCTTATATTCTGTTACCTGGTCTGTCGTGAGCTTGCCTTCTTTTGCGATGTTTACGAGTTCTTCCAGTCTGCTTTTTGATGCGTCAAGCGTGACTTTTTCTGCTGTAGTCAGAAGTGTTGGTTCTGTCTTTGTGACAAGTGGCTTTCCTTCAAGATAACTATCACGGATGTCTTTTATCGTTCCGAGATTCTCAGCTATTTTTTCGCTGCTTTTTAGGATGCCTTCAAGGTCTATCTTTGTAGTGCTTTGTGTTTGGAACTCTTTTGATACATGCTCTGTGATCTTGCCCTTTACTGAATTATAAATTTCATTTGCCAGCTGACGATCATTCACCAGTTCTTCTAACTGGTTTCTGACTTCAGTATGTATCTTCCCTACATTTGATGCGCCCCCTTCAGCCGCGGCTTTCGCGATGACATCTGCTACTTTTGCTGCATCGACGTCTGATGGAAGTTTGAGATCCTGCACATTTTTTATATTCGTTTCTATCACATCATTCAATGCATTCTGTGAATCAGTATTCATCTCTATTCTTGGAGCTTTGCCTGCGTTCTCATTTATCGTCTTTACTGCTTCGATCGCATCTGCTGCAAAATCTATACCTTTTGCCTGTGTGCTGCTTGTCTCAAGCGCTTTTATCGCCGTCGTAGTCGATTCAATCAACTTAATCACACCATCTTTTGTGAATAAAGAAGTCACCTCTGAATCTAGTTTCGCGCCAGTCCTGGCTTCCACTGCGCTTAGCTCGCTCTGAGATAATTCAGACGCGCGTTTTCCGGCAGTCGCTGCATCCTGCTGGACAACACGGTCTTTCTGCAGCTCCTGGATCTTTGATTCGACAACATTGATCTGCGCATCGACACCGGACATTTCTTGCAATTTTGCGAGAAGTTTTATTTGTTCTAATTGTGATTTTGCCACTGCAAGTTCCGCTGCATCAGAAATCACTGATCCTGCCTTTTCTGTAGGAGTGATTGTGTCTATCTCAAGTTCACGTGTCATGCTCTGGACATTCTTTAGCATCTCAAGCTCAAGATCAAGCTTCATCTGCTGCTGGCTCGATTTTAATAATATTGATTCAGTCTCTGTGAATGATGTCTTTAATCCAGCATTATTCATCTCGATTATCTGGGTGTCAAGGTCAGAGAGTTTTTTTGCGATCGATGATAGTTCAGTATTGAGATCTGCCTGTTTGATCGGGTCTGTTGTCTTTGCCTTCTCGGTTTCCAGACTTGATTTCTTGGCTTCAAGTTCTGTCTTCTGTGTTGTCAGGTGTGTAGCGATCTCAGTCGCGGCTTTAGCAAGCTCTGCGTTCTTCTCGGCTACAAGTTTCTGCGCTTCTACTGTTTTTCCTTCAGATTGAAGTTTGCTGATCTCTGCATCTCTCAATGTATCAATATTATTTTTTATGGCTAATTGTTCTGATCTTGCAGCTAGTTCTCCAACTCCACTCATCTTCATAAGAGAGATATAATCAGCGATCTGTCCAGCTTCACCGAAATCCTGGATTATTTTATCTTTCTGCGCACTGAAAAGCTGCTCTTCCAGTTCTGCTCGTTTCAGGGAAAGCTCTTCGACTATTTTTTGACTCGGGGATGGACCTTGTGTCTCTATCGCTATCTTTGCAGCGTCGAGTTTTCCATCAGTAGTTATCTTAGATATTGTCTCGCGTGGTATCGCAATGTCGCCAGAAGGCAATTTCACGAGAGCGTTTCTGGCTGCGTCAAATGAGATTGTATCTGATGCTTTTGCAGCTTCGAGAAGTTCTGTTTGTTTGCTGATTAACTCGTTTGTCACCTTTGCCTGCGATTCAGTGTATCTTGCAGCGTCTGCTTTGTATCTTGCATCAAAAAGATTGATATTTGTATCAAGGGCATCTTTTATCGTATCTGCTTTCACTGGCTCTTTCAAGGAATTATAATCATACTCTGCTTTTGCCTGTACTTTGGCTGCTTCGACATATGTATCACGTAGATCGCTTACGACCGGATCCGCGCTGACTTTCTGTGTCAGGCTCGGCAATTCTTTTTGAAGGACATCATTCAATTTTGTGTTTGTGACAGTCTCTCCTGATTTGACAAGTGTTTCACGAGCATTTGCTTCAAGATTCTGAAGTTCCTGCTTGAATATAGAATCGAATGCCTGTTGGTAATCCTGTTTTGCGATGTCTGCCTGTGACTTTGCAAGATCCGCTGTGGCTTTGTTAAGGTTTGTCGCCTGACCTATCAGATTCTTTGCATCTGCTGTTTTGACGCCCTGCGATTCAAGCGTCTTGATAGCAGCGTCAGGTGAACCTGACTTAGCTACAAAATCAATCACACCGGATGCAGTCACACCTGTACCGACCGGCAGATTTTCCACTGCTTTGTCTAGCTTGCTTTCATATCTTATTATCTCAGATTTGGCAAGTTCTATCTGAAGATTTGTCTCTGCCCTGTGACCTGCTGTGTCAAGAGTGTTCTGGAAGGAATTGACTCCATCGACCACCGCCTTGAATGGAGATATGATTTTTGAAGCTACAGACTTCACCCCATCTGTTATCTTACCAAACGTAGATTCAGTCGTCTTCAAAGGTGATACTTCAAGTTTTGGTGCGCTGACACCTTCGAACAATCCGACTTTTCCGACTTCTGAAGCATAAGTGGATGCTTCGACTCTTGCTTCGACTGCCTTTGGTGTATATTGCCGCATGGCAATAACCATGCCAGCAGTGTGGACAAGTTCAGTGATCGCCTGCTTATCACCACTCAATGCGGCCTGGAATCCTTCTAATGGAGATTTGCCTGAAAGACCCTGACCAATAGAATATACAGCACCGATCTCACCTGCTAGTGATAGAGGTTTTCCGACTGACCCTGCTGTGGTCAATACTTTCGAAAGCGTACTTTCACCTGCTGCTTTCACTGCAGTGCCATATACTTTGCTTATGCCTTCAGCGGCAGTCCCGAACACTTTCATGCCGCCCATGAATTCTATCGAATGAAGATAGCTGTCGACATTCGCAAGTTCTTTTAGTTTAGTCGTGTCTCCAGTGAATATATAATCCATAGAACCAGTCATAGCAGAATTCACTGCATGGAAAACAGTGCCTTCAACTACAACATGTGTTCCGACATTCACAGTGGTGGTAAGTATCTTAGATCCAGCGCTACTGACACCTTTGACTGCTAATTTTGCAAGCGAACTTGCCGCAAGTTTTCCAACTCCTGCGCCGACCAACATAGAACCCAGGTCAAAAACAGTCGCTGCATTTGTGAATCCACTCAATGTGGAATCGACAAAACTGTCTTGGAAGGAACCATCAAGACCTGCCTGTGCTCTCGTCCCAGCATAATTATTCATATCAAAGAGATTCCCGCCGTCTGAATATGATACATATACATCTCCTTGCATCAGACCGGCCTGCTTCAAAGCTTCCTGCTGCTTCAGAAGGATAGCATCTTGGGAACTCAATGGAACATCATATCCAAATAAACTTACAGTATTAGCAGTCGAACGGATATATTTTTCCTGATAGTTGACGGCATCCTGAATCATCTTGTAAGTCACTTTGGCTTGTATGTCAAGATCACTTTCTGTGAATCCAATCCCTTGTTCAGTATATAATTTTCGATAGCTATCTTTCAATGTATCTGAAGTCATCTTCTCAAGATTAGTCACAGGCACGCTTAGCTTATCTGCGATAGTGACCATTTGCTGCATCGTCGCAAGTTTGTCGCTTGCCACAAGGCGAGCATTATACACATCCCTAAAATCAGATTCATATAGACCTTCAACGGCTTTTATTGACTTGACAAGTCCGCCTTTCCAGAACGTGTTCGCAATAGCACTTGCCATATCTGAATCGCTGCCGGATTCAACGGCGTTTATCAATCCGCCTGCACCGAAGAAATCCTGCATATCATCGAATTTATGCATCGTGACATCCACTTCCAATTCTGCACGGGCAAGCATACCTGTGTTTATAAGCAATGCCGCCTGCTTCTTTGCCAGTTCAAGACTTTTCCCAGAATAAACGCCTGCATCTATGTCTGCTTGTATTTTCTTTCCTTCCAAGACTGCAGATTCTGACAGAGTATTCAATTGCTTCTGATAAGTGTCTACCCGATAACTATTCATCAGATTTTTTTCTTCCAAAGTATAATAGTTGTTTGTGTTGATCTCATTTTGTATATCATTCATCGCTGTCTTTGCGACCATCATACCAACATAGTTCTGGATGACTTGCGGATCAGTTATACCCATATTTGCGAGGTCCATCCTGGCTTTCTGTTCAGTATATACATCCCTGATTGCTGAATATTGATTCCATGAAGTTGTCCGATCGGTATCGAGCATAAGATAATTACGATTATCTTTTTGATTGTCCATCTCCTGTTTGACTATCTCAAGACCATAAGCACCATTCTGACTTATGAACAAAGATGCGGTCTGTTTGTATTTTTCCACCAATGCCTGTTGCACATCTTGTTCGATGAGATGCTTTTCATCATCATCAGAGAAACGATTCCATTGATACCATTGATCATTCTCTTTTGCATCATACAATGTCGTCCTTTGGGATTCTGCTGCGCTTGATAAAAATTTCATCTGGCACCCAAGATCCGCTGACCCACATTTGTTCTGCATCTCAAGCTGTGTCAATGCCAGTTGAAGTGCTGCGCGCTTGTCTTCGTCGCTATATGTAACTAAATTGAGCTGGTTTAAGATATCGTTCTTCGCGGTATCATATCCCTTGTCGCTGGTTCCTTCTATGGCGAGGACAGCAAGATAATCCCTATATTGTTTGCTCTGTTCAGCAGTAAGCGTCCATCCAGCATCCACTAAATCAGCTAGATCTCTCCCCTGCTCTTTTATAAGTATATTCTGGTTGGACTGATAAGCATCCATTTTTGCGCCAAGGATTGAATCACGTTTCGTGTCGTCGATCGTGATCGAATATTCATAGTTCTTCATGATATCCGCTATAGAACTTCCGCCAAGGTTATACTCAAGGAGTTTAGATTCATCGTACTTGCTTGCCATCTGCTTGAATACTTTATCAAGAATCTCTGCATCAGTCAGAGTTGTCGATGGATTCTGTTTCTTGTAATCTATCAAAAGATTGCTCCTGATCTGCGCCTCAGCGTCTGATGCTGACATCATGGAATAAAGAGAAGGATTTTCAGTTCGATATATCTCAACAAGCGCCTTGTTTATCAATATCTCCTTGTATTTGTCAAGAGCTGCCTTCTGATTCGCAAGTATAGTCGTCTTGTCTGATCCTTCAAGAGTCTTCACTCCATCACCGAATATATCTTTCATCAGTATCTCACGATCGAGAGTGCCAGTCACTTTTGATGAGACAGAATTTGCGAGGCTAACTTTGTTCAAGGTTATCTGATTATTCAGACTACTGATCTGACCTTCGTAGAATTGCTTTGTCGTGCTTGACAACGTAAGTCCGGATTTAGTTATATCAGTTTCTAACCTCTGTTTCTTGTATTGATCAAGGCCGATCTTTGTCATCTGGTCGATGAAATCTTTACAGTTTGTGTCTGTCGAACCAAGAGAACAAGTAATAGCCTTGCATGAACTTGTATCTTTTCCAGAGCATTCGCTAAGCTTAAGTGATCTATCTTTGAAATAATCTAGATATCCGCTATTGTATTTTCCTTGGAATGTCTTATCGAATTTATTGAATAAGTTAATCTCATTCTGCGATAGTCCGCATTGTGATAAACATGAATTGCCGCCGCCACTTTTGACACAGCTACAAGCAGCTAATTTATCGATTATCGCCTGCTGCGACTTCATTTCTGCTGCAAGATTCTGTGCTGCTGCCTGAGCGCGTTCGCCATCACGTT
>PCVE01000101.1 GCA_002762705.1 Candidatus Woesearchaeota archaeon CG11_big_fil_rev_8_21_14_0_20_43_8 | reverse complement strand
CAAGATCCTTTTTCTCGAATTCCTTTATGCCATCGAAGAACTTGTCTTTGTCTATTTCTTCTAGGATGTCAATCGCATGTCCGCCATGTTTGGTCTTTCGTGGACGCACATTGACAAAAAGAGGCATATCGACGACACCTGTCACGAGGGCTGTCCCGATCGGAAGGTTCTTTATCTCTTCCTCTGCTTCAAGTGTGAGGCCTTCGATCGAATTCGAGAGAGCTTTGAGATCATTTGGGTTGGTCACTTTAAGTATGATCTGTGTGGTGATCTGGGACAGCACAGATTTATCGACCCGTGCAGGTCGCTGAGAGACGATGCATAAGCCCAATCCGAATTTCCTTCCCTCGCTTGCGATGTTACGCAGGATCTTTGATGACTTCGCCTCACCAAAACCTCTTTCCGGACAGAAATTATGCGCTTCCTCAATCACTGCGAAGAACGGCGGCACAAGATCCTTCTTCCTTGCTTCGAATAGGTCTTTCATAAGCTTATAGACTATCACTTCTTGCATATCTGGATTGACACCACGAAGATTTATGACTGATGCCCGTCCTGGCTGGATCAATTCATTTAGCGGTGTATGATTCTCACCGAATAATTCCATCTTCCTAAGATGATCTATGATGCTGATTATATTCCACTTGGCGCTGCTCTCTGATGCTTGAAGTTCCATTATCAGATGTTCGAAATTGATGTTATCTAGTTGCTGCAATGCGGCATATAATACAGTCAACTGGCCGTTCGATAGTTTTGTGGGCAGCATATGCACAAGCTCAGTGCTGGTGATCTTATTTGACAATGTGATCTGTTTCGCGTCTGTGCCATGGCTGTATTCATGTATCGTCCGGACAAAGCTTTTTGGTTTCACTCCGAACTTGTCAAGTTTCTCTTGCGCCTCATCTGTCGGATATTTCATCTGGGTGTATTCGCCATGCGGATCAATGATGAGGAGAGGAACACGTCGTTCCATTATCTCTTCTAATAAGACACCGACGGTGTATGATTTGCCTGCACCTGATTTAGCAAGAATCGCGATATGTTTCGTCAGCAATTTCCTCAGGTCCAAGAACACATCGATCATCTTGCCATCAAGCCTGCCAAGGAACGCACCATCCTTCTCCTCGATCTGGATGATCTTCCTGACATAATCATCATCTGCCATGAAGACTGCTGTATTCGGAACGAAAGGAGTACGGACCGGTTTGATTATGCCGTCCTCGTCTTTGTAACCTAAGACATTGCATCTCGCAAGCGTCTTCTCTTCATCTCTTGTGAGATTTATGACTTGTGCAAGGACTTTCTCATGGTCCTTGTGATATAATTGCACAAAATCGAATTTCCTTGGATTCCCATCTACCTTGAAACAGAAATTACTTGGTGTATTCTTTCCAACTAGCTTTCCAAGTATCATGTATCTGACCGTAAAGACTTCTTTTATTTATATTTTGATGTAATCAATCAAGCAGTTTGCAGATTTCATCAAATATCACATCTATCTGCTGGTCCCCTGCCACTTCTGCAAGCTTATCTTTTGTCCTGTAGAAATCTATCAAAGGCTCAGTCTCATCATGGTAACCATCAAGGCGTTTTCGGACTGTCTCTTCTTTGTCATCATCTCTCACGAATAGAGCCTCTCCGCATCTGTCGCACTTATTGTCTTCTTTTGGCGGGTTGTTGATGACATGATATGTCGCGCCGCATTTGCACATCCTTCTGCCTTTCATGCGCTCTACGATGAGTTCATCTGGAACTGATATCAGGATGACTCTGTCGATATCGCCTATGCCGCTCAATGATTCTGCTTGTGGGATAGTCCTTGGAAATCCGTCGAATAGATAACCTTCTTTGCAGTCATCCTGACCAAGCCTGTCTTTGACAAGCCCCATGATCACATCATCCGGCACAAGTTTTCCATCATCGATAAGTTTCTTCGCTTTCATGCCTAGCTCTGTCCCTCTCTTTATGTGGTCGCGCAATATGTCGCCAGTAGAAATATGTGGTATATTATATCTGCCAGCGATCTTTTTTGCCTGTGTGCCTTTACCTGATCCTGGTGGTCCGATTAATATGAGTCTCATCACATGCACCTCTTGTTTGATCTTAAGTGAAATATGTCGCTGTATCATCCTGTGTCTCATCATTCTCCCAGACATGTTTCATCTTTCTTACAAGTTCGAGCAGTTCTGGTTTGACATCCTGCCAGACATCGAAGAGACGCTTTATGAAATCAGCATCCTGTTTTTCGTCAAGAAGCAGGTTCAATTCAAGACTTGTTCTGTCAAGGAGTATCAGTTTTTTATAGAGGTGGAACAAAGATTTTCGTTCAGATTCAGAGAACCCTTGTACTTCATGCATATTAGCATATGAATTATCTGGTCTGTATAAGAGATCATCGAGCACCTTGATGAAATACCCGACCCTTTCTATCATCTTGTTCCTAACTGAAGAAAGAAGCGAGCTGCAAGGGGTCTCCACTGCTCCCACTTCAAATTCGTTATCTAAATCTTTGAATGATGGAAGGCTATATTTCTGGATAAGTCCTTTCATCTGTTTTGCTATGTCGTCCTCTGTCATAAAGCAGGGATGGCCTATATTTATATAAAAGACTTTCGCCTTTTGTGTCAAAAAGGGGCTATAAGCATCATATTAACGAAAAATATATAAGCCAAATTCAATAGAATCCATTAAAATGAAATTGTTCACTGAGGCCACAGCAAAGAGCAATCTTGAAGAGATCAAGAAACGTATCCTTTCAGGTGAGATATTTATCTATCCAACCGATACGATCTATGGCCTTGGGTGCGATGCGACAAATGCGAAAGCAGTCCAGAAGATAAGGGATCTGAAGAAAAGGGGAGCAGTGCCTTTCTCAGTCATCAGTCCAGGTGTTGACTGGATAAAAGAGCATTGTGTCATAAAAGATTTTGCTAATGAGTGGTTGGATAAGCTTCCAGGACCATATACTCTTGTCTTTGAATTGCGTCCACAAAAGAAGCTTCCAAAAGAAGTCAATGCGAATGGAAAGACTCTTGGTGTGAGGATACCGAATCATTGGATCGCTGAGATTGTTAAAGAGATCGGAAAACCGATAATCACGACAAGTGTCAATCGTTCGGGAAAAAGATCCATGACTGACCTTGAAGACACAGATGAGATATTCAAGCGTGAAGTGGATTTCGTGCTCTATGAAGGCGAGAAAGTCGGCATGCCATCCGATGTCGTTGTGCTTGATGGGGACAGACCGCAGATCATAGAACGAAACACTTAATTACTTCTCTTATATACTTTATAGCGACATGGATGATCTTGAGAGAAAATCAAGTGCTTTGTATAAGTCGCTTGGAAACAGATTGGCTGATATTTGCCATGCTGTGAGCAGCACTTATGAAAGCTTAGGTGAACGGGTCTGTATAATCGGTGAATTGGTCAAAGGGATGGAACCTGACGAAGTCAATCCTCATCTTCTGCGCACTGCAAGACATTGCAGTTTTGGGCTTGAGAACGCTTATTCTTTTATGGGTCATTTTGGCAGGCGTCTGGATGATGCTTTATGGATCGCTTATGAAGGAGCAGGAAACATCGCGAAGATCGCATACCTGGAATACAAGCAGGGCCATATCTGATCTGCTGTATATAGGCTCTGTAGAAAGTCGTCTTCTCCGGGAGATACATCCCATATTAGCTTCTAGCACCCTGACCAGATCCTCTGGTCAGCGTGCGCTTTTTTGCCCTGCCTGTCAGACCTTATATGCATGGTGGATCAAAAATAGCGGGGGCAGACAGTGTCCGGACCGCTTGAGGCGGCCCGGGACTCTGCCAAGAGAGGACATGAAAAGAATTATGCACCGATCATCAAGACACGACTTTCTACAATGTCCGTATATAAGAACCTTTAAATAGGGTGGCTTTTAACTCCTGAAAAGGATGAAGATACTTGCGTCAGGAGATCTGCATGGTGACACTGGTCTTGCTGAGAGGCTGGCAAAAAAAGCTGAAGACAACAAAGTGGATCTGGTCGTTCTCTGCGGCGATCTGACATTCGCTGAGAGAAGTACAGATAATATCATCGGGCCTTTCAAGAAAAGGAATCTGAAAGTCATACTGATACCTGGAAATCACGAGTCGTTCGCGACAGCTGATTTTCTTGCTGAGTTATATAGCTGCACGAACCTGCATGGTTATTCTGTGAAATATGATGATGTGGCGCTCTTTGGCTGCGGTGGAGCCAACATAGGCATGCATCAGCTATCTGAAGATGAGATATTTAATCTCCTGAAGAAAGGTTTCAAGTATTCAGAAGGCGCCCGCAAGAAGATAATGGTCACGCATGTCCATCCAAGCGATACCAAGATGGAGATGTTCTCGAACTTCTTCAAGGGTTCAAAAGGTGTCAGGAAAGCGATAAGCGATTTCAAACCTGATATCCTCCTCTGCAGCCATGTCCATGAAGCTGAAGGTCTTGAAGAGAAAGTTGATGGCACGCTTGTCATCAATGTAGGAAAAGAAGGCAAGATAATAGATATCTAAACATTTTTAACATATATCTGATTCTAATGTTGATATGGAACTCTCGTCATATAAAGATAAGATGCCTGCGAAGATATACGATATCCTTGAGATGCGTGGGATAGCTGAACTCAGACCATGTCAAGTGAAGTCTATTGACGCAGGGCTGTTTAGACGGAGGAATCTTCTTGTATGCACGCCGACCGCATCAGGTAAGACACTTGTCGCCGAGATGGCTGCATTATCCAGCCTCTTTGATAATCATGGCAAAGCCATCTACATAGTTCCGTTAAAGGCGCTCGCGTCAGAGAAATACAAAGATTTCAAACAGAAGTATGCTGGGCTTTTCAAGGTCGCCATGTCTGTTGGCGACACTGATTCGTCTGATACACACTTGGCAAGATATGACATCATATTGATGACGTCAGAGAAACTCGATTCGCTTATCCGTCATCATTGTCCTTGGCTGCAGGATGTCGGTTGCATAATCATCGACGAGATCCATCTGATGGATGATATCTCGCGCGGCCCGACGCTCGAGATATTGATAACTATCCTGAGAAAACTGTTGCCTGCAGTCCACTTGGTCGCCCTTTCTGCCACAATCGGAAACCCAGGCGAACTTGCCAGCTGGCTTGGTGCAGAGCCGATCCTCGATACATGGCGGCCGGTCAGATTGTTCAAAGGGCTTTACCGTGAAGGAGAAGTGAGATTTTTTGATTGAATTGTTTCTATTATCCAATCATAGATACCAAAGCATCTTGGATCAGGAGTCATGCCGCATATATCGACGCCGATGAGATTGTCTTTCTCAGCGATCAGTCCGACAATCTCGATAAGATCATCCGCGCGCATCATCCCTTGGAAATATGTTTCATATGGATTCACATCGACGTCTTCTGGATGCAAGGCATCGATATCTATTGTCAGATACACTGGCAGTTTGCAGAATTGCATGATTGAATCAACCACATAGTCATCAAGCGTCAATGGCTTGCAGTTTCTATAATTATATTCGTGTATCAAGGGCGAGAACGGTTCATACCCGTCTGTTCCGCAATTTCTCCAATGGAATATCTCAAATCCTATATCAATGTCACGATTGCGTATGTGGATAGCATCTTCGGCGTTTGTTTTGATCAGGCTCTCTTTGATATGGTCGCCGTATGTGACTGTCTCTACATATACTTGTTTTTTCAATTCAGTCCTGATGTTACAGTCGTCGTGGTTATCGATGTTGACGATTGTGAATGAATCATATACTGAACAGGCTCCAGATCTGATGAGGCCATGAGAGATATGGTGATATCTCGACGATCCGAATGGGACTATTGTGATGATATCATGATCTTTTCTATGCAGTTTCCCATCGAGCAGTGTATCGCATCCATCCAGCCCATGGATCAGAGATCTTGTATTTGTATAACGCCATTTGTCTAAGTGACAATCTAACTCTTCAATAGCTAGTCTGGCATGCGAAATACCGCGTGATGTGAGATATTCAAGTGATGGTTCATCGGTAGCAAGACCGATGACTTCCACTTTTTTCATGGCCTGATCCTCTTCTCTTCTGAGAATTCTTTCTGTAGCCAATTATATGTCTTTTTTACCTGCATAAACAGAGGGTCTTCATCTGTCATCTCTTTTCCGACAGGGATGTCCTTGTCATTGATTATAATGTACTCTGATTTTTTCGCTTTCTCATTCTGGGTCATCGGCTGAGAGTCAAGCCGCTTGTTCGCATCTTCATATGAGAATCCGTTTCGTTTCATCAGGCGATCGATCCTTGTCGTATCATCTGTGAACACAGTGATTGTCCGGTCACAGATATTGTCCCACCCAGCTTCGAACAATAATGCTGCCTCATATATCAATATGCCTTTTGTCCTGCTGAATATCGCCAGGCTTTCATCCTTGATGTATGGCCATACCAATTGCGATAGATCATCGAGCTTCTGTCTGTCAGAGAAGACGATCGGAGCAAGGACTTTTCTGTCGATCCTGTCATCAGAGACAATTCCTTCGCCAAACATCACGATGACTTTTCTATAGCATTCATCACCTGACGCGAGATCTTTCCCTGCATCATATGGGTCATAGAGCATGTGTCCGATCTGGTCGGCATCGATCGTCTCCGCGCCAAGATGCCTGAAATACTCTGTCGCCTTACTTTTGCCTGATGCGATATTCCCTGTGAGCCCTGCTATGAATCGTTCTAGTCTCATTTTCGAGTCAGAATATAGATATTATATTTAAAGCTACCTGCTATTGTCATTTCGCCTGTCGATCTCTTCAAGGCATCTGATTGTATGGAAATATAACGAATTGTAATCATGAAGATGTTGATCAAATATCTCAAGTCGTTGCATTTTTTCATGGAATCTTGAGGCAGCGATAGGCCGCTTGATATTTTCGACTAGATATCCAGACACAAGGCCGGCAAGAGGCATGAAGTCTGCCAGATTATTGTCGCTTG
>PCVE01000121.1 GCA_002762705.1 Candidatus Woesearchaeota archaeon CG11_big_fil_rev_8_21_14_0_20_43_8 | reverse complement strand
CTGTGAGACCCAAATGACTGTCACCAAAATCAAAATGGAGTTGCTCTGATATTGTACCTATCATCAAAAATAGGTATTCTGCCTGGCTTTATATGTGTTTTTGGCGAAAGTTTTATTAAATGATCATAAGAACCTCACTAGATACATTATGCCGACGTGGCACAATCTGGTACGAGGCAACGAAGTTGCCTGTACAGGAAATGTGTACATTTCCTTGTACTGCGCAAGCCTGGAAAATTTGAACTCCGTTCAAAATTCATGAAAAACGGAGTTTTTCATGAAAGCTTGTTTCCTCTGGGATACAAGGAAAATTCGACAACAACTATTGCCGTGGTGGCACAACCTGGTACTGCGCAAGCCTGGAAAATTTGAACTCCGTTCAAAATTCATGAAAAACGGAGTTTTTCATGAAAGCTTGTTTCCTCCGGGATATCCCAGTTCGAATCTGGGCCACGGCGTTTTATTTTTCCAAAGAATCCACAAGATAGCTGACTTCTTTTCACAGTAAACTATATATATAATCTGGGGCTTATCCCTGTGAATCCTATTTAAATATAGCTATGAGGCACAAAAATGACAGAAACAAAAATACCAGACAAGAAGTATGATTTCAAGCAGATAGAACAGAACGTCACATCACACTGGAAAAAGAACCCAGAGATCATCGAAAAATCAATTACTGATCACAAAGATAGACCTACTTTCAGCTTTCTTGAAGGACCACCTACAGCGAATGCACCACCTGCGCTCCATCATGTAGAATGCAGGGTCTTTAAGGACCTATTCAACAGATACAAATTCATGCAGGGGTTCTCTGTCGCGAGAAAAGGCGGCTGGGATTGCCACGGGCTTCCTGTCGAAGTGCAAGTTGAGAAGAAACTAGGATTAGAGACCAAAAAAGATGTCATAAAATACGGTATCAACAAGTTCATCAATGAATGCAAGACAGATGTATTCACATTCATTAAAGACTGGAACATATTGACTGAAAGACTGGCGTTCTGGGTCGATCTTGAGAATCCGTACAGGACACTCGATACTCCATACATGGAAAGCGTGTGGTGGTCACTATCTGAATTATTCAAAAAAGACTTATTATACAAAGGATACAAAGTCGTCCCATATTGTCCAAGATGCGAGACACCATTGTCATCTCATGAAGTATCACAAGGATACAAAGAAGTGGAAGAAGATACAGTCGCTGTTAAACTCGAGCTCAAGGATGAAAAAGACACATATCTCCTTGCGTGGACAACAACGCCTTGGACCCTGTTATCGAATCTATGCGCAGCAGTCAACAACAATCTGGATTACAGCTATGTCGAACAGGATGGAAGCACATACATCCTCGCATCGGATCTTGCAGACCGATTCTTCGAGAGACCTAAAGTGAAGAAACAAGTAAAGGGAAAAGATCTGATCGGAAAAGAATACGTACCGATATTCAAGCACTTCGTCGGAAAGATAGAGACAGACAAGAAGCCATGGGTTGTTGTCGCAGAAGATTATGTCACGACAGAAGAAGGATCAGGAATCGTGCATCAGGCCCCTGCATTTGGAGAGATAGATTATGATTCATGCAAGAGGAACAATGTCGGATTTGTGAACCCGGTAGCAAAAGACGGAACCTTCACAGATGAGATCACAGAATTCAAAGGGCGCTTTGTCAAAGACTGCGATGAGGACATAATCAAGTGGTTGAAAGAGAATGATATCCTATTCGAGACAAAGAAATATGTCCACACTTACCCATTCTGCTGGAGATGCAAATCACCGCTGTTATATTATGCGATGGATTCATGGTTCATCGCGGCAAGCAAATTCCAAAATAAGATGCTTGAACACAATCAGAAGATCAATTGGTATCCGAACCACATAAAAGAAGGAAGATTCGGGAATTGGCTTGAAGGAGCGAAAGACTGGGCTCTTTCAAGGAATAAGTTCTGGGGGACTCCGCTGCCGATATGGGTATGCGAAAAATGCGAACACATGACACCGATTGGAAGCATAGAAGAGCTTGAAAAGAGAAGCACGGAAAAAGTTAAGATCGATGATCTCCACTTGCCGACAGTCAATAAGATAATGATAAAATGCGAAAAGTGTGGGGAAGAGATGCAGAGAACACCAGAAGTCATCGATTGCTGGTATGATTCTGGCTCTGCGCCTTTTGCGCAGTTCCATTATCCATTCGAGAACAAGGATAAGTTCAAAAATTCCCATCCGTATGGTTTCATAGCAGAAGCCATCGACCAGACACGAGGATGGTTCTATGTGATGCATGTCATATCGACTATACTTTTCGACAAGCCTGCATACTTAAACTGTGCGGTAGCTGGTCATCTATGCGATGATAATGGCGAAAAGATGTCGAAGAGCAAGGGAAACATCATAAAACCGCTCGAGATATTCGATGAAGTCGGCGTAGATGCAGTGAGACTTCTCATGTGCTCTTATGCGCTTGGCGACAGTGTCCGCTTCGGAAGAGGGCCATTGAACGAGAATGTCCTGCCATTCTTCAACACATTATGGAACTCATATTATTTCGCAAGGGAATTTATGGAAAGACAAAGCTTAGATGGCCTCTCTTTTGATAAGAAAAAATTGGCGCTTGAAGATAGATGGATACTCTCGCGTGTCAATTCTCTAATTGAAGATGCAACAAACAGGTTAGAGAGACATGAATATAACCATGCTATCTCAGCGATACAGGATTTTGTGATCAATGATCTCTCAAGGACCTACATCAAACTGATCAGAGACAGGACTGTAGAAGAAGACGCAGAGCTTGCATATGTATTCCGGACAGTGTTCGACACAGTCACACGTCTGCTTGCACCATTCACACCGTATCTTTCTGAAGAGATATATCTTGGATTCACAAAGAAGAAAGATGGTGCTATAAGCATACATCTTGAGAGCTGGCCGAAATCTGATCCACAACACATCGATAAAGATCTCGAGAAAAGCATGCAGGACGCAAAGGATCTCATCCAATCCATCCTGCAGGCAAGAGACAAAGGCCAGATAGGAACCAGATGGCCGCTTGGTGAAGTGCTTATCGTATCAGATGATGATTCGGTGAAAGAATCAGTGAAGACATATGGTGAGCTCATAAAACAGCAGACGAATATCAAAGGGATCGCTTTCATAGAGGAATTCGATAAAGTCAGTTACACCATGAAACCGAATTACAAAAATATCGGCGCTGAATATGGTCTTGCTACGGGTGATGTATTGACAAAGCTCAAGACAATCGACGAGCAGGATATAATCAAGGGTGTGCTCACTGGTGGTTACGAGTTCAATGTCTCTGCCATGATCGAAGGAAAGAAAGAGAATGTGCAGGTCAAGTTGACACACGACCTCATCGCTCTTGACAAGACGATTGAGAAACCATTCACTGGCGCAGACTTCGGCAAGGGTTCTTTGTATATCGACACAACACTCACAGAGCAGCTGGAGAACGAAGGCTATGCGCGTGAGGTCGTGAGACGTGTGCAACAACTTAGGAAAGAGGCTAGTCTTGAGAAAGGACAGAAGATTGATCTATTCATATGGTGCGATATGGACCTTCATCCAGCATTAAAAGAGCTAATCGAAGCATCCGTAGATAAAGTTGGTGCTAAGAAAGTGACTATCTCGACAAAGATGCCAGAAGATGCTGACTTTGAGTTTAAGAAAGATGACAAGATAAAAAGCAAGCAGTTCTGCGTGCTGTTCAATGTCGCTTGATCATAATTTTTTTATCTTTTCGATAGTAAGATCTTTCAGAGAATGCACTATAATATCAACAGGATAATCAGCGTTCGATCCCTCTGGCACAAGAGCGATGCATTTCATACCTGCTCTCTTCGCTCCGATCATGCCTGCGAGTCCGTCCTCGATCACGACACAGTCTTCTGGGCTCACGCCGATCCTTTTTGCCGCAAGCAAGAACACGTCAGGCGCTGGCTTTCCCTTGCCCACTTCTTCTGTAGATGCTATGGCATCGAACTTGGATCTTATCTTCAAAGAATCCAATATGAAGTCAATCAATGGCAATTGGGATGCTGAGCCAACAGCGATTTGGAAACCGGAAGATTTGAGGCTATCAATCAGTTCAAGCGACCCCGGTATCGACCTAACACCGCGTTCTAGGATCTCTTTGTAACGCTGTCTCTTCTCATCTGCCATGGCATTGAAATCACCGCCTTTTCCATTCTCCCAAAGGATAGTCTGAAACATAAGTGCGCTTTTGACTCCTGCGAACCGCGCAGTCACATCAGCCGGGTCGATATCTATTCCCTCAGCAGCCAATAGATCAGAATCTATCTGTGAGTAGATGCTTTGCGTGTCTGATATGACACCATCCATGTCGAATATGACTGCTCTTACCATAGGTCTCATCAAAGCGATCATTCATTAAAAATCTTTGTTATAGCATGATTATTGTATGAGCGAATATAAACGTAACAACACAGCTCGAAAGCCATCCTAGCAAACTATGTTTGCTGAGCATTGTGACTTTGTCACAATACAGCCAAAAATGTAGATGCAAATATTTATAAAAATCAATATGGCATAGAAGACTAATAAAAGGTGATAAAATGGCAAGAAAGCCTATTGTCGCAGACCAGTTCTATGATAGCGACTTTGACAATCTACAAAAACAGATAACCAATTGTTTCGAAGGCAAACTTGGGCCAGGGACCCTGCCGATCTCAAAACGAGATGGAGAGATCTTAGGCATTATAGTTCCACACGCAGGATACTTCTACTCCGGCCAATGCGCTGCGTGGGCATACAAAGAGATCGGAGAAGCAGCGATGCCGGATCTATTCATCATCCTTGGACCAGACCACACTGGATCAGGAAGCGCGATATCTGCAGAAGACTGGACAACACCATTCAGTGACCTAAAAGCAGACATCGAATTTGCGAAAGTGCTTGAGGCGACCGCAGAGCAGAATTCAGGGATCAAGATAAACAATAAAGCACATGAGAAAGAGCATTCTATCGAAGTACAGCTTCCATTCCTTCAGTTTGTCAACAAAGATCACATGAAGACCATGAAGATGCTTGCGATAATGGTCTCGCATGATGTCAATATCAAGAAGCTGGCAGAAGACATCAAAGCTGCCATCAAACTGACAAAGAAAACTGTCTGTTTCATAACAAGCTCTGACTTCACACATTATGGCGAGAATTTCGGTTTCACGCCATTCATATACAATATCAAAGAGAGCCTGCTTGAAATGGATAATGGGGCTATCGAGACCATCAAGAAGCTCGACTCAAGCGTGTTCCTGAACTATGTCAAGAAGACAGGCGCAACTATATGCGGCACACTTCCGATAGCGCTGATGATCGATATCATCTGGCAGGATGTTAGCGACGTGCATCTACTCTCATATTACACATCAGTGGATATCACAGAAGGAAAAGACTATTCGCATTCAGTCGGTTATGCTGCGATGGTCTTCAAATAGGTAATCACAATGGAACGCAACATGTCAAAAGAGAAAGTACATATGGATGAGCAATCACCAGATGAGAGAATCAAAAATTTCGATGAGGTGACTCTTGGCCTTGACCAAAGCCATGTTATCACAGAAGCGAAGAGATGTGTCGACTGCAAAAACCCGCAATGTGTTCCTGGATGCCCAGTCTGTATCGACATCCCTGGATTCATCAGATTCGTAGCTGAAGGAAAGATAAAAGAAGGAGCCGAGCACATCAAGAAGTATAATGATCTCCCTGCGATCTGCGGAAGGGTTTGCCAACAGGAGAAGCAATGCGAGCTCCATTGCATCCGGGGCAGGAACGGAGAGCCTGTCGCGATCGGGCGCATCGAACGATTCCTTGGAGATTATGCGATCGAGCACAAGATACATAGATGCATGACCTCAGATAAAAGCGGGAAGAAAGTCGCAGTAGTCGGAACAGGTCCTGCTAGCCTGACATGCGCAGGCAACCTGTCTTCGCTTGGACATAATGTGCAGATGTTTGAATCTCTTCACAAAGCTGGAGGCGTCCTTGTCTATGGCATCCCTGAGTTCAGACTTCCAAAAAAGATTGTGCAGGCAGAGATAGATTCAGTCATGTGCGAAGGCGTCTCGCTCCGCACGAATGCAGTCATCGGAAAACTTTTAACCGTCCAGCAGATTCTTGATAGATATGATGCCATGTTCATCGGATGCGGCGCAGGGCTCCCATATTTCATGAAGATCCCTGGCGAGAATCTTATTGGAGTGTATTCTGCGAATGAGTTCCTGACACGGAGCAATCTCATGAAATCATACCAGTTCCCCGACCAGATCACGCCGATAAAGAAAGGCAGGAAAGTCGTGGTCGTCGGCGGAGGCAACACCGCGATGGATTCTGCGAGGGTCGCGCGTCGTTATGGTTCTGATGTCACTATTGTCTATCGAAGATCAGAAAAAGAGGTGCCTGCGCGTGCTGAGGAAGTTGAGCACGCAAAGGCAGAAGGCATCAGGTTCATGCTGCTGACAAATCCAGTCAGCATACTTGGATCTGGATCTGTAGAAGGCATCAGGTGTATCAAAATGGAACTTGGAGAGGCGGATGCATCCGGAAGAAGAAGCCCAGTGCCGATTGAAGGGAGTGAATTCGATATAGAATGCGATCTTGTCGTCATGGCTGTCGGCCAGGGACCTAATCCATTGATCACAGATGGTTTTGATATCAAAAAAGATAAACGAGGAAAGATCGTAGTGGATAAACATATGCGGACGTCGCATCCGAGGATATTTGCTGCAGGCGATATCGCGACGAGTTCTGTCGGACGCGGCACAGTGATAGCAGCCATGGGTGATGGACGGACTGCGGCCATGTCGATTGATAAGATGCTGAAAAAGCAGTGAGTTCTCTGTTTTTTTAGAGACAGGCTTAGCCTGGCTCAT
>PCVE01000095.1:3245-10311 GCA_002762705.1 Candidatus Woesearchaeota archaeon CG11_big_fil_rev_8_21_14_0_20_43_8 | reverse complement strand
AAATGGTTTCTATGGTTCTGCTATCATGCGGAACCTCGCCGGTGCTAGACGCTGCTATGTGAAGGTCACGAAGGCCGAAGACAAAAAAATAGTCCAGTCTACAGCAGCCCATGAATTGTTCCATTGTTTCCAGTATTATATCCCTCTTGAATATAGCAAGGTGCCTCGCATGTGGATGCTGGAAGCCACTGCGACATGGTCGGAACATTGGGTCTATCCGGATTACAATGTTGAATGGCGTGTGCTTGATGGTTCGTTCTCATTGCTGCATGAGGATCTCATCCAATGGAACAGGTATAAAGAATATACGCGATACATATGGTATCTTTTCCAGACACAATATTATGGCGGTATCAGCAAGGTCAAATCTGATCTTTTCGCTGTCAAAGACATCGATGCAAGAAAAGTGGTCACTTCTGCTTCTGGTTTTGATGATGCATTCGCGGAGTATGCGCTTTGGAATTGGAACCAGAACCCTGAAGAGAGATATCAGGATGCGCCTGTTTTTCCGACCGGAACATACAAAGGTAAGCCGATGCGGCCAGTTGGAAAAGCATACAAGAGCAAGCTAGTGAACACAAAGACAGAATTGTCGCAGGAAGTCGATCTTGAACCTCTTTCGATGGCTTATCGAGCATATGCATTCACAGACAACATCGACAAAGTGGTTTTCAAGTTCGAAAAAGAATCAGACCAAAAGCACAGACGCCAAGCACTTATCAAAATCGGCGATATATGGCATTGGGAAGATTGGACTGAAATAAAGGAGAGGAAGTTCTGCAGGACACGTGATGATGAGAAAGTGCTTGCGGTTGTATTGATATATTCAAATTCGGATCCAGATATGGCGGATTTCTATAAAGACAAATACAAAGTGGATTCTCGTGAGAAGTGCAATCCTGAATGGCGCGGGACCACCCGATGGAGCTTTTCGTATTCAACTGGTTGGCAGGTGCTTTATGCGAACCATAGGCTTTCTACGTCTGGGCACATGTTGTCGAATGATGTCCTAGTATACGATGAGGATGAAGATGAATTCTATGTGAAAGACCAGTTCATCACATACAATAGCCAGAATTATCATTTGATCGATTTCAATCATGACTGTGGTATGATCTATGAGAACAGCCTGAGTCAATCAAGTGGTTCGTCACATAACACCTGGGAGATCGATGAAAAAAATCCTTCTGAAAGCAAAGCACCTGTGAGATTATCTGTCGATTATGATGACCCTATTATGTATGATGTCAAAATCGATGTCGTAGATAGCAGCAAGGATTGGATAACTGTGATGGCCTCAGATGCTGTCAGCAAAAAGGTCTGTCCAATTGAAGGTGTTTTCACTCCAAGTTCCGGGACTTATGCAAAAGAGGATGTAAGCTATAGGAAGACCTCTGATTTTGCCAGCAAACCAAATCCAATAAAAGCTAAGATGTCACTTGATGGAAAAAGTATCAAAGGTTCAACAACACAGACAATGGGTGCTTTTGGCGAGGAATTCTCTGTTCTTATAGAGGTCGATTATCGATATGGGTGATGTACTTCTCCAGTAAACCATTTGGAAGTAGTGATAAAATATTTTAAAGGACCGCTGTCAGTATTACTTTAGTTGGGGGTTTGGAAGTAATGGTGGCACTAAAAAAGAACCATAAATCAAAATCTAAGAAAGCTGCTTCTGAACAGAATATCGAGAAAGACCTTCTAAAAGAGATTGCCAATGAATTCGAGAACATCAAGAATGTCGATATCGGCGGCGACACAGAACTCAGAAGGCAGATCCATGCGCTTCTCGCAGGCCATGAATCAGGAAAGCTTCTAAATGACAAGATAATCACACAGCTCTCTTCACTGAAAAACACTCTTGATAACCTCGAGAATCATCAAGTGATCACAAAGACAGCTGATAAACTGAAGAAACATGACGAAGAATTGAAAAAGACGACTGCAAAACATATGAAATCTTCTATGGATTTGAGATTCGAGGTCGAAAAGATCAAGAAAGACCTGAAAGATAAGGCCTTCGCGTCAAAGGAAGATCTAGTCAGATTGAAACAGACAACAAAAGACGCTTTCAACCAGGCAGAATCAAAATTTGTCAAAGAGAACAAGTTCAATATTTTGGACAAAAAAGTGATAGATATAAAATTAAAGATAGATGAAATAGAAGAGATGCTCTGCGAGGCGATCGAAGTGCAAGCAGAGCTCAATAGCAAGCTCGAAGACAATATCGAGAAGACTGATCGTATAATGGAGATACTAGAAGTATTATCCAAAAAGGTGGTGATGTAAAATGGGTTTGTTTGGTTTTCTAAAGAAAAAGGATTCACAAGAAGGTAGATTCAAAGACAAAGTCATCGATGAGATCGACAGGCTCAATCAGGAATTCACAAAACAGTCCGGAAGCGATGAGCCAGATCTTCCGCCCTTGGCAGATGACATGCCTGATGAACCTCCTATGTCTGAAGATGAAAGTATCGAAGAGCCAAAAGATATAGAAGAGCATATCGAAGAGAAAAAATCTGATCTTAAGAAGATGGTGAAGAAAAAAGAGATCAAGAAGCCAAAGAAAGAGGAAAAGAAGCCGAAAGATTCTTCTGAGATGGATGATTTCAGCTCAAAGATAGAACTTATCAAGAAGCGGCTTGAGACATCGAAGTCTGTCGATAATGTAGATGATATTGTCCAGGAGAAGCTTGAATCTGAGCTCTCTTCATTCAAAGACGATTTCAACAGCAGGTTGAACCAGATGGTCGATCAGATCAGGGATCTTGGTCTTGTCCTTAGGAACATAGATTCGCAGCAGAAGCATATGAATTCGATGCAGAACAGCATCGATGAACTGACTGCGCATGTGGATGAGATAAGCAACAATGTGAGGGCTGTCGAGGAGATAGATAATCTGAGAAAGGAGATTGTCCAGCTAAAGAACCACATGAAGAATCAATCAGAAGTCAATGATAAGATCAATGCGATGCAGCAACAGGTGATGATGAATCAGAAGAAGATCAGCCAGATGCTTTCCATTGTCGAGACTCTTGCAGAGTGATGGTGATAATATGGGATTATTCAATGTTTTGAAGAAGAAGAAATGGGAAATGCCACCTCAGGCGCCATCAAAATTTCCGCCGATGGGTGATATGTCGGATATCGATGAGCCGCCTAAATTCGGCGATGTGAAAATCGGTCCCAGATCAAGTATGTCACAATCGTTCAATGAAGCATCCAATGATATCGATGCTCCGCCGATGCCAGAAGAATTTGATTCAACGCAAAGACAGGACGTTATAGATGAGCCACCAAAGCCAGATTTCGCTCAGGATGATCAAACTGAAGATTATATCGGCGAGTTGCAGCCTCTTGAGGATAATGAACCAGAAGAAATGCCTATGGATGAGGAATCTGCTATGGCAGCGATAGAGCAGCAGCCTGATGAAGAGGTCGAGATGCCTGAAGAGATGAAGCCGAAACCTCGTGAAGAAAAAGATCAAGAAGAGTTCAGCGAACGGCTTCAGAGCATCAAGATGAAGCTTCATAAAAAAAGCAAGTCCGCAGCATTCGAATCTGAGGTCGAACGTCTTAAATCCGAGAATGATTATCTGAAGAGCAGGCTTGACAAGATGACTTCCATAATGGAATCTCTTCCTATCGCAGAATTCGACAGCAGGATCGAAAGCATACACAAAGACAATTCTGAGAATAGGACAAAGCTTTCGAGCGTCTTCGATAAATTATCATTGCATTCGAATCTGATCAATGAGACAGTGAGCGTCCGTGATGAATTCAGCGCCCTTAGAGACAGCAACAAGGAACTGAAGAAGCAGGTAGATATGCTCAATGACAGTCTTGACAGCTACAAGAACACTCTGTATATGCTCAACAAGAAAGTGGAGCTTGTGGATAATACAAACAGAGTGGAGAAGGTCGAGAACAAGATCAAAGAGATAATCGTCTATCTGAACAAGATCACAAGGATAATCACTCGCTGATCCGATTCGGATCAGGTAGTGATTTTTTTCTATCTATATTATTCTTACAGAACCAATCAAGAAAATTCTATCTGATGTCAAATTACTAAAAGATAAGAAAGAAAAATAGATAAAAAAGTAAAGATCACTCATCGACACCGTGCTTGACGATGACCTTTGTCTCTTTGTAATCCTTAAGTTCGTAATCAAGCTGTATGTTCACGATCTTCTCGAAATCTGATGCGACATTGCTTGCGTCCTGTGTGCATGACACAGTGGCTTTTCTGTTGTACAATGTGATCTCTCCTGTCGTCGCGCCATTTCCGCCAGTAAGGCCGGTGCATTTAAGACCGGTCATACCACTGTCGACAGTCACAAAGATCTTGTTCTCGTTCTGGAACTTGTAGTCACAACCACTGCTTGCTTTGAACAGATCGCTATTGCTTGAATGTGTTATATCGAATGTGAACTGTACCTTGTCTTTTCCTCTAGGAAGCTCTTTGAAGTTCGATATCTGGACAGGAGCGCCTGAATTATAGACAGTCTTTGATTCATCTACCCTGCATACTTTTGTGTATGTCGTATCAAGGATATTCTTCGTGATGCAGATCTTTGAGACTGCTTTTGTCTGATAATTATAACAGACTTCTCCTCTGATCGTGAATTCCTGGTTTCCTGCAAGAGTATCCTTGAAATTAAGGTTGTCGAAGTTCACATATTCTGTCGCGCCTTCTATTATATTTCCATTAGCGTCTTTGAATCTTCGTGTCATCTTATCGCTAGGATTAACAGAAAGATCAGCATCTGTAAGACCAAAGTCAGAAGCCTTGATCCCTGTCAATGAGACAGCCATATCTTCTTTTTTGATATCTGCTTCTCCCCTATTCTCAACCTTCAATGTCACGCTGAAAGGATATTCTCCTGCATCAAACACTTCCTTTGGTGGCATGCCTTCTTGGAAATCCAATAATACCCCAGTTGTTCCGCCAAGGAATGGATTTGAAATAGAAGCAGTCCCCGATGTGTTTTTGCTGCTATCACAGCCAGAAATTATCATCAAGCACATCATCAGTGCTATTGTCAATGCTATGAATCTTCTCATTTGACTCTAACCTCCTTTTTAAGAGCTTATTTAAATATGATATAATGTCTTGGAAGCCTTATATTTATATAAATTTATCGACAAAACAGCTTTCTTACTGCAGATAGTCCAGATTGACTATTTCTAGGTTCTTCTTGATTGATTCTGAATATACATAATCAAGCTGGATCTTCAAAGTGGTCGTATATGCATCTCCTCCAGGGTTATTGAATCTACAAGTGATTGCTCCAGAACCGCTGTTTGTAAGTACTACGGGTCTATAGCTTGTGCCGTCTGGTGTGCATTCTGGGGCTTTGTCAAAGGGAAGCTCAGCCCTGACAAGCACTTTATTTATATCATTGTAATCCAGTTCATATGGGCATTTACTGTATTTATCAGATGCTATCAGTTTGCCATTACCGACATTCTGTATATATATCGTGAAATAGATACCATCGCTGCTTGTCCTTGGTTCGATCTTAGTGACGGCGACAGGTGCTCCTTGCCCTCCTGACAATGTGACGATGCTCGATTTGCATGGCTTATCAGGTATCCTGTTTCCTGGTTCAGGATCGATGCAGACTGTTGGTGTCGCCAGTGTCCTATACTTGTAGCATGAAGTTACCTGTATTGTCGTGGAATATTTTTCATTGTCAAAAGGCACCCTGACTTCGCGATCATAATATTTTTTCATCTCACGTCCGCCAGTTGGATTTATCGGTGTTTTTCCTGGCAGATCGCTTGGAAAATCCGCATAATTATCCCAATAGCCATTGATCGCATTTGAATCAAAACCGCTTATATATAATTTGCCTTCTGGCGCGCCTTTCTCTGGATATGCCCCAGTATTCTGTAGCTCGATGACTGCCTGCAAAGGATCTCCTTCAAATAGTCTATCTGGTGGAAGACCATCCATAAACGACATAACTATCCCCTTTGTGCCTTTGTAATAATCAGCGCTCTGTCTGCTGCTTGATGTCATGTCGCAACCAAGAAGAGATATGGCTAATAGGCATATGATCAGAATGGCATAGGATCTCATTTTTGGGGGCATAATGCTGGCCATAGATACTTTTTAGAGTACATGCCATTATATTTCTTTTGGTTCAGGATGCCTTTATATAATCAAAAGCCATTCATCTCTTCTATGGGATCTATAGTCAGAGTGGCGATAATCGGTGCTGGTCCGGCAGGCAGTCTTGCTGCTATATTCCTTAGCGATTATGCGAAAAGAAAAAGAAAGACGTTCGAGATCACTCTTTACGAAGGAAAGGATTTCAAGAAAAAGGGGCAATGCAACTGCAATCTGTGCGCAGGCGTCATCTCAAACAATCTACATCAGGAACTAAATGATATCGGCATCGATATGACCAAGACCATCCAATGCAAGGTCGCTGGCTATAGGCTGTATCTCGGCTGCGAATCCATCCTGCTCTCTAAAAATGATCCAAACATATTCACAGTGAACAGAGCGAAGGGACCAGTCGACGCATCAGCCCATAGTTTTGACCAATTGCTTCTAGATGAGGCATTGAGACGGAAAGATGTCAGTCTGAAAAGAAGATATGTCTCTTCGTTGCATCATGACCAAGGCTGGTCGCTTTCCTGCGGTGGAAAAGAGTATCGACATGATCTTGTCATAGTCGCGACAGGCGTCAATAGCCCGATATTGAAACAGCTTGAAAGAACAGGTTACAAGCGGCCCGATACACTCTGGACGAGACTCGTTGAACTAAAAGAAGATGTTCTGCATCCTGATACCCGACGGGATGAGATCCATGTGTTGCCTGTCCAGAACATGAAAGATGTAGATTATGCTATCCTTATCCCAAAAAAAAGACATCTCACGTTGAATCTGGTAGGAAAGAAAGGTGCACTGCAGATTGGCATGTCTGATGTATGGAAGGTCATGGTCATGATGTCAGAGCGTGGGTTATTTAGGCATGATCTGAAAAAAGATAGCATATTATGTTCATGCAGCCCTATGACTTCTGTGTCTGCGGCGAAGAATCCGATCAGC
>PCVE01000095.1:0-3236 GCA_002762705.1 Candidatus Woesearchaeota archaeon CG11_big_fil_rev_8_21_14_0_20_43_8 | reverse complement strand
GGTCTGCTTATCGCATTGCTCTCGGCGAGACAGGCGAGCCGAACGATAGTCGACTATGGGATATCGAAGAAAGAATTAAAGAGAGGTTACCTGAGATTCTACAGGCGGCTTGCGTCTGATATGTCATACGGCAGGTTCTTGTTCTGGTGCTTTGAGAAGATGAAAAATAGGCCGGCTATCCTGAAAAAGCCAAAAAAAGAGATACTGGATATGCTTTGGGATCTCCATACTGGCAATCTTTCGTATAAAGAGATATTCTTTTCTATGATACGGCCAAAGATCTTCTGGAAGATATTCTTCGGATGATCTATCTTTTTTTCTTTGTGGTTGTCTTTCTCTTTGCTGTTTTCTTTTTCACTGTCTTTTTTTTCATCGTTTTTTTTGTCGCTATCTTTCTCTTTACAGTCGTTTTATTTTCTGGTATTTCCAGTTTTTCAGCACAGCAACAAGAACAGCGTTCATGTTTCACATTCATGAATCTACCAAGCACACCAGTCAATATCCAAATACTTATCGCAGTGATGAGTCCTGGAAAAAAATCAATCATGCTCGTCAGGAGTCCAGCAAGAAGGATGACAAAGCCAGCACCGCTTAACAGAGAAAGCAGCGCCTTCTTTGGATCAGGTTCTTCTTTGGCACCGATCAATCGTGAGAAAGCAACTGTCACGCACCAGATACCTATGGCAGCGACAAGACCTGACATAAATCTATAATTATCAGTGAAAATGCCTATCAGAAGGACAATTATGCCTATTCCTGCAAGCAAAGATATAATTCCTCTTTTATGATATTGTTCCAAAAGTGATCACCTCATATATCTCTAGTTGGAATACTGATATAAATAAGTGATGTTCATCAATGGATGATGAATAAAGTTTATAAATAAACAAAGCGATTTCTATAATGAGGGGTATATATGGCTGGTAAAATAACTGGTATGACAAACAGAAAAGAATTTGCTGAATCTATCGATCGCCTTAATGATTCCATAGCGAGTGTCGGAAAGACGATCCGAAGCAAGCCGGGTGACCCGGATTTCTATCCATCAGACGCAAAGACTTCGCTTCAGGCGTTGAAAGAGCGCATAGATACAATCTGCTCAAAACCACCTATCAGCATCGCGAAGATCGATGAGATGTTTCTTGAAGAACAGGAGAAAGAAAGAATCAAAAGGATGAGCATGAGAGAGATGGAAGATGAGGTCGCAGAGAGTGTCGCTGATAAGACCGTCAGGAAGATAGAAGAGACCAATCGGGTTATGGAAGAGAATACTTCATTGCCTGAATTGCCAAATGAGATCAAGTGGCCGACGAATGTCCCGAAAGTCGATGTGCCTTTGGTACCTGCTCCTTTTCCACATGATGAACTCAATGCTGCGTTTTCGCAGGATCATAGGCCAGCTCCTATGCAGGCACCGCTTTCTGCGCCAGTAGGAGATACACTTGATGTCCCATCACCTCATTATATGCATAATCATAGTTCTGATGAAGTCTCGGCTCCACCGTCATTGTCGCTTGATGTGCCTGAACCGCCATCAGCTGATTTCGATACGCGTCCTGTGTCTGGAATACCGACTGTCTCAGGACCAAATGTGCCGATTGCGCCTTCTCTGACACCTTCTGCTCCTCCGACACAGTCAGATGATAAGAAGAAAGACATGTATGCGCTTCTTGAAGAGCTCAAGAAGGATCTTGGGAAATAATGTTCTTGATCGAGATGATGACTTCAGACGATGCACGGAATATCTCAGGCGAAATTATCCGTGTCGATGGCGCACAGTGGTGTCGATAGCTGTTGTTTATATCAATTTATACTATTTAATACATAATTATAATAATCTCTTAATTATTCTATCTCTTATCGGAGGTGTCCAACATGGGACTAGTGAATGTATTTGAC
This sequence comes from Candidatus Woesearchaeota archaeon CG11_big_fil_rev_8_21_14_0_20_43_8, assembly GCA_002762705.1. Taxonomy (GTDB): domain Archaea; phylum Nanobdellota; class Nanobdellia; order Woesearchaeales; family CG08-08-20-14; genus CG08-08-20-14. The sequence continues at coordinate 1,337 of PCVE01000095.1, read as the reverse complement.
AGATTTGAGGATTTGACGAGTATTGGTGTGAAAATGCTTGAAGACAATCTTGAAGCCAGGAAGCATATAAACCATATATATCGCCAAAAATTGATGGATTACAAAGAAACCACTGGCTGGGCAGATCGGTTCCGTCAGAGGCAAGAAGAACTCAAGAAAAAAGGTGATCTCTATGATATCATTGATCCACATTTAGTCCACATGTCAGAAGATGAATATAACAAATTTCACAAGACGATTCCGGATATAGGGGAAGGATATGAATTGTCGTGTGCTGTACAGCTAACTTCATTTGATGGGAAATATAATTTCCAAGCTGGCATAATCCGACCAGATTGTCTTGAATATATCAACCAAAATGATTTCAGCAATTTTGAAGACCTAACAAAAGGGATCAAATCGTATGTCGAACAGAGCAAGCCGCAGTTCTTCGGCGCCAATATCAAACCTTTTATATACACAGTGAAAAAAGAAGAAGATTTTTCAGAGGAAGAAAAACAGAATATGCGATCTTTGATGGATGATCCTTCACAGATAGAAGAGCCTGGCATGGATGAAGAAGAGAAATCTCTCATGAAGCAGCTGATCGAAGGGCTTTCTGGTATGTTTGAAGGGGGTCCAATTCGAGGTCTTAATGAATTAGAGGTCGCGGAATTCGAAGCGGCTTGGAACAAGTTATGAAAATATGATCTCTGTGAACAGGCTCTCTTTTTTTAATTTTGGATATTTTTTGACAATTGTGAATTTCTTTAAATCATCATTGTCATCTAAGTAAAATTGTGCATGAAATTCAATATATGCCATATTCCCCATTATCTGGGCCATGTCATCTGCTTCGTCTTCCATCTCTTTTGCATCGTCATCATATATAATGACTTCAAATACACCCGATGCAATTTGGCGGTCATCTTTGCAATTAACAAGGACATATCTTGGGTCGTGTCTGACATAGTTTGTAAGTATACCCGTGCCTTTTAGATTCCTGATCTCAGAATGAGTGAATGTAGTCTTTTTGCCCTGCACTATTTCAGAGTAAGCGATGACATCATAATTATTATCAAATCTTATCTCGATCAGAGAATTCATTGTTGGATTTTGGTAACGGTTTTCCCAAGTCATTTCATACGGACGAAATTCCATGGGCATCAGAGTGGGTCGGTGCGTGATCTCTTCAGCAGAACGGGTTCCTGTTTCTAATTTTTTTAAAAGATCTTCAAGTTGTTGTAACATATTGTTCACCTTTAGCATGAATTCTAATAATTCGCCGTCAATCGAAAACGACCACCCCTGGTCACAGACCAGTGGCATAATTCGCAAAGCGAATTATAAATTTGCTT
>PCVE01000076.1 GCA_002762705.1 Candidatus Woesearchaeota archaeon CG11_big_fil_rev_8_21_14_0_20_43_8 | reverse complement strand
AAAGACAAGAAATTCCTCATCATCGATAATTTCGCTCTTTGGCGGATAGATGACGCGGCGAAGTTCTATCAATCTGTCCACAGTGAAGAAGGCGGGCAGGGAGCACTTGATGCGTTGATCAATCCCGGTGTGCAGCAGACAGTCAGCAGATATGATCTTATCGAGATTGTCAGGAGCTCGAACAGGCAGATCAAGAGAACTGCTGAACTTGGTGACTACAAGCTGGAGAATGTCGAGAGAGGCAGACAGCAATTGATGCAGGAAGTGACTAAATACAGCACCAAAGAGAGCCACAACAGAAACTATGGGATGAAGATACAGGATGTAAGGGTCATAAAGACTGAATATCCAAAACGTATCAGGACAGGAGTGTTTGAGAGGATGCAGGCTGAGAGGCAGAAGATAGCTAAGCTCTATATCTCTCAGGGACAAGAACAGGCTCAGGGCATCAAGGGAAAGATGGAATTCGAACAGAAGAAGATACTCTCTGAAGCAGAGAAAGTAGCAAAGACCACGATGGGACAGGCTGATGCAGAGAACCTGAAGATTAGGGCAAAAGGCCTTAACACCGACCCAGAGTTCTATGACTTCCAAAGATCGCTCGAAGTCTATAAGGAAGGTCTCAAGGGAAAATCGACATTGGTGTTGTCGAAAGATGCTCCGATCTTCAAGTATCTAGATGGTCCGAAGAAGTAATTTTTTATTTCTTTTTTTGCGTTTTCTATTGCAGCCATTATATAATAGTAAACAAACTTAATAAAGGAATCTTATGATTATATTATGTAACTATTGCCGGATAGGAAACATGGGGTGCACATTTGGAATTTGACATCGAAAAAAAAGAAGCCCAGAATAAGGAAAAATATGCAGAGAAGCATATCCAATTAGCCTATAAATTCTCCGGTAAGCTTGTGAAAGAGTTTGGACCTTTCATCAAAGGCATCATGATATTTGGCAGCACTGCCCGTGGAAGCAAAGATGCAGATGATATAGATATCCTGGCCATAGTAGATGACATCTCGATTGTTATAAGCAAAGAAGTCGCAGAAGCCTACAGGATCATCACAGAGAAACTTATTGTTGAGACAACAAACAAACTTCACGTGACCACATTGAAATTCACGACATTCTGGGAATATATCAGAGCTGGTGATCCAGTCGGAATCAATATATTAAGAGAAGGATATCCGATACTTGATACTGGTTTCATAACGCCTTTGCAGGCGCTTCTTGTGCAAGGACGGATAAGGCCATCACCAGAATCAGTATGGAATTATTTCTCAAGATCGCCTAAGACACTCAACAATGCGCAGTGGCATATATTGCAGGGGATATTAGATTTATACTGGGCAGTGATCGACTCTTCACATGCTGCCCTGATGAAGATCGGTGAAGTGCCTCCATCTCCAAGATATGCTTCGAATATGCTTGATGAGAAACTTGTGAAAACAGGACATCTGAAACCAAAGCATGTGAAAACCATGAAAAAGTTCTATTATCTCATGAAAAAGATAACACATAAAGAACTGCAGGTCCTTCCAGGCAGACATTTTGATAAGCTCTATCTTGAAGCTGAGGAATTCGTAAAAGACATCAGGAAATTTCTAGAGAAGAAATTGGTGTAATATTCTTCCGAATGTCTCGGATTTATTTTGTTATTTTATCGTATTATCAATGATTCTCTGTCTAAATATGTAAAATTTCTGAATATTTCGTAGACTCTTCGTAGAAAGCACCCCCACATTACATTAAGCACCCCTACTTTATTGTTTCAGACCAGAAAAGTTTATATGTATGTTTTAAAATATAACATTATATGTTAGAAAATATAACAATGATGGACCTTAAAATAATGAGTCTTTTTGTGAAAGATTATACAAAAACGATATCGATTAGGCAGATAACTAAATCACTTGATATCAATTATTCACATACTTTCAAGAGGATCAAGATATTAGTCGATGAAAAGATATTATTCCAACAAAAACAAGGTTCGATGAATATGATATCTGTGAACATAATGAATCTAAAAGCAGTGCAATTATTAAGCTTTGTCGAAGAGCAAGAAAGCCAGAAATTTAAGAAGAATATCCTTAGATTGATGATCATTGAGATGGTGGTTATAGACCCATCAGCTACACTTGGCATTTTTGGAAGCCAGGTTTCTGGAAATGCCACAAAGAATTCAGACTGGGATATCTTTATCATAACACAGCAAGTCAAACAAATGAAGAAGATTATGTCTAGATTCCCATATGAAACCCAGATAGATTTATCTGTCTTCTCTATGGAAGAATTCCAAGAAAGCTTGAAATCTCCTGAAGAGACAGTAGTAAAGCATATCATCCGAAATAAACAGATAATATACAATCCACACCCATTTTATAATGCAATCCGAATACTGGAGAAGATCAAATATGCTCCAAACTAAAGAGATTGAGAAATAATATAGTCGGCTTTTAGCAGAGAAAAAAGTATAAAAGAGAATTCTGAAGTACGCAGCAATCTGAAATGGATGAAATCAAAAAATGATCTTATGCTTGCGAAAGGATTATTGAGAATCAGTATCGACAACGAGATAAAAGACAGATTGGATTACCCTAAGGATGCGACTTTCTATGACTGGGTGATAGTGTGCTCATATTATTCCATCTTCCATTCAGCACAATCCCTCCTTGGGATAAAGAGACTCAAAATAATCAACAGAATGCACCATGCGACAATGATTGCCTTTGCAAAACATTTCATTGTGAATGATGAACTTGCAGAAGAACTTTTTTTGTTATATGAAGACGTTGAAGCAAAAGCATCAGAATTAATGGATATCTTTGAAGAAGAAAAAGCAAAAAGAGGCATTTACCAATACCATCGATTATCACGAAATAATCTTGAACCAGCAGAAGAATCGATAAAGAATGCAGAGATATTCTTAAAAACAGTACAGGATGTGTTAGTAAATAAAAGGATAATTTGAATGATCACCGACAACAATTATAAACCCAAAGAGAGGACTATTTAAAAAATGCACAAGAAAATAGAGATAAAATCGGAACGAAGAGAGAGCATGATCGATATCACTGATGATGTACAGAAGATTGTCGATGAGTCAGGTGTGAAAGATGGATTATGCAACATATTTGTCCCGCATGCAACTGCTGCGATAACATTGAACGAGAACGCAGACCCGAACGTGGGTGCTGATATCTTGGATTTTCTGGCAAAACACATACCTAAAGGTACATGGCGACATGACAGAATCGACGGCAATGCTGATGCACATATCAAGGCATCCATAATCGGGCCATCAGAGACTATACCAATCAGTGACGGAAAACTGGTGCTTGGCACGTGGCAGGACATCTTTCTGTGTTGTTTTGATGGTCCAAGAAAAAGAGATGTTGTCGTAAGCATACTTAAATAAAAAAATAAAGAAAGACCAAAAGCGGCCGGCCCCTTCCTTAGGCCAGCACTTCTTTGAACGCTTTTATGCCTCCTGGCAGTTGGTCTGGGGTGTCGGGTACCGAATATTTCGGTTCCTCGTAGATCACAAATCGGACAAGCTCCCTGTAATCCTTTGCTCCTCTTGAAGCTTTGTCATATTCGAAGATCGATGCCTTCTTCTTTGGAGCTTCTTTGAGCTTTGAATTGATCCGTATTGGATTCGAGACAAGCTCGTAATAATCATTCTGGAGCTCAGCAAGCGTCTCTTTGCAGATCTTGTTACGTCTGTCATACATCGACGGTATGACTTTTGTCATCCTGATGTTATGATCGAAGACTTTCTCGATCACTCTGACTGCGTTCTCCATCTTCTTAAGTCCGACCATGCCTAATGGATCAGTCGAGACAGGTACGAATGCTTCATTTGCGAAAAGCATCGCGTTCTGATTCAATAGCCCAAGCGATGGCGGGCAATCGACGATTATATAATCATATCCTCTGATATCTTCAAGCCTTCTTCGCAGCACAGTCTCTCTGAACTGCTCACCAGCAAGGATGATCTCTGCCTTTGTCAGAGTCTCTCTGCCAGGCATGACATCAAGATTCTTCGCGACATTCACGATGCATTCTTTCCAGTGCGCATTCTCGATTATGAGGCTATATGCATCTTTCTGTGGTTCGACCTTCAGACAATGGCTGATGTTTCCTTGCGGATCCAGATCGATCAGAAGGACCTTCTTTCCTTCAGCTGCGAGCCCTGCTCCTAGGTTCACTGTTGTTGTTGTCTTTCCTACTCCACCCTTCTGGTTGATTACGCAGATTCTTCTCATTACTCTCACCTTTAGTTCCTAAAAATAATTGTGCGCGCTAACGACAATCTGTATACAGAAAAGGCTACTGATATATAAACCTTTGTTTTTTGTATATTAAGATACCCAAGAAGATATTTCTGATCAAATAGATTAAATCGCCACCGCTTAAATAAAACCAAGGAATTAAAAACAATCGCCATATCAACATGGAAATGGATCTTGGTGACACGGTCAATTCGATTGTCGATGGGTATCAATACCTGCAACAGAATCATAGGATACTTAGCACGATCATAACTAGCGAGATCACTTATGTTTTAGGGGATGTCGTGTCCCAGCTTATCACAGACAAGAAAATCGCTGCCAATAAGATCAAATACACTGCTGCACTTGCTCCATCATATGGCCTATGTCTCGATGCATTGATGAAGAGCGGAGATATCGTTGGTAAGTATATCTCAAATCACCCGTTGGCAAAAGCAGCACTTGGCCCAAATCTATTTGGAAATTTCATGAACACTTATTTCTTTGTGAACAATACAGTAGGAGAGAAAAATGGATATGGTCTAAGAAAACTCCTGTCACATTACGGAGGCATCATCCCAAGAAAAACAAAGGGTTTTTTCAAGGGATTATGGAATAATATCAAAGAGAGATATATCAAAAATATCCCTGCTAAAGAATATTTATATAGCGTCGGAGCGACAGTCACGCTTTGGAATGGTTTTCAATATCTCAATTACAGCGAAGTCCCTGAACACATGAGAACTCCAACATCATTGGCTGCAGGGATGGTGTGGATGTCTATTATGAGTATTTGGTCTCTTAAAGGCAGAAGGAAAGTAGTAAAACAACTAGAAGACAAAATTGAATAGACTACTTCTTATCAAACAGTTCAGAGATAAGCTGGTCGTTCTTCTCTTTCTCATCGAGATCTGCGTATTCATCTTCAGAAGGAGATGCTGTCCTATTCTCGATTACTTCGACATCTGGTTTCTTCTTCTTGCTTGACTTGATATAATTTATAGTGCCGACTTTTTTCTTTATCTTCTCAAGCTTCTCAGGATCATGCTTCTCGCCTTTTGGCTCTGGCGGAGCAAGGTCTTTGTCATCGCCTTTGTGCTTATGGAAGACAGTCGATTTGACAGCCAGGTTCCTGCACATCTTGATCATTTCTTGAGGATTATTGTTCGCTTTCATTGCTATCTTCTTTAGGAGCGTATCTGTGAATGGAACAATATCTTCACCGCCAAAGAACTCGATACGTCTCTTGATCATGTCACGAAGGTCTTCATATGATAGCTTCTGTAGCTCGATACCTAAATCGTCTTTATGATAATGAAGCTTGACCTTCTCTATATGCGCCTTTGTCCCTGCGACGATTATCTGCATGTTAAGATCTGCATCAAGGAGATAATTGACTGTCTTTGCTATGTGTTTCTCTAGCTTGTCCACATTGTCTATCAGAAGCACAAGCCTTCGTCTTTTGAGTTTAGGTTTGAGGTATCCTGGAAGCGAACTTGAATCAAGCATACCCCATCTGCGCCTGCTGAATATCTTCTCAAAGAACCCAAGATGCGGCTTCACCACTGCTTGTATGAACGCATGTTCATCATGAAGCAAGGCACCATCCATCATCAGACAATTCACACGATCAGTATGTTCATGCAATTGATTGATCAACCATTTGAAGAGCATCGTTTTGCCTGTGCCTTTTGGCCCTTTGAGTATCCCGAATGGATTCTTGCTGATGACAAAGATGTTAAGTTTGCCCCTTTCCTCATTATAGCCTGCGATGAAGTCATCTATCGGCTCGAGTAGCCCGTCATCGAATGGATTCGCATCCCAACCGAGCTCTTCCATCCAGTCCATGACGAATTTGTCTTCTTTTTCCAGGACGAACTTTATAAGTGGCATATCTATTAGAATTGGTGTTGTAATCTTATAAAACTTTCTGTAATTCAAGGAAAAAATAAAAAAAATGCCTTATGGGCACTTGCCGGCCGAGCAACTGCATGTATGGAAACTGTTCTTCACAGCGTTTCCGTCGCAATAGTACTCATACAGTGTGTTTGAGTTCTGGCAGTAATCTGAATATGAACTGCCATCTTTTGTAACAGTGCCTTGGTTTTGCGCATCATCACCACCATCTGTCTCAGAACAGACCGGTTCTGTCACACATATCGCATCCTTGCACCATTGGCCTGTCGGACAGAGCTGGTAATCGGTCGTGATCTGGTTGTTCACGCAGATGGCCTCATTGATGTGATAATTGTCCTGTCCACCGCAGTAATCCACCTGAGTATATGTCCCTTTTGTGACAGTCGTCTTCTGTGTCACATCATTTCCATCAGGATCACTGCAAGGTGTATCAGGCACGCACGCGCCACTGTCGCAGACTTTTCCGCTTGGACATTCCCATTCTTCCCATTTGTCTACATCATCATCACAATAACCTTCCATCAGATGAGTAATGTTCTGGCATGAGTCCTGGCTTATGGATGCTCCTCCGACAGCGTAAGTCGCAGTCGCTGTTCCAACAACATCGTATATCTTGCCACCATCTGTATCGACACATGTCGACTGTGCTGCTGCCTGTACCTGGCATACGCCGCCATTGCAGACATCTCCGCTCTGGCATGGCTGATCAATGACTTTGATCTGGTCATTCTCACAGTATACTTCT